>NZ_JAGTUL010000004.1:0-215501 GCF_018224605.1 Shewanella sp. M16 | reverse complement strand
CATTTAATTAAAATTATAATATAATTTTATACAATAAAGGCTTTTGAAATAACATTATTTATAGAATATATAAAAATAAATAAACCATCTCCTCAATATACAAGATTAAATTATAATATCTATAAAATACAAATAGATAAAACACACCACCAAAGCCATAATTTATGCCATTTTTATTTTACAAAGTTAAAATCAATCCATTCAATATGTTAACTCACGCATGTTATACCGTATTGAAGCAGTGATTAGTCTCAACTTCATTAATATTTCCCATCCGATTGCACATTTTAAATATGTTATTTTCGCTGTAACAAAGGTTATGTGATCTGAACACACATATACCTCTTTAGATAGTGCTAAATTTGCAAATGGAGAATGCTCTAACAGTGCGTGAGCTGCGTAAAAAATAAATATCACGCCACGATGAATAACCCTTATTAAGTAGATGAATGTACGGCGGAGGAACTATCATGTTCACAAGAAAGATTCAAAAAACAGCACTAGCCATGCTGATCTCTGGCGCTATGGCAGGTACTGCCTATGCAGCACCAGAAGTGCTAGCCGATTTTCACGGTGAAATGGGTAGCTGCGACAGCTGCCACGTATCAGACAAAGGTGGCGTCACCAACGACAACCTTACCCATGAAAATGCTCAGTGTGTTAGCTGCCACGGTGATTTAAAAGAACTGGCCGCCGCTGCACCTAAAGATAAAGTATCACCCCATAAATCTCACCTAATTGGCGAAATTGCTTGTACTAGCTGCCATAAAGGTCATGAAAAATCAGTTACCTATTGCGATGCTTGTCACAGCTTCGGCTTCGATATGCCTTACGGTGGTAAGTGGGAACGTAAGTTTGTGCCTGTTGATGCAGACAAAGCTGCTCAAGATAAAGCCATTGCCGCTGGCGCAAAAGAAACCACTGATGTCGTGATCATAGGTTCAGGTGGTGCAGGTCTTGCTGCAGCCGTTTCAGCCCGTGATGCAGGCGCTAAAGTTATCCTGCTTGAAAAAGAACCTATCCCAGGCGGAAACACTAAACTTGCTGCTGGCGGTATGAACGCTGCAGAAACTAAGCCACAGGCTAAACTAGGTATCGCAGACAAGAAACAAATCATGATCGACGACACCATGAAAGGTGGTCGCAATATTAACGATCCTGAACTGGTCAAAACCTTAGCCAACAACTCATCAGACTCTATCGATTGGTTAACCTCTATGGGTGCCGATATGACTGACGTAGGTCGTATGGGTGGCGCAAGTGTTAACCGTAGTCACCGTCCAACAGGCGGCGCTGGCGTGGGTGCACACGTAGCACAAGTTCTATGGGACAATGCAGTGAAACGTGGTACTGACATCCGCTTAAACAGCCGTGTAGTACGTATTCTTGAAGATGCGAGCGGTAAAATTACCGGCGTATTGGTGAAGGGTGAATATACAGGTTATTACGTTGTCAAAGCTGACGCTGTCGTTATCGCAGCGGGTGGTTTTGCGAAAAATAACGATCGTGTAGCTAAGTACGATCCAAAACTGAAAGGCTTTAAAGCGACTAACCACCCTGGTGCTACAGGTGATGGCTTAGACGTGGCATTGCAAGCGGGTGCTGCAACTCGCGACTTAGAATTTATTCAAGCTCACCCAACTTACTCACCTGCTGGTGGTGTAATGATCACCGAAGCGGTACGTGGTAACGGTGCGATCGTGGTTAACCGTGAAGGTAACCGCTTTATGAACGAAATCACCACCCGTGACAAAGCGTCTGCCGCGATTCTGCAACAAAAAGGCGAAAGTGCTTATTTGGTATTCGATGACTCTATCCGTAAGAGCTTAAAAGCTATCGAAGGCTATGTGCACCTGAACATTGTTAAAGAAGGCAAAACAATTGAAGATCTGGCTAAACAGTTAGATATTCCAGCGGCCGAACTCGCTAAAACAGTGAAAGCTTATAATGGCTTTGTTAAATCAGGTAAAGATGCTCAATTTGAACGTCCTGATTTACCACGTGAATTAGTTGTTGCACCTTTCTACGCTCTCGAAATCGCGCCAGCAGTTCACCACACTATGGGTGGTGTTGTGATCGATACTAAAGCCGAAGTGAAGAGTGAAAAAACAGGCAAACCTATTGATGGTTTATATGCAGCAGGTGAAGTCACAGGTGGCGTTCACGGTGCTAACCGCTTAGGTGGTAATGCTATCTCCGATATCGTTACTTATGGCCGTATCGCGGGTGCATCTGCAGCTAAATACGCTAAAGACAAAAAGTAAAATGCAATAACAGAGGGTTAAAGGACTAACCCTCAGCTCATATAGTACGACTTTCAATATGAGAGCTCTAGCTTGAACACTTCAAGTAAAAGCAGTCAATCAATAAGCGAGCCGTCAGGGGCTCGCTTTTTTATTCCCAATTGATGATAAAGCTCACTCTTTTAAAGGGGAGTTTTCTAAGGCTAAGGACAAAAAGCCCTAACTCACTTACACTCTTTGCCAGATAATGACATCAGCAAACCCGTTAGGTGACTGAAATGAGAATTGGATTTTTTAGCGCAAAACATTACGACATGCAGCACTTTAACCGCACAAATGCTGCGTTTGATGCACAAATTGAGTACTTCGATTATCGCCTCTGCATGCAAACAGTGAAGCTTGCCGAAGGTTTTGAAATTGTCTGCGCCTTCGTCAACGATTCACTCTGTGAAGAAGTTCTGGTCGAACTCGCTAAGGGTGGCACAAAAATTATCGCCATGCGCTGCGCTGGATTTAACAACGTCGATTTAGTTGCCGCTAAACGCTTAGGCATGCAAGTCGTTAACGTACCAGCTTATTCTCCTGAATCCGTGGCCGAACATACAGTCGCACTGATGTTGACACTGAATCGAAAAATCCACAAAGCTTACCAACGCACTCGCGATGCCAACTTCTCCCTCGAAGGCTTAGTCGGCTTTAACATGTTCGGCAAAACCGTCGGCGTGATTGGTACAGGTAAAATCGGCGTAGCAACCATCAAGGTATTGCTCGGTTTTGGCTGTAAAGTCATTGCCTTCGATCCCTTTATCAATCCGGCTGTCATCGCGCTGAATGTTGAATATCAAGATCTCGACTCTATTTATGCCAACAGCGATATCATCAGCTTGCATTGCCCGTTGACCGCGGATAACCGTCACTTACTTAACCAAGCCAGCTTCGCCAAGATGAAACCCGGTGTCATGGTGATCAACACCAGCCGCGGTGGTTTACTCAATGCTTTCGACGCAATGGAAGCATTAAAACTGGGGCAAATCGGCTCGCTTGGGCTCGATGTATACGAAAACGAAAAGGGCCTGTTCTTCGAAGACAAATCGAATGAAATTATTCAAGACGATGTATTCCGTCGTTTATCAGCCTGCCATAACGTGATTTTCACGGGTCACCAAGCCTTCCTCACCGAAGAAGCCCTAGGCGCCATTGCCAAAACGACCTTGAACAATATAAAAGCACTATGTGCCGGTGAACTCTCTGGTAACGAATTGTTTTAACTGACAGATAAAATCCTGACTGCTAAAGTGAGGCTTCAACGTTTGAAGCCTCATAGAGGAATATAAATATGTTAGTGACTCAGGAAATTCAGGATATCTCCACGCCTTCAGGGCTAATGCGCACCTATATCTATCGCCCAGAAGCACAGGGAATATTCCCAAGTATCATCTTTTATTCCGAGATATTTCAGCAAACTGCGCCCATCGCCCGCACCGCCACTATTCTTGCTGGCCACGGTTTTGTGGTGTTAGTACCCGAAGTGTTCCATGAACTGAATCCTTTAGGCACTGTGCTGGCCTATGATGAATCAGGTAAAGATAAAGGTAACGCCGATAAATTTGCCAAACCCCTAGAACACCACAATAGCGATACCCAAGCACTGATCGATTTTGCCACTCAACAAACTTACTGCAATGGCAAAGTTGGCTCTATGGGCGTGTGTATCGGCGGCCACTTAGCCTACCGTGCCGCACTCAATCCCGCTATTTTAGGTGCATTTTGCCTCTATCCAACCGACATTCATTCCAACACCCTACCCTGCGCTTACGGCAATGACTCATTGAGCCGCAGCGGTGATATTCAAGGGGAATTAGTGTTAGTGTTCGGCAAGCAAGATCCCCACGTATCCGCGGAAGGCCGTGTTCTAATCCACCAGCAATTAATGGCGCTGAACCGTAACTTCACTTGGCTTGAAGTCAACGCCCAACACGCCTTTATGCGTGATGAAGGCGAACGCTATGATCCCGCACTCGCACTGCAAATGTACCTGCAAGCGGTAGCTTTTTTTCAAAGAGTGCTTCGATAATTGCCTTTGAAGAATCCTACCGCCACAAGTTAGAAGCCTTTATTGCATAATTCAAATAATGCAGCAGGTTATCCAAAACACACTTAACTAGCAAAATTCACGCTTAATGAAACAGACTAAAACCTTAACTCGCGTTAAGGTTTTAGTGATTCATCATCTTTTTATTCAATGAAACTAAGCGCCTAGTAAAGGTAGATGTTTGATACTTTTGTATTTCAACGATAATTCAATACATTGGGAAATCGCAGATTCTGGTAGGGGATCATGGATATTCAACACTATGGCTCGATTCCCTTCAAACTGCAGCACGTCGGAATGCAGCTCTCGAAATGTATCAATCAGCTTAGTTTTACAATTAAAGAATAGGTAATATTGTTCGGGATATTTAGGCTTCCAGTCAAATCTCACTGTGCTGCCATTTTTAACGGAATAACTCGGCTCGCCCCATTTTAAGCTCTCTTCCACCGCGCCTAAATCCTGCGCTTCGGCAATCGAAAAAATCAAAACTCGGATCCGCAATAGCAAGGGCGTTATATGCTCAGGATAGCCTTCAAACTTGTTCAGTACTTGCGCTTTCATGCTCTCATCCTCCAATTCATGCAATGCCGAATCATCATATCTGTAAAACAAAAAACTATGCAGCGGGCCCACATGGTTGAACTTCCAAACCCTTAGTCATCGGTGATTTATCACTTAGTGGAAATATGGAGATAGTGAAAATAAGTAGAAACAAGCGTAATTTTATTTTTCTTCATCGAAAGTGACGATTATATAAGCACTTTATTATAAATCGCGTATTAGAGGTGTGACACAGTGTCGCAGGTAGTTGAGTTTTTATTGAGATATCAGCTTAATCCTTTATAAAACATCTCATTATTTAAACAAACCTTTCATAGGCTTATTATGTCCCGCTCTGCAGTAATGACTTCAATTGCAATATCCCTAACAAGTATGGCCACTTTTTCAGGGATAGCAGCCGAAGCCGAAACTGAAGCAATGTTTCCAGCATCTGCAATTAAACCTCAATTATCGACTCCCACTGCTATCGAAAGGATTGCCATTACAGGGAGCCGAATTCAAAGGGAAGAGATGGCTTCCACAGCGCCGATGACCGTTTTTACCGCGCAAGATATCGAGAAAACCGGTGCTACCTCAGTTGAAGTATTGCTGCAAAGAATGACGGCCTCTGCGGGGTTTGCGGGTAATCAAACGAATGCCTATTGGACTGAGGGGGGCTATGGTTCAACCCAAGTTAACCTGCGCGGATTAGGGGTAAATCGCACACTCGTACTGCTCAATGGTCGACGTATGGTGAACAGTGGCACAGGGGCAAACTCCTCCGTGGATCTTAATACTATTCCCATTAGCGTGGTTGAACGAATCGAGGTATTAAAAGATGGTGCATCCGCCATTTATGGTGCAGATGCGGTTGCTGGCGTGGTCAATATCATCACTCGGCAACAAATCGAAGGGGTTGAATTTCAAGCGAGAACGGGCATAACCGAGCAAAATGATGGTGAACAGTACAAGCTCGACCTTGCCCTCGGTCATATCGGTGAGCATAGCAGTGCATATGTGGCGATGAGTTACGATAAAACCCAAGCCGTCGATATGCTGAGTCGCGCACCTTGTCCGCTTGAGGAAGTGAATGGTGAGCTAGTGTGTGGCGGTAGCTCGGCGCTGCCGGGAGGCAGAGGCCATTTCATTGATGCAAATGGCAATCAAATCGGCAATGAATTAATGCTATTGCCAACAGGAAGTGCCCCTTACACCAGTAGCCATAAGGATAATACTTATCAGTATTTTAATGCGGTTCAACCTAACGAGCGAGTCAATCTGTTTGCCTACGGTGAATATGACTTAACGGCGAGCAGCCAAATGTTTGCAGAGGCTATGTACACTCACCGTAGCTCACAATTACCCGCTACTCCGCAATCGGTGTCAGGTATCGTGATCCCTGCTTGGCATGAATCAAATCCGACCGATGCAGACTTCCTTCTCCAGAGTCGCAGACTGGCAGAAGCTCCCCGACAATTTAATATTCAAGCGGATACTTGGCGCTTAGTGACAGGTTTTAAAGGGGATTTAGATAACGGTTGGCAATGGGATGCTGCCGTTAACTTCGGCAGTAATCGTGGTTCCTATGAAGTGACCAATGTCATTAATAAGGTTCGTCTTGCCGACGCGACAGACTATAGCAATTGTAATCTTGATCCCAATGTCCCTTGCGCAGACTTTTGGGTAGCTGGCTCACTCACACCTGAAATGCTGGACTATTTTCTGTTTAACATGCGAGATAGCGGCGGTAATGAGCAGTTTAGCCTCACAACGAATATCACAGGCGATCTATGGCAGTTACCCGCGGGCATGATGAGTTTTGCCGCAGGACTAGAGCACAGAAACGAGAAAGGATGGAATGATCCTGACCCACTTAAAATCAGTGGTGAAGCAAACACAGCTCAGCAAGAACCGATTGATGGTAGTTACACTGCCGACGAAATCTATCTTGAAGCCTTATTACCTATGTTAAGCGGCCTGCACTTTGCTAAGTCGGTCGAATTAACTGCGGCGTTGCGATATTCCTATTTTGATACCTTCGGTGGTGATACCAATTATAAAATGGGGCTGCTGTGGGTCGTCAATGACACAGTGACGCTGCGGGCCACCCAATCTACGGCATTCAGAGTACCGAATATTCCTGAGTTGTTTGGCGGCATAGATCAAGGCTCCATGAATACCACAGATCCTTGTAGCGAGTGGGCTAAGCTCGATCCTAGCTCGAATCGATACGCTAATTGTATGGCATCAAACGTGCCAACGAATTATAAACAAGAAGGCACTATTTTAACCGACCGTGGCGGCAATGCCGAGCTAGAACCAGAAGAGGCCAATACCTTTACTGCCGGTATTGTTTGGGATCTGGGATTTATTGAAGGGCTCAATATCACGCTCGATTACTACAAAATAGAGATTAATAACGCCATTAACTCAGTCAATGGTTCGAGCAAATTAGCCGCCTGTTACGACAGTAAAGGGATGACGCATCCTTTCTGTAGCGACGAGCACTTTGTGCGAGACGCGATGACAGGCAACATCACCTACTTACAGACACAACTGGGCAACGCCGCCAACGAAGTGGTTTCAGGTGTTGATATGGCGATGTTTTACCAGAAAGAGATGGGCAGCGTTGTGACTAATACGACTTGGGAGCTGAGCTATTTAGATCAATACGATCTACAAACCTACGCTGGCGCCCCCGTTGAATCACGAGCTGGCACCATTGGTTATGATGGTAGCTACACCAAATGGCGCTCAAACCTCTATTTTGATATCACGAATGACAATTGGCGCTTTAGCTACAACATTCAATATATCGGCGCGGCGGATGATCAATATGCCAATGCCGGAGATATAGGTGACTCCGTTGATGCGGTCACTTACCATAACGCACAGGTTCATTATCAAATGGACAACAATATAGCCTTAACGGCAGGTATCGATAACCTGTTCGATAAACCAGCGCCATATCATCAAAGCTTTACCGATGGTAATACCAACACTATGACGTACGACCTAATGGGACGTCGTTACTATGTCGGAATGAAATGGGCTCTGTAATGCTTTGGGCTTAAGGGGGTAATCCCCCTAAGCAAGCTGGCTAAATTAATTAAATAAAAAGTGAGTCATCAACTTGAAGCGGGTTAACACACTAAAACGAGTCTCATCAGCACACTTTCTACACCGATGGTTGATGCTATTGCTGGTGCTGCCGATTGGGATCTGGTCAGTCACAGGCAGCTATTTCGTCTTAATGGATCTTGGGTTTATCCGTGGCGATTATATTAAAGTGCAAGACACCCAGCATATCAATCCCAGCCAGATCCAGTACCCAATCGCAGCGGTTTATGCGCGTTTCCCTAAGGCTCAAGCAATCGCGTTAACCTCAATCACTGATACCCTCTATTACCGGATTAAACTGAACGATAAGTCCATTCTCGTGGACGCAGATTCGGGTGAGTTATTGCCTTCGATAACGGAGAAACAAGCCCGAATGATAGCTTCAAACTATCAGCATAACGGGTCTTTACCCTTAGAGGCTAAGCTTGTTAGTGCAACTCTGCTCACCGATATCGCCCCAGCTGAACTAGCGCCGCAATACCTACCAGTTTGGAGAATGGATTTTAACGATAGCGCTGCTACAAGCCTTTACCTATCAGCAACAACGGGAGAGTTAGTCACGCGCAGACATGACTATTGGCGTTTGTTCGATCTCTTTTGGAAATGGCACATTATGGATTACGACGAGGGTGAAGCCATCGACAATCTTCTACTGCTGAGCACGGCTCTAGTCTCCATTGTGGCTGTGTTAGCTGGCTTCGTCTTACTGTGGCAGCGAAGAAGGAGGTATCTGAGATGATGCCGAATCTTAAACTTAAGCCTAAACCTAAGCCTCAAAGTAAACACTTCAAACGCTGGGTCAAAATCGCCCACTATTGGCTCGGTGCCATAGTAAGCATTCAACTGCTACTTTGGCTTGTTACTGGGGTCTATTTCAATTTAACGCCCCATGATGAACTCAAGGGAATGGAGTACCAGCTTAGCCATAGTCCTGCACCGCAAAAGCAAGAGTTTGATCCACAAAAGCTCGTGGATATCGCTCCCTTACTGGCTAAGCATACTCAGGTAGAAAGCCTGACATTAATGGCGCTCGCGGGTAAGCCCGTTTATGTACTCGATGCAAAGGTGCAGCGCTATGCACACCAGTGCCAGCAGCAAACCTTGATTGATGCATATACGGGAAATACCTTACTCATTAATAAACAAAGCGCGCAACAACTGGCGCTTGAAAGTTATACCGGGCCAGGGAAAATTACCCAAGTTAAGCAAATATCAGCCCCCATTAGCGAGTGGCCAACCCAGTGCAATTCACTTTGGCAAATAGATATGGATGATGACCTGTCGACGCGAATTTATATCAATACAGTTAATGGCGAATTAGTTGGCCATAAAAATGACCACACAGACATCGCCGACTTGATGTTTAAATTGCACTTTATGGATTACCTCAATCAAGGTACTTTTAACAACCCCTTTAGCTGGCTGCTGGGGATACTGACCTTGTTGTTATCCCTATCTGGCCTGTATTGGGTTATTGATAATCTTGTACTCAAGCGCTATCGGTTAAGTCTGAGTTGAATGGCTAGAACGGCAAGAGCTATTTCATTCATCTCATCGTACGCCGCGATTGGTTAATAGACCCTATAAGCCTGCCAAACGACTCAGACACGCCCACGAACGCTCAGCACAGTTTGATAATCAATATAGCGCTGCGCAACTATCCAAACTACTCAGGATCAAACTTCTTTTTGCCTTCGAGTAACGCCTGACGTTCGGCTAAGGGGGTTTGATCGGCCAGCTTTAACACTGCCTTTTGCAGCATGAGGTTATTAGGATAAGTGATGGTATCGCCGTTATCGCGATGAATCAGCACATGGAATAACGCGATTTCGATGATCACGCCGCTAATATCTTCATCCTTATCGACCACCCGAATGCGCTCGCCGATACGGTAAGGAAACACGAAAAAGATCAGCACGCCAGCGGTTAAATTACTCAATATCGACCATTGAGCAACCAATGCTACGCCCATTACTGCAAAGGCGGATGACACAAATAGCGACACATCCTGATAGCCTAGTCCAAGCGAGACCGCCATCAATGACAGAGTAATAAAAAACATCACATAGGAAATAAAACGGGTCACTAAACTGGTCCGTGCAACACTCACTTGCTTCATTTGCGCGAGTTTTCTAACCCAATGGGTTAAGGCGCGCTGTAAAAAGATAAACACTGCAAGATAAATACAGGCAAGCAGGATTTGATTTGTCATAATAGCGGCTCAATTAACTAAAACTGTCTGAATTCTAACTTTTTTGCGCGAGCAGTTATAGCCCGTGCAAATAAGCCAAACAGCTAAACCGAGTAATTAATCCAATATGGCCGATTCGACCCTCTTACATGAAACCCAAGACGCACTAGGCCCGATTCGCGTAATCGATTATGACGACTCACGGATCTTGTCCTTTGGGGATAACGATGAGCAGAGTAAGATCCTCAAGGCGGCGCCCCATATTCCCCAGCACACTTATGTGCAAGCCATGTTGTTGGTTTTACTGTTTTGTAAGCCCAAGAGCGCTATTGTTTTAGGTTTAGGCGGCGGCTCAATTATTCACTCACTGCGCAATTTTGACGCGGCAATAAAGTTAACAGCGGTGGAACTACGCCCCGCGGTGATTGAGTTAGCTAAGCGCTATTTTCAGCTGCCGATAGGTAAAAAGCTCAATCTTATCAATGATGATGCTATTGCTTTTTTAGCTGCTGGCGATCATAAAAAAGTGGATGTAATTTTTGCCGATATTTATACAGCCAAAGGCGTTGAAACAGGGCAGCTTTCGCCAATATTCCTTGAGCAGTGCACTAACCTCATCAAACCCAACGGTTATTTAGTACTGAACTGCTGGAAAGAACATAGCCAAAATCGCGAGTTGTTAGCCGACTTACAACAACACTTTGCCCATGTGAACGCTTGTCTCACAGGCGGCGGTAATTGGGTGATTTTTGCGAGCCAATCGCCACAGCTTTTAGGCACCTCGGCCCTTAAAAGTAGTGCTCAATCTTTATCGCAACAATTGGATTTTGCCCTTGATCGATCATTGACACGCTTTGGGCCTTGGATTTAATACTAATATCAGCAAAATAGCGTAAATTAGTTAACCCTAAGGCTGAGCTTTGATATTCTTCTCACACTTCCATGATATGAGCTGTCACCATGAAAAATAATAATAAATTGATGTTAAGCGTTATGGCTCTGGCGTGCCTTAACTCTCTCAATGCTAACGCCGAAAGTTTTAGTTTTGACACTCGTAGCTCACTGAATTCAGATACATTAGTGCTATTCCAAAGTGCTGACTCCACTACCTATGGGATCGACTTTTTACCTCAGTCGACCCAAGATCAATTAAACCTAGCAACGGCGGATAATATTTTTTCCGGCAAACGGGGAGAAATCCTCGAGATTTTGGTACCCAGCGAAATTGATGCTAAACGGGTCTTACTGGTCGGCATTGGCGATGCAAAAAACTTAACGCCCGGCGACATTAATACCATCGGCGGCAATGTTGCGGCCAAACTCGATACGGTTCCCCAAGCCACAGTGCGTGTACTCACCCAAGGCTTAACTGCCGCGCCGCTATTTGCCTCTGAGCTTGCCCACGGAATTGAACTACGCAGTTATCGTTATACTCAGTTCAAAGCGAGCCCCCGTGCCGAGAAGAATTACCAAATCGCTGTCGATGATTTAAGTCGCAACCAAAAACACCATAAAAATCTGCAAGCGGTTGAAGCAGGTGTGTTTTTAGCGCGCGATCTGACAAACGCACCTGCAGACATTATGTATCCCGACAGCTTTGCTAACGAAGCCAGAAAACTCAAATCCCTCGGCGTTAAAGTCACGGTATTAGAAGCCAAAGATATCGAACGTCTACAACTGGGCGCCTTAGCTGCTGTAGGTAAAGGCAGCGAGCGCCCACCTAAGTTAGTGGTCGCCCATTGGCCTGGTAGCAAAGACGCGCCAATCGCACTGGTCGGTAAAGGCATCACCTTCGACTCGGGTGGTTACAATATTAAGGCGACAGGTACTTCAATCGCGCGGATGAAGTCAGATATGGCAGGTGCAGCCACAGTGCTTGGCACTATAAAAGCTATGGCGATTCAAAAAGCGCCTGTCAACGTAGTGGCGATTATGCCAATGGCGGAGAACATGGTATCGGGTCATGCAATGATCCCAGGTGATGTGATTAAAACCGCCCAAGGTCTCACCGTTGAAGTGCTCAACACCGATGCCGAAGGTCGCCTAGTGCTGGCCGATGGCCTCTGGTATGCCAGAGAAAATTATAAGCCATCAGTGATTATCGATGTTGCGACACTGACAGGCTCAAAAGTGAATGCGTTAGGCAATGTTTACGCAGGCTTGTTTACCGATTCTGAGCCTTTAGTGCAGCAGCTAACTTATGCAGGTCAACAGGTTGGCGAAAAAGTCTGGCGCTTACCGTTAGATCAAGCCTATGCGGATGAGCTTAAATCCACTATCGCGGATCTCACAAACACAGGTAAAGAAGGCAGCGCTGGCGCTTCCTCTGCGGCCATGTTCTTAAAACGCTTTGCGGGCGAACAGCCTTGGGCACATCTCGATATCGCGGGCAATGCCTTAACCGCCACCGATACCGCTGTTGTGCCTGCGGGGGCAACAGGTTACGGCGTGCGCTTACTCAGCACTTGGTTAACTCAACCCAAAGCACAGAACTAGAACCTAGAACCTAGAACCTAGAACCTAGAACCTAGAACCTCAGTATCTTGTTTTAATTGTATTTACACTTTAAGGGATATCATTGATATCCCTTTTTTATGCTCGAAATTTATCTTATCTCAATCACCAAAGACCAGCCGACTAAACCCAAACAACACCCAGTCACGCCAAACCCACAGCAGTCGCAGAAAAACCGATTGAGTCCGACCTAATCGCATCACCATTCGACTAAACCGATTAGGATAATAGTTTTTATCCGTTATCTTAATTTTAATCGAGTCGGTAATATGCTTCACATCGACAGGACGCAAGCAAATGTCCTCGTTATGAACTTAAGCCATCATCAACTAAATGGAAGCATAAAATGACTCAATCAATTATCAACAGCACAATCAAACCATTCAAAGCCACTGCATTCCACAATGGTGAGTTCGTTCCAGTAACTGAACAAGACCTGTTAGGTAAATGGTCTGTTGTCTTCTTCTACCCAGCAGATTTTACCTTTGTTTGCCCAACTGAATTAGGCGACATGGCTGATCACTACGAAAAACTGCAAGGAATGGGTGTTGAAGTTTACTCAGTATCAACTGACACTCACTTCACTCACAAAGCATGGCATGACACGTCAGACACCATCAAGAAGATCAACTTCCCAATGCTGGCTGACCCAACAGGCACTATCAGCCGTAACTTCGGCGTGATGATTGAAGAAGACGGTTTAGCACTACGTGGTACTTTCGTGATTAACCCAGAAGGCCAAATCAAGGTCAGCGAAGTTCACGATTTAGGCATCGGCCGTAGCGCTCAAGAGCTAGTTCGTAAAATTCAAGCTGCTCAATATGTTGCTACTCACGATGGCGAAGTTTGCCCAGCTAAATGGCAACCAGGTGACGAAACATTAGCACCGTCTTTAGACCTCGTTGGCAAAATCTAATTTAGTCTGCAAAGCGTCAACCCCGCCAGTCTAGCGTCCTAAGCTGATTGGCGTTACAGCCGACACAGTTGTAGCGCCACGCAGCAAAGGATTAAGCCCGCCCCAGCAAGGGCCTAGACTGGCCCCCTTTTTCTCCCTTTTACGCGATTTTGGAGTCATCACATGTTAGATGCGAATTTAAAAAATCAACTGCAAACCTATCTGCAAAACCTCAAGAGACCAGTTGAACTTGTCGTGTCTGCAGATGAAAGTAGAAAGTCTCAAGAATTAAAAAGCTTAGCGCAAGACATTGTCAGCCTATCTTCTCTGGTGAGCCTGAAAGAAGTTCAGGGCGAACGCATCCCGGCGATGACAGTGATTAACCCAGAGCTTAATACGCAAATCAGCTTTGCTGGTCTGCCTATGGGTCACGAATTTACCTCACTCGTGCTGGCATTACTGCACACGGGTGGACACCCAATCAAACTCAGCGATGATATTATTGAGCAGATCCGCAATCTGCCAGGCAAATATGCCTTTGAAACTTACGTCTCACTGACCTGCCAAAACTGCCCAGACGTAGTACAGGCACTGAACATGATGGCGGCCATTAACCCGAATATCACCAACGTGATGATCGACGGTGCCCTGTTCCAAGAAGAAGTGACCAGCAAAAACATTATGGCTGTGCCTTCTGTCTACTTAAATGGCGAAGTGTTTGCAGCCGGCCGTATCAGCATTGGCGAGATCCTCAATAAACTGGATACCAATGCCGCAAGCCGTAAGGCCGATGAAATTAATGAAAAAGCGCCATTCGAAGTCTTAGTCGTTGGCGGCGGCCCAGCCGGCGCAGCAGCAGCCATTTATGCAGCACGTAAAGGACTTCGCACCGGTATTGTTGCCGACAAGTTTGGCGGACAAGTGGCTGAAACCGTCGGTATCGAGAACTTTATTTCGGTCAAAGCGACCGAAGGTCCAAAACTAGTGGCAAACCTTGAAGCCCATGTACGAGACTACGAAGTCGACATCATGGACAACCAAAAGGCAGTGTCGTTATCAACAGATGGCTTGTTCGAGCTTGAACTGGCAAGCGGCGCTAAATTACGTAGCCGTACCGTATTGTTAGCCACAGGTGCCCGCTGGCGTGAGATGAACGTCCCGGGCGAGAAAGAATACCGCGGCAAAGGCGTCGCATACTGCCCACATTGTGATGGCCCGTTATTTAAGGGCAAGCGTGTGGCGGTGATCGGCGGCGGTAACTCAGGTATCGAAGCGGCTATCGATCTTGCCAACATAGTAGAACATGTGACTGTGCTGGAATTTGATAAAACCCTGCGCGCTGACGATGTACTGCAACGTAAAGCGGCTTCTATGGGTAACATTAAAATCATTACCCAAGCCATGACCACTGAAGTGACTGGCGATGGTACTCGGGTTAATGGCCTGAACTACACAGACAGAGCCACTGGCGAGAGTCACCATGTCGCACTTGCAGGTATCTTCGTGCAGATTGGGCTAGTACCGAATGCGGAATGGTTAAAGGGCACTATCGATTTAACCCCAAGGGGCGAGATCATAGTCGATGAGCGCGGACAAACCTCAGTCCCAGGTATTTTTGCCGCAGGTGATGTCACTAACTCACCTTTCAAGCAAATTATCATTGCCATGGGCAGCGGCGCGACCGCATCACTGGGCGCATTTGATTACTTAATTCGCCACAGCGATGAAGAAACCGCCGCGACCAAAGCCGCTTAAGGCTTAACTCGTCAACAGACATCAAAGCTAACGCAAAAAAATAGCCAGCATTTGCTGGCTATTTTTTTGATGTTAACTAAGCCATTGATAAGGCTTAGCAGGCCTAATTTGCATTAGCATTTCAGGGGTGTCGACCGCTTTAAATCCAAACTGCGCGTAGAGTCCATGGGCATCGCGGGTGGCTAACATTATCCGTCTTAAACCTTGTAATTCAGGATGTTCAAGAATCGCTGTTATCATCAACTTGCTTAAACCTAAGCCGCGGTGCGACTCAAGTACAAACACATCGGCAAGATAGGCAAAAGTGGCTTTATCTGTAATTAAGCGGCCAAAAGCCACTTGTTGATTATCCTTATCAAATACCCCAAAACACAGGCTATTGGCTAACGCTTTTTGTAGCAGCGCCTTTGGCATGCCCTGCGCCCAATAGCTATTACTAATAAAGCCATGGATAACCTCAAGATTCATTTCAGCCTGATCTGTACTGACTCTGTATCCTGTTTCCTGCTGCATTTTCCTTTCTCCGAAATTTTTCGTTAACGTCAGTTCAGGTGTTATTGGCACTCATGAATATCATAAATGCCATCGCTAATAACACCACTTTAGCTAACGAATACAAAGCCCCCGCTAAAGTGCCACCGCCATGATAACTAAAGGCTAAGTGGCGATTGATTTCATACTTAAAGGATTTAGCTAAATAACGGTAAGCGAGAAAGTAAAACAAGGAGGCTGCTGGCCAAATCCCCATAAGCAGCATTTGCCCCTGAGCCTTAGTAGTGAGTAAGGTTGAGATAAACGGTACACTTAAGCAGACAACATATATCCAAGCAAAACGCTTAAGTAGCTGGCGAATTTTTTTATCGGATAATGATTTCAACTTCACTCCTTGTCATCAGAAGCTTACATAGCTTCGATTTGCTCAATCATAAGTTGCAGCGAAAAATTGCCGCGATACTCATTCACATCGAGTTTATACACAATACGGGCATGATTAATCGTCGCATCTGGCCAAGTGTGCAAATCCACATTAAAGGCAATGGCATCGAGCATCACAGTGCCGCATTGGGTTTCGAGTACGAGCTTAAGGTGGCGCTCACCGACAAGACGTTGTTGCACTATCGTAAAGTAACCATCGAATAACGGCTCTTCGAAAGCTTGTCCCCAAGGCCCCGCATTGCGCAGTAACTGAGCCATTTCAAGATTCAACTCTGCGGGAGTGAGTTCGCCATCGGACCAAAGCTCACCCGTTAACAACTCAGGTTTAAGCTGCTCACGCACCGCATCATCATAGGCTTTGGCAAATGTCGCAAAACTGCCCGCTTTGAGCGATAAACCCGCCGCCATTGCATGACCACCAAATTTGATAATCAGTCCCGGATGGCGAGTGTTCACTAACTCCAATAAGTCGCGCATATGCAAGCCTTTGATCGAACGCGCCGAGCCTTTAATTTCACCATTGCCCGCATCGGCAAAGGCAATCACGGGTCTATGGTATTTGTCTTTAATGCGCGAGGCCAAAATCCCGATCACGCCTTGATGCCAATCCTCTTGAAATAAAGCAATCCCCCAAGGTAACTCGGCTTCGTTAAGCTTTAAGTGCTCTAGGCTTTTTAAGGCTTCCTGCTGCATGCCGACTTCCAGCTCACGGCGTTCTTGATTCAATCCGTCAAGCTCTGCCGCCATGCGCCGCGCATACATCATGTCTTCGCAGAGTAAGGTTTCAACCCCAAGTGCCATTTCATCCAACCGGCCTGCGGCATTAAGCCTTGGGCCCACAGCAAAACCAAAGTCAGATGCGACAATGCGCGCCGGATTTCGCTTCGCCACTTCAAGCAACGCAGTAATCCCCACACGGCAACGCCCGGCTCGCACGCGCTGTAAACCTGCTTCAACCAAAATACGATTATTGGCATCGAGTGATACCACATCGGCAACGGTGCCGAGGGCAACGATGTCGAGTAATGTGCCTAAATTAGGCTCAGCAATACCATGGGTTTGATACCAGTTTCGCGTCCGTAATTCAGCCCTTAATGCCGTCATCAAATAAAAGGCCACGCCGACACCCGCTATCGATTTGCTGGCAAATGGACAGCCCGGTTGGTTAGGGTTCACTATCGCATCGGCAGCGGGTAACTCATGTCCGGGTAAATGATGGTCGGTAATCACCACTTGCATACCAAAGGCTTTGGCCGCCGCAACACCGTCAATTGATGAAATGCCATTATCAACTGTGATGAGTAGCTCAGCCTGTTTGGAGGCCGCAACTGCAACAATTTCAGGGCTTAAGCCGTAGCCGTAATCGAAGCGATTGGGGATCAAATAATCCACTTTCACCGCGCCCATCATCCGCAGCGCCAACATACACACACTGGTCGATGTGGCGCCGTCGGCGTCAAAGTCACCCACGATCAGAATCGACTTATTCGCCTGCATGGCATCGGCGATAAGCACCGCGGCTTCGGGCAACCCTTTCATAGTTTCAGGTCTTAATAGACCCTTAAGGACAAGCTCGCATTCGTGGGTTAGCGCACCACGACGAGCGTAAAGCTGTTTCAATAGCGGCGAAAGATGAGCGGGTAAATGGCTATCATCAACGGTTGGGCGACGGACTATCTTATGGATCAAGGGACTCAAACTCTCATGAAATCGTGGCAATAAGATAACAAAAAGGTGAGCCTTAAGCTCACCTTTCGTGGGAAAAATTTTACATTTTAGGCTGTTACTGACGTGCCTCTAAGGTGCGTAATAAGTCTTCAGGCGGTTGATAACCAGGGATCATATTGCCATCTTCTAATACGATTGCAGGCGTACCATTGACACCAAAGGTTGTGCCTAAAGCATATTGCTCGGCAATTTTAGCGTCACATGTTGCCGCAGCAACTTTGCTGCCCGCTTTAGCATCAGTCATGGCTTTTAATGGATCTTTAGCACACCAGATAGCTTGCATCTCGTCGGCATTAGCTGACGGCACACCCGCGCGCGGGAAAGCTAAGTAACGCACTGTAATACCAAGTTTATTGTAGTCAGACATTTGGCTATGCAGTTTACGGCAATAACCACAGCTAACATCGGTAAATACAGTGACCACATGTTTTTCGTTTTTCGCTTTATAGACAAGCATATTCTCTTCAAGCGGCTTCATCATTTCTAAACGCGGACCCGCTAATGCGGCTTCGGTTAAGTTTTTCATGCCCTTATCGATATCATACACACTACCGTGGAATAGTTTTGAACCATCACGGCTAATATAGAGCACGCCGCGGTTGGTCATGGCTTGATACAAGCCTTCAATTGGTGAGTCCTGCATAGAAATGACTTCAACATCTAACATCTCACCGAGTTTTTGCTTAATCGCAGCGGTATCGGGAGACGTCGCAGTGGCAGCGCTGGCAAGTGGTGCAACTAGGAGGGCAAAAACTAAGGATAATGCTGGGGTCAACTTCATGGGACATCCTATAAATTGTGTCACTACAACGAGATATTGGGGCCGTTCTAACTCGAGATATTCAATAGACCCTGTATAGGGGCAAAAAGTTACAGACAAGCCGCGCGGAAAGCAAATTTATGCTGTAACTAAATCCTTTTTTAGCCTCTAGGATGATGCTGTTGATGCAATTCCTGCAATCTTGCCCGTGCTACATGGGTATAAATCTGTGTCGTCGATAAGTCGCTGTGACCTAATAACAGTTGGACAACCCGCAGATCGGCACCGTGATTGAGCAAATGAGTGGCAAAAGCATGGCGTAAAGTGTGCGGTGATAATGCAGTTTCAATCCCCGCACGCAGAGCATAAAGTTTAATCCGATGCCAAAAAGTTTGCCGCGTCATCATCTGCCCGCGTTTCGACGGAAATACCACATCGGATTGTTTATTACCGAGCAACTCTTGGCGAGCAAATTTCATGTAGCCCTCCACTTCGGTAATAGCCAATTCCCCCAGCGGCACAAGACGCTCTTTGCCACCCTTGCCCACAATACGTACTAAGCCTTGGCGCAAACTCATTTGCTCCATGGTCAAGCCGACAAGTTCACTCACCCTGAGGCCAGTTGCATACAAAAGCTCTAGCATTGCCTTGTCACGGCATTCGACGGCATCATCCACATTGGGCTCAGACAGTAAACGGTCAACCTGCGACTCACTCAGAGAATCCGGCAAATGACGCGTTAACTTAGGCGACTCGACTAAGGCCATAGGATCGGCTGAAATCTGCTTGATCTGCACCAAATAAGTATAAAAACGCCGTAAACTGCTGAGCAGTCGAGCGCTACTGGTACGCGCAAAATTCTGCTCAACTCTAAAGGCCAGATATGCCCTAACATCGGCCTGAGAAACCGCAAGTAACGTCACTCCTTGCTGACCTTGATAACGATCAAAATGGCGTAGATCGGTACGATAGGCCGATAGCGTGTTATCACTCAGTCCCTTGCTTGACCAAAGATCATCAAGAAAAGCATCGATAAGTGGATCTGGCATATAGGTTTTAGGCACAAATACTCCATAAAAAAACGGCGTAATCAAATGATACGCCGTTGATATTAATTTAAATATGTCTAAGCCTGCATAAGCTTAACTGAGTTAAGCATAAAGACGAGAACTCGAATGCAAAGCCTAGGCTGCAGCCGTTTGACCACGGCCACGACCGAATACTAAACACAGTGCAATCGTCGCAATGGTCGGCAATAACCAAGCCATACCTTCTTCATAGAGTGGCAGCTTAGATAACACTGGAGACATAACATTCACTATATGGATAAAAACCTGTGCTAAGCCATTAATGGCTTGACCATCAGCGTCAGTCAAACTTTTCGCTGCCACTTTAAGACCATCGAAGATGCCGAAAAACAGTGCCACGCTCAGTACTGCACGATGTGCAAACTGTGGATTCGCAAAATAAGCGGTCAGGAAAGTCACAACCACAAGAGCAATAGCCACAGGATAAATCGTCATTAATACGGGAATACTAATAGCAATCAACTGACTTAGGCCCACGTTCGCAATCACAGCGCATATCAAGCTTAAAAAGACCACGAGGAAACGGTAAGACAGTTTAGGCATCAGCTCATTAAAGAACTCAGAACACGCACTCACTAGCCCAACCGCAGTGGTCAAACAAGCTAAAGTCACGACTGATGACAACAAGACTGAGCCTAGTTCACCAAACTCGCGGGTCACGTAATTTGTTAATATTTCGCCACCATTTTTAGTGCCGATAGCGATATCGCCAGCGGTTGCACCTAAAAAGAACAAGGACACATACACAAAAGTTAAACCAGCGGCGGCAATAAAGGCTGCACGGATTAGATACTTAGTTTGATCACTGGGTTGGTCAATGCCCTTTTTACGCAGGATATCAATAATCAACATACCAAACATCAAGGATGCTAACGTATCCATAGTGTTATAGCCTTCCAAAATACCTTTGGTCAGCGGATGCTGTTGGTAATCCCCCACTGCTTGGCCCACTTCGGATGCAGGTAAAAACAGCACTGAAACGGCTAATCCGACCAACAAAATCAATAAAATAGGCGTTAATACTTTACCTACGCTATCGAGCAACTTACCAGGGAAAAGCGCCAGCAACATAGTGACAGCGAAGAAACCTAATGTGTATAGCAGTTGCGTCAGGTTTAATTCCAAACTGCCCAGCAAAAACGTTGCCGTAGTGTCATCGATAAATGGCTTAGCGCCAATCTCGTAAGCCACTAATCCCGTACGCGGCGCAGCAAAAGCAGGGCCGATAATAATGTAAATCGCGACGGCCAATGTCGTTGCTGCAAATACTGGCAGCATAGCCATAACCTTACCTTGAGCCTTAGCGACAGCAATCAGTCCAACTAAAGGTAAACCTACGGCGGTAATCAAAAAACCCAACATGGCGAGGGGCATATTTTCGCCCGCTAACATACCCGCGAATGGTGGAAAAATTAGGTTTCCCGCACCTAAAAAGAACGCAAAGGTCATAAAACCTAAGCCTAATGTATCTCCGATACTCATCTGATTGTCTTGCACTGGAAGCCCCATCTTGTCTTATTGTTTTTTTACAAACTTAAGTGATTATGTGTCGATTAGCCATAGCTAAAACAAAGCCCATCCGGAGTGCAAATCTATGTTTACACGATTCCGTGGTAAATATGTTCGATATCTGCCGAGTTTATAAACGATGGCGAACGTTTATGTAGCCTAACTGACGACTAATTCACCAACAAACTCGTTTACCTATCCGTTAATCTTAAAAGTGATTAAAAATGGGGGCGAAACTAATACCAGACTTAAAGCATCAATACAAGACAACAAGTCCGTTCAGGCAAAAAAAGCTAAATAATGCTAAATAATGCTAAATAATGCTAAATAATGCTAATAAAAGGTTTCTAAGGCAATAAATTAAAGCGTTAATTAAGTGAAATTAGTATTACCACGTAAAATAGTAAATGATTTGGCGACACAAATTCATACAGCTAGGACAGATGCGACTGTTTAAAAACATTAGCTAAAAACGAGGGCTAGAATTAGAATATTGCGCGCCCAATATTGGGCCTAAATCACTTTAGAACGGCAAAATTAACTCCCCATGGCATTCACTTTTAAACAATTTCATATCGATGACATGAATTGCGGCATGGCCGTAGGCACAGACAGCGTCGTCCTTGGGGCATGGGCACAACTGACCACCGCGAAATCAATCTTAGATATAGGCGCAGGCAGCGGCTTACTCAGTTTAATGGCAGCTCAGCGCAGTCAAGCACATATCACCAGTGTCGAATTAGACACCAATGCCGCCCATGCTTGCCAACATAACTTCCACAATAGTCCTTGGGCTAATCGACTGACCTTAGTTAATTGCAGCATCCAAGACTTTTGCCAACAAACTGAGTATCAAGAGTATTTTGATCACATAATTTGTAATCCCCCCTATTTTGAGCAAGGCACGCAAGCGATACAATCCCAGCGCGCTATGGCCCGCCACACAGATAGCTTAAGCTTTACCGCACTACTCGATGCCATTCATGTGTGCCTAGCACCACAAGGAAAAGCAAGCCTCATATTACCAATGCAGAGTATGGCGCGTTTCGACGAAATACTAACGCACTCTCAGCTCAATTTGATTGAAATAACCAACCTTATCAGCATTGTAGGGAAAAGCGCTAATCGAGTACTCTGCGTGCTCGCCCACAAGACTCATCCACAAATGGCTCCAAAGCTCAGTGATATCGCTATTCGTGAAAGTTCAGGCCAATACACACAAACCATGGTGCAATTGATCCGAGATTTTTACCTTAAATACTGATATTGAGTCCAATCCTGACACCTTAAGTAAAGCTAGCTAAGTTTGGCAAATTTAACGAAAGGTCCAATTTCCCACAAATTAAATGCTAATACATTGACCTAAAAGTAATTAACTTATGTCGATTACCATAAAACTTTACTGACACAGAAGATAAACACAGGAGATCTAGATAAGTTATTTAAGTTAACCGCCATAACCTTTATAATGCTTCGCTATTATCCGTCGAGACGCTGCGCATGCAATTTGAAGATTTCCAGCTTGACCCTAGCTTATTAGAGTCGCTTAATGCCATGGGGCATCATTCACCCACTACGATTCAGCAAGAAACGATTCCTTACGCCCTAGAGCAAAGAGATATTCTTGCGCGCGCCCCGACAGGAACAGGTAAAACAGCAAGCTTTTTACTGCCATCGCTACAGCATTTGATCGACTTTCCCCGTCGTTTTGCTGGTCAAGCAAGGGTGCTAATCCTCACGCCAACCCGTGAGTTAGCCAGCCAAATCCACCGTTATGCGAGTCACCTAGCCACGGGCCAAGGTTTAGATATTGCTATCGTTACTGGTGGTGTTCCTTATGGACCACAGGAAGAGGCCTTAGCAGGCAACGTCGATATTCTGGTCGCGACCCCAGGCCGCCTAATGGAATATTTAGACAAAGGCAATTTCAACGCCCAAGAAGTCGATATCTTAATTATCGACGAAGCCGATCGCATGTTAGACATGGGCTTCTCTTCTGTGGTGCAAGCCATTGCTATTGAGGCCCAAGGCCGCAAACAGAACATGCTGTTCTCTGCCACCTTAGAAGGCGGCGGTGTACAACGTTTTGCCCGTGAAGTGTTAAACGACCCGATTGAAATCGATGTTGAAGCCCCTCGCAGTGAAAAAGCCAAGATCCACCAATGGATTCACTTAGCCGATGATAAAGAGCATAAATTTGCGCTGTTGTGCCATTTGCTACGCCAAGAAGATGTCAAACGGACTATCGTATTTGTGAAAACCCGCGACATCGTTTCTAGCCTAGAAGGCCAGTTACTTAAAGTCGGTATTCCCTGCGCCTTTATGCGTGGTGATATGGAACAGAAGAAACGCTTCCAAGCCTTGAGTCGCTTTACTAAAGGTGAAGTCAATGTCTTGTTAGCGACCGATGTGGCTGCACGCGGTATCGATATCGACGATATCACTCATGTGATCAACTTCGATATGCCACGTTCTGCTGACACTTATATCCACCGCATTGGCCGTACTGGCCGCGCTGGCGCAAAAGGTACCGCGATTTCGCTTGCCGAAGCCCACGACATGCGTATCGTCGGTAAAATCGAGCGTTATATCGAGCAACCGTTGAAACGCCGCGTGATCGAAGAGCTGCGTCCAAAGAATAAAGAAGCGCGCACACCGGGTAAGAAAAAAGCCAAAGTGAAAGCGAAAGAAGCTGCGAAGAAAACGAGCAAGAAAGAAGCGGCAAAGAAAGCGAGTAAAATCGCCCGTAAGAAAAAGTAACACCCGCTTAAATTCACCAAACTAAAGCCGCTATATGCGGCTTTTTTATTACCAAAATATAACTTACGTGGGTGATTTTACTAAAAATATCATGTTACGCTTAATTATATAGAATGAAATGCGGCGGATTTAGAGCGGTTAACCCCAATGCGTATTCATTCTTATTTCAATATATTCCAATCACCTAACTGAACCTTTCATCACCTTTCTGCTCTAATTTTCGCCCAAATATCGATGCACGATGCGCATATCTGTCACGGCATCACTTTTAGAAACATTTAATTTACAAAAATAAATTTATTGGCGTGGCCGACTCTGCTACTTTAACCCCATTACGCGATTAGCATGGATTTAACCATTATATGATGAAGACCCTACTGAGGAGACTGTCTCCTTTTCTTATTCTGCTGCTGTTTGTCTTTGGCGCAGCCTTATTAATGCAAACGAAGGAGGCGCCAGAACAAAAACCTGAAGAGATGCCCATTCCTATCGTTGATGTCACGCAAGTGACTCAGCAAACAGTATCGCTAAACTTACCTTCCTACGGCGTGGTTACCCCAAAGTATAAAACACAACTCGTGACCGAAGTTCAAGGCAGAATGCTCACTATCTCCCCTCATTTTGTTGCAGGTGGCATAGTCAAGAAAGGCGACCAATTAGCGCAAATCGAGCCCTCAGATTACGAGGCTGACTTAATGCAAGCCGAAGCGACGCTGGCCCAAGCCACCGCCGCACTGAACGAAGAAATAGCCCGTGGTGAAGTCGCTAAAATCGAATTCAAAGGCTATGACAAGGGCTTGCCCCCTGAGTTAGGTCTACGTATCCCGCAACTCAAAAAAGAACAAGCTAACGTAAAATATGCGCAGGCAGCACTGGCGCGAGCCCAACGTAACCTTGAGCGCACGGTTATTCGCGCGCCCTTTGATGGCATAATCAAAGTTAGAAATGTCGATTTAGGTCAATACGTTAGCTTAGGCACTAATCTAGGTGAGCTCTATGACACTCGCGTTGCCGAAATCCGCTTACCCATTTCTAATGATGATTTA
Organism: Shewanella sp. M16; assembly: GCF_018224605.1. NCBI lineage: Bacteria > Pseudomonadati > Pseudomonadota > Gammaproteobacteria > Alteromonadales > Shewanellaceae > Shewanella > Shewanella sp. M16. The sequence continues at coordinate 190,324 of NZ_JAGTUL010000004.1, read as the reverse complement.
GCCTATTTAGAGTCTGTCGATAATCCCGATACCCAAGTCACGCTTAGCGCCTCTTTGGCGGGCAAAGAAAATACTTGGGAAGGCAATATTATCCGCAGTGAAGGTGTTATCGATGCCGAAAATCGCATGGTGTATTTAGTCGCAGAAATCAAAGATCCCTATCTGCGCGCGAATAAAGTGCCAGGTAGCTTACCACTTAAATACGGCAGCTTCGTCAATGCAGTCATCAAGGGCCGCACTGTCGATGGCATAGTTAAATTACCCCGCCATGTGGTTCGTAACGACCAAGTCGCCCTAGTCAGCGACAAAAATATCATTGAAATGCGCCAAGTAAATGTGGTTCGTAGTGATTTAGAAAATGTGTTCATCAAAGACAGTCTAAAAACGGGCGAACGCGTCGCTACGACCCACTTTAACAGTATGGCAAATGGGCAAATGGTCAAAATCTTAGGTGAAGCGGCATTGCCCACTGAGACACCAAAAGAAAATACTCCTGAATCGAGTCTTGCGGCCGCTGGAGTCAAATAATGGACACTCAAAAAGGGATCTTAGCTTGGTTCGCCCGCAACAGTGTGGCCGCGAACTTATTAATGTGTGTTCTGCTCATCGGCGGCCTGTTCAGCAGTATTTTGATTAATAAAGAAGTTTTTCCTTCTTTCGAACTCAATTTATTAAATATTTCCGTCGCCTATCCAGGTGCGGCGCCACAGGAAATCGAAGAAGGCATCAATATCAAGATTGAAGAAGCCATCCAAGATATCAACGGCATCAAGAAAGTGACTTCTGTGGCTAGCGAAGGCGTTGGCTCGATTACCGTTGAAGTTGAAGACGGTTACGAAGTGCAGACCATTCTCGATGAAGCCAAACTGCGGTTAGATGCAATTTCAACCTTCCCAGTGAACATCGAAAAACCGAATATCTCTCAAATCAAGCCAGAGAATAACGTCATTTGGGTGTCTGTTTATGGCGATATGACACTCCACGATATGAAAGAATTGGCTAAGTCGGTGCGTGACGATTTAACCCAACTCCCCGCGGTAACCCGTGCGAAAGTCACAGGGGTGCGCGATTATGAAATCGGTATTGAAGTTTCTGAGAATAAGTTAAGAGAATACGGTTTGACCTTCTCGCAGGTCGCATTAGCAGTGCAAAACTCCTCCTTAGACTTACCAGGTGGCTCTATTCGTGCTCAAGATGGCGATATCCTATTGCGCACCAAAGGCCAAGCCTACACGGGCGATGACTTTGCCAATATAGTCGTCACAACTCGCGCCGACGGTAGCCGCGTGATGCTGCCACAAGTGGCGACCATCAAAGATGATTTTGAAGAACGTTTGGAATATACCCGCTTTAACGGCAAACCCGCTGCGATTATTGAAGTCACCAGCATTGATGATCAAAACGCCTTAGACATTGCAGACCAAGTTAAACAGTACGTCGAGCAGCGCCGCGCCACACTGCCAGCTAACGCTCAACTCGATACTTGGGGTGATATGACCCACTATCTCCAGGGCCGCTTAGACATGATGATGTCAAACATGTTTTACGGTGCCTTGTTGGTGTTTATCATCTTAGCCATGTTCCTCGATCTGAAGTTAGCATTTTGGGTCATGATGGGAATACCTGTTTGTTTCCTCGGCACTATGTTGGTCATGCCGCTCGAACCTTTCTCCATGACGATCAACATGTTGACCCTATTCGCCTTTATCTTAGTGCTCGGAATAGTGGTGGATGATGCCATTGTCATCGGCGAGAGTGCCTACACTGAGGTCGAACAACACGGTCACTCGGTTGAGAACGTGATCCGCGGTGCACAAAAAGTGGCTATGCCCGCCACATTCGGCGTATTAACCACAATTGCAGCCTTTATTCCCATGTTGATGGTTTCTGGCCCTATGGGGATTATCTGGAAATCCATCGGTATGGTGGTCATCCTCTGTTTAGCCTTCTCACTGGTAGAGTCTAAGTTCATTCTGCCAGCGCATTTAGCGCACATGAAGTTTAAAAAACCTGGTGCACCAAAGGGATTCTTTGGCCACCTAAAAGCCAATTTTAACGACAGAGTGCAATACTTTATTCACCACAGTTATCGCAACTTCCTCGAGCGCTGTATCAAACACAGATACAACGTGGTCGCGGCCTTTATCGGTGTATTGATTCTGTCGATTGCCTTAGTCGCCAGTGGCAAAGTGCGCTGGGTATTTTTCCCAGACATTCCCTCAGACTTTATTCAAGTTGAACTTGAAATGGATGAAGGCAGCTCCGAAGGTAACACCTTAAAAGTGGTACAGAGCATAGAAGAAGCCCTGTACAAGATGAACGAAAAAATGGAGAAAGATAACGGTTATCAAGTGGTGAAGCACAGCTTTATCAATATGAGCTCCCGTACCTCGGCCTTCATTTTTGCCGAACTGACGAAAGGTGAAGACCGGGAAGTCGATGGCGTGACGATTGCTGCCGCGTGGCGTGAACAATTGCCCGAGCTTTTGTCGGTTAAAAAACTCAGCTTTAACGCGAGCACCAACGATGCTGGTGGCGATATTTCCTTCAGACTGACCTCGAGTGACCTCGATGAGCTGTCCGCAGCCTCTAAAGAGTTGAAGCAAAAACTCGCCAGCTATGAAGGCGTGTACGATATTGCCGACAACTTTTCATCGGGCAGCCATGAAATTCGCCTCAAGATACGCCCAGAAGCAGAAGCCCTTGGCCTCACGCTTTCCGATTTAGCTCGCCAAGTACGTTATGGTTTCTACGGTTACGAAGCCCAACGGATTTTGCGTAATAAAGAAGAAATCAAGGTGATGGTGCGCTACCCATTAGAGCAACGTCGTACTGTGGGTTATCTTGAAAATATGCTGATCCGCACGCCAACGGGCACTTCGGTTCCCTTCTCGACCGTGGCACAAATTGAAAAAGGTGAATCCTACGCCTCAATTACCCGTGTTGACGGCAAGCGAGCGATTACCATCACGGCAAATGCTAACAAAAACATCGTTGAACCTTCAAAAGTAGTGCAAGAAATCCAAAAAGATTACCTGCCACAATTGCAGGCCAAGTATCCTAAAATCCAAACTGCACTGGACGGTGGCAGTTTGGATGAACAGAATGCCATGGTCGGTTTGATGCAAGGCTTCTTCTTTGCGCTGTTCACCATTTATGCTTTGATGGCCGTGCCACTTAAATCCTACAGTCAGCCGTTAATCATCATGTCTGTGATCCCCTTCGGGATTATCGGCGCCCTGTTTGGTCACTTAATTCAGGGACTCGCGATGAGTGTGTTAAGTCTCTGCGGCATAGTGGCATTAGCGGGAGTGGTGGTGAACGACTCCTTGATTTTGGTGGACTTTGTGAACCGTGCGCGGGAGCAAGGGCAGTCGGTCAGACAGGCGGCGGTCGATTCAGGCTGTTATCGTTTTAGGGCGATCATCCTGACGTCACTCACCACCTTCGTCGGCTTAGTGCCTATTATTCTCGAGCGTAGTTTGCAGGCGCAAATAGTGATCCCTATGGCGACATCCCTCGCCTTCGGTATCCTGTTCTCGACCCTTGTGACGCTAATTTTAGTGCCCTTGCTGTACATCATACTGGACGACGTTAAGCGCACTAGCAGCCGCTTCTTCAATTGGTGGTGGCAGCCTAAAAAAGACCATGAAGTGGACTTTACACCTGAGCATTTAGAGCCGCCAGTCCCCACTGACTATAAAAAAGACTATCTATAGGAAGTTAACTAGAAGCAGTTAATCAATATCTTGAACCTTAAAAAGAGAGCTTAGGCTCTCTTTTTAATCCTCAGTGCGAGTCAATAACCTCTCAATCATCTATGTCATTTTGAGTCTGCCGCGAGTGGCTTGAGCTTTCAAGTTGCGATCTAGTTGACAGTTATCGCATCAGGCTTTCGCTACACTGTGTTTAAGTCGTCAGCTATCGTTAGAATGAAACCCATCATTATGTCTGAGCATCTGCACAAGCAAAATATTGATAAACCACAAGTTGTCACCACAGAAACCCTAGCGAACGGTCACATAACAGATGAAGTTTGCACAAATGAAACCTGTGCGACTGAAACGCTTGTCTATGATATTCGTCGCAGTCGCTACCTTAATATTACGGGTCGCTGCACCCTGCGCTGCGCGTTTTGTCCAAAACATAATGGCAGTAAACAGATCCACGAATATCAACTGGCACTGTGTCACCAACCTAAGCCCGAAGAAATTATTCCACTGCTTGGCGATGTTAAAGACTTCGAAGAATATGTGTTTTGTGGCTATGGCGAACCAACCTTAAATCTTCCAACCTTGCTGGCGGTGGCGAAAGAAATTAAACAAAGAGGCGGGCGAGTACGCATTAATACCGATGGTTTAGGTAATTTAGTCCATAGGCGCAATATTTTGCCGGAACTAGCCAACTGCGTTGATAGTTTATCCATTTCCCTCAATGCGGATAATGAAGCCGCCTATATGGAACATTGTCGCCCCAAACTCGCTGGTTCCTATTCTGCCGTACATGCCTTCATCGCATTAGCGCCACACTATATTGAAACGGTACAAGTTTCGGCCATCGAAGGATTAGCGGGGGTTGATATCGACATCTGTCGTGAACAAGTTGAGTCCTACGGCTGCGAATTCAAGCATCGCATATTAGGCGCCTTAGGCTAAACGGCATTCTAATACAGCCAAAATCGACTCAAACACCCAAGCAGATAACACTGTCGATTACGTGAGTGGTACATGTGTGAATCGTCTTAACTTTTACTCAAGGAATCTTGCTGAGTAACTTGGCACTGTCGTAACAATTCTTTCGTGTTAACATAGCGAAATTAACAGTTCACCCACTCATAATCGGTTCATGCTGAAGAATAACCCAAGCACGTATCCCGCTGCGCCACTGCTCTCTTTAACCCAAGGGATCTATTGGTCGCATCAACGCTTACTCGCTATTGCAAGCCAGCTTTCTATGCTGGTGATTGGCATGATTATTTTAACTCACTTAATCATTACGTTAGGTGAACGACGCCTGCAAGAAGAGTGGGCAACGCAAAGATACAGTGAACTGCAAACCATAGGCTCATTGATCGCAGATAAAGTGTCTTTTCAGCAATTTCGAACCCAAATTTTCGCCAATGGGGAACTGCTAAAACAATACTTAAGCAATCCTACCGCCAAGCAACAACTTAAATTGCAGGAAAACTGGCAAGATCTAGTAAAACATATTCCTGAGTTACTCGGCATTGCACTGTACGATCCCCAAGGTAACTATAAATTCTCAACTCCCCCTAATTTCAATAAAGATGCCTTACCACCGACCTTACTTGGAGCGAGTCGGAGCATGGGTGGCAAAGAAGTTTATACCTCACCGCTGGAATTTGTTCCGATAGACGGCATGCTTGAACCTTATATGTATCAAATGGCGTGGCTCGAGAAGCCCGATCAGAGTTCTATCGGTTATCTGGTGACATACAACTCTATGGTAAAAATGCTGGAGGCCATAAAACCAGCCTTTTCGAGCAATAAATCCCCTATGTTAGTGCTGGATACTCAGGGATTACTCTATGCTGGCGCTAGCGATCTCGCCCCTCTAAGCAATATGCCAGAGACCTTAGGAGCAAGTTTAAGACAGAGCTATCCGGCCCTGTGGCGCGATATGTCCATGAGCAACTTTGGACAATTCCACGGTGAAGAAGCCACTTTTGTTTACCTTAAAATCGAACTTACAGCCCAACCTGAGACTCACAGAGAATATTTTTTACTCTCCTATGTGCGCAACTCAGACATAGCTGCTCGTTTCTCACAATGGCAAAACATTGTCATTGTGGCATCGTTAATATTAACGGTTTTAGCCGCTTGGGTTGTACTACTCAGCCACATGTATCGCTTACAACAGCGTTCACGCCAATACAGTATTGATGTTGCTAATGGCTTATTTAATAGTGACATCGGCTTTATGATGGTCAACGAAAATGCCAGAGTCATCAGCGCCAATACTAAAGCGGCACAAGCGACCTTAGTACCATTAGATGAGCTGACAGACCGAAGCCTACAGCGTACCTTATGCCTCGATGATAAAACCTACACGGAGTTAATGGAGCAGGTACATAAAACAGGTCAATGGTCTGGTGAAATCAGTCTAGACAGTATTGATGGCCCTACGTTACGCGTTCATATCCGCCAAGCACCAAGGGCGAGCCGAGGCTCACCACATCTATTAATCACCCTTGAGGACATCAGTGAGTTAATCAGCAGCAAACAAAATGCTTTTCTCAGTGAGCTTTTATGCGATAACACAGTCGCGACAGCCCTCACTGATGCTAACGGTAAACTGATTAAAATCAATCCTGTATTCGATGCGCTAATGCAACTCAATGGCGATTTAAATCAAGATTTAGCGTCATTACTCGCGAATGATTTAGGCAATCAATGGCAGAGGATCAGCGCTCAGATAGCCATGCAAGGTCAGTGGCAAGGGCAAATTCTATGCTCACCTAAGCAAGCGCATTCCAATTGTTTGCAAGCCACCTTGAAGGGTCATGTGGCCGCCGATGGTGAGATTGATTATATCGTCTGCACTTTAGAGCAAGCCGCCGAGCGTGGTCGAGGCACAGAGAAGCGTAACCTTGTGCCCCATCGCAGTACTATTCTGCTGAATTTGGCAGATTTAGAACGTTACTTTAACTCTCTGCCGCCACCAAGCCGTCTCAGCTCAAGCTTACTGTTAATGGATATCAATCCAGAGGGCATGCTAAGCCACATGAGTGATATCGACCAACTGGCAAATCGTCAGCAAGAAATAGAAGTGCAATTATTGCTTGAAATTCCAGCTAATTATCAAATTCTGCATTGGCAGCTAGGGAAGCTCATTGTGATGTTACCTGACACAGACGCCACCCATGCGCACAACTTTGCCCTCAATATGATGGAAAAACTCAATGGTAATGGCTTAGGGGAAGGTATTAGTATTGGTATTGCGGGTTATCAAGAAGGCCAGACATTAGAGCAATATTTGAATAATGCCGAAATCGCCCTAAAACGGGCGAAGCAAAATAACGATCAGAATATCGGTCAGGCCTTTACTCGTCATCAATCGTAGATTCGGGTGCATTAACGGAGTCAGGCAACTGACTCTGGGTAATTTCTATGATTGCCGAGCGGTTCATGGTGATTTTATAGCGAATATACTGCGGGGCTTCGCGCCCATCTCGCAACACTAAAATCAGGTTGACTTGATAGCGCCGCTCAACCGATTCATAACTAATTTTGCCTTCAACTTCCTTATAAATCTTCGCTTTACCCCGTTCTAAATAACGGGCAAAAGGCACTAAGCTAAAGCTCACTTGCTCTTGAATAGTCGAATATCCCGCTTGGAATTCACTCTGATTCACCTTAGTAGCGATTTTATAGTGCAGAATTTCCGCATCGACCTTATTTTGGCTATGTCTGTGCTTTAGAATGTCACTGACTTTTTCGGGTAGATCTTGCTGACGCATAAACTCAAGCCATACCAACTGCTTAGCGATAACCGCCTGACTCGTAGTATCCCGTAAAATGCGGCTCCAACGTGGTCGACCCCGCTGAATAAATCGCCACATGGCATTGCGCACATCGTCCTTAAAGATTTCCCTGAAACCATAGATCACAGCCAAAGTCAGCACTAGTGCAATAGTAAAACCACTAAAGGCGCCCTGCGCTTGAATTATCAACGCAGACACCACCAACATCACTAACGCGGTCGCCAGTCCTGTCGTAAACTTTTTAAGGCCAATCCCTAAAGGCTTTAACTCTTCTTTGAGTACCACCCCTTGTTGAATTAAACGGCGCAATAACAACATCTTATTAGAGATACGGTTAGGATCTTGCTTAGTTTGCGCTGAGTTGTACTTATGCTCATCACGATAGGCACATTCATTACGGCAGAGCGTGAGTACCCGCTCTAAAATATCGTTGAAATCACTGGTACGAGTTGCATAAGCGAGCACTTTGAGTAACTGCTGCTCACAAAACCAAGACAAGTAGTTATCAGCATTTTCAAAGTAAGATTTCCATTTGGGATCACCTGGTTCGTTACGACGAAACTTTTTCAGCAACTGGGCAATTTGTTCGCGTAATTCGTCGAGGGCAAAATAAAAATGGGTTACATCTGTGATTTGATTGAGTTCTTTAACATCGTTTTCAACCGCAACCGCAAACTGATAGGCGAAGAGATTTAGGTACAATCTGAATTCTTCAACAGTACGGCGATTTAAACTGGCAAAACGCCCCTGCACCAGAGGTAAGTGCAAGCCTTCTGAATAGTATGAGCGACGTCCAACTATTGAGCTGTAGTAGTACTCTTCTTCATTGAGCGTGCGCGAGCCTATGCCCATTTCCTTAGGTAAAAAGAAATAGAGATCAAGCTGACGATTATCGCCCTTTTCCATCTGATGGCTGAACTTAATCGACAGGGATTCTTCTTGCTTCACACGTATCTTAGACACAACACCCTTTTCATGAATCCCTCACTGGAGACTCACCACAGTAATCACAAATCAATGAGCACTAATCTTAACTGAAATAAACTCAAATTCACTGATTAAATTCGACTATTTACGATTCTGCATCCACAAATGGTATTGCTCGGCTGAAAAAGGACCACGGCATAATCTTTGGTGTCATCCATATCTAACACCTCGATACTGAGATTGTGCATTTCCGAGTCATTAAAATGTAAGCTGCTGATATAGGATAGATATTTCATATGTTCTGGCCAATTTTTTTGCTTTTCAATTTCAGATTCCGTTTTCGTTTTAACGGTAACTTTGTAGGTCATGCTATTGGCCTCAATACTGTCGACTTTGCCTTGCATTAAAATATTGCCCGCACTCGTACCGTCAATATTAAAGTAACGATAATTGATCTGCGTATTGTCAGCGGCAATCAAAACATCCACGAGTAGGTAAAATTTACCGTCACTGCTAACACTCGAGCTGCCGCTAGGATTGGCACTAGAATGGCGGTCGAATAATTCAGAGCTGCAATTTAAAATCATCGTCTGATTGGTAGCCGACTGTTTGTATATCACACCGCAGGCCATAATCAATGCCGACAAGATAACAATATTAATCGTCCACTTTAGCCATTTAGCCACAGATGTTAACCTCCTGCAGCCAAGCAGCATCGATGAAGGTTTTCGGTCGAGTGAAATCACTGATTTTAATATTACGGATCACTGACTGACCGAGTTTTTCGCCTCGAAAAGTAATATTAAGCACTTGTTTATCATGGGACAAAGAAGCATAAACATCAGCCCAATCACTTTGACCGCAGGCGATTAATCCTGCACTTAAGCGCTCACCTAATTCGAAGAGTAAAGTGTTATTAGTATTGGAATCAGCAAATAAGTGTAATCGTACTTGCTGGCCAGAAGCCAAAGGTAATATTGAGGTCATAAGTGCTTGGGTTGGCTTGCTGTGATCCGTATGATTCAAATAAAACACCGAAAACGCTAACATAAACCCGAATAATACTAAGGCACTCCACAAAGGCACTGTATGCAATCTGAGGTAATTAACACCTCTAAACTCAGTCCCATTAGATGGTTGAAGTAAATAACCTTGGCCTTTCACGGTTTCAATCAAGCCCTCATATTGAGGTCCAAGAAAGCTGCGAAGCATAAAGACAGCACGGGCCACAGAGGTATCAGTTAGCGGCGGATGCTTTCCATCCCCCGTTTTCAGCATATGCTTAGAAACCAACTTACCTTGATGCTCAACAAGCAAATTAAGCACTTGTAACTCGGCTCGAGGAAGATGCCAAGATTCATCGCGAGACAACTCAATCAGTATGCCTCGTTCCCGATCAAACCTGCAGTCTCCCAATTGCATCAACATCCACTCAACTCCATAAAAACACAAAGTTAAGTCTATGCAAACTAACTAATGATTAATGTGATCTTGCTAACCCAAGTCAGCAAATAGTTAATTTTCGTGAGACGACCCCCAAGTTCAGCGCTATTAGGCAAAAACATGCGTTAACTCACAGGAATAAATGCCATTTAGCACATGGGAAATTCGGCATAAATTTACATAAATATAACAAATATCGGGACAATGAGCACCTTGCAATCTGTTTAGTTAATTAAAATGCAGAATTTAAGTCGGTTAATTCTATTTTAGTGACGCTATTTACCGCTCATGTAAAAGGCAAATATCCTCCGGCATAAATCACAATATTTATCTCAAGCATGCTTAGAATTTACGCCATCAATTTATCTTTAGCATTTGATAAATAGAAGTAATCCTACATAGAGGAAATACATAATGAGCATAAATAGACGTCAAGCATTAACCCGTATTATTGGTATTAGCACCGCTGCGGCAGGTGCAACACTCATGGGAACATCGGTTCTCGCGGCAACGAATGCCGATGGTCAATATCAATTAGCGATAGGAGAGAAACTTAAATACGTTCCACTTGATGCAATGGCAACAGCAAAACTGGCCTATGAAACGGGTGGTGGTTGTATGCACCAAGTTTTTCATGCCGTTGTGACTATGCTAGCCCAATCTAATAGTGCCGATGCAGACAAGTTCAAAACAATTCCAACGGCATTAGCCGCCTATGGTTTTGCAGGGGTAACGGGTCAAGGCACGCTCTGCGGTAATCTTAATGCGATAGGCATGTTAGTGAATATTTTAGATGACATTAATGGTCACAATAACGCCGTGATAGCTAATACCTTCCGCTACTACGAAAATACAACGCTCCCTTTATCTTCACCTGAATTTGTTACTGGTATTGGCTCGACAGCAGAAAAAACGGCTCTTGTGGGCAGTTCATCAAAAGCCAAGAGCGTGTTATGTCACTCATCTATCAGTAACTGGTCAAAGGCTTCTGGCTTACCATTCGCGAAAAAAGGTGAACGCTGCTACCGCTTATCCGCGTCTATGGCTTATTACTTAGTCGATGTATTGAATCGTGCCTATCAAGGGGAGAATATCGGCGCCCTTGTTGGTAGTAAGCCAACACCAGATGCACAAGATTGCCAAACTTGTCACGGTAGTACTAGCACACTAGGCTCAGCGGCAAGTGTAAAAACAGACATGGAATGCACCACTTGCCATACAGGGCATTTCAATTAAGGAGACTGTGATGAAATACCCATTACTCACATTGACCCTCGCGACATTAATACTTGTAGGATGTGGCAGTGACAGCAATAACACTGAGCCTGAAACTCCGCAGCCACCTCCCGTCGAAAATGCAATAAACATTGATGAAGCAACGCAGATAAATCTCAAGCTTGAGCAATTTGACTCGAGTACAGGGACAATTCAATTTTCACTGACGGATGCGCAACAAGAGGCGATCACTGCGGCTAAAACCTATGATATTTACTATTTTGGGTTCCCCGACAAAGCCAAAGAATCCTCGAATCCAAAGGCATGGAAACACTGGCATGTTACCCAAAATTATCGTTGCCAAAGTCTTGGAGAATGCAGCGGTAAATTAACCGAAGTCACAAGCGGTCAATACCAATTTGAGATAGCAGGCTTAGATTGGGCTCAGCAGGATCCAAGTGGTTCAGTGGCACAAATTAAAGTCGCGATTCAGATCTACGGCGCAAAAGCCAATAACGAGCTGGATTTAATTCAAGTGCTACCGCAATAATCCTTCCAATGACATATCCAAACAAATAGAGGCATCCATCGGATGCCTCTATTTTATTCATTGATATCTAGACGTTATGCGATTGAATTTTGTTAGATCGATGTTGTTCGCTAAATAATTCGCTACAAAACGACTCACAAACGTCAATACAGCCCAAAAGATGAATGAGCAGTACTTTTATTTAGAACATCGCAGCATTGAGCCACATATGTACTAAAATGCTCGCGATATAACCCAGCGCAATGACAGGTGTCCAACGCAAATGGGCACCAAAGGTGTAAATCCCCCTAGCTTGTCCCATTAACGCGACCCCTGCAGCACTGCCAATTGACAATAAACTGCCCCCAACTCCTGCGGTTAACGTTACCAGTAACCATTGGCCTAAGGCCATCTCAGGGTTCATCGTCAACACAGCAAACATCACCGGAATATTATCAACAACCGAAGACAACAGACCGATAGCCACGTTGGCATAGGTCGTATCCCAATTGGAATACAAAGCCTCAGATACTAAGCTCAAGTACCCCATAAAGCCAAGGCCACCCACACATAGCACTACACCATAAAAGAACAACAGGGTATCCCATTCAGCGCGGGAGATCCTGCTAAACACATCGAAGGGCACCACACTACCAAGCTGCTGAAGACGCTGCTCGTCCTGACGCAATTCAGCCTTTGCACGTTCGCGGGCAACGGAACGATTGAAGGTTTTACGCAGATAAAAACCAAAGAATTGTAAGAAACCTAATCCCGTCATCATACCCAATACAGGTGGCATACCTAAGAAGGAATGAGCACACACTGCCGTAGCGATTGTGAGTAAAAACAACGCAACAATTCGCTTAGCACCCGGCTTAGTATAAACATGCTCTTTTTCTGGCTCTGGCACGAAATGTGGGATAAACACACTCATAATGGCAGCGGGTAATGCAAAGTTCACTAAAGCAGGAATAAACAGATGGAAGAAATCGCTAAAGTGCACTAATCCTTTTTGCCACACCATTAAGGTCGTGATATCACCAAACGGGCTAAACGCGCCACCCGCATTAGCCGCAACAACAATGTTGATACAGGCTAGGGTGATAAACTTGCGTTGCCCTGCCCCCACCTTCATCACCACGGCACACATCAATAGCGCAGTCGTTAAATTATCTGCCACGGGTGAGATAAAGAACGCCATAAACCCCGTCAACCAAAATACGGTTCTTAGACTAAACCCACGGCCGACAAGCCAACCACGAATGGCATCAAACAAATTTCGCTCTTCCATAGCATTGATATAAGTCATCGCCACGAGTAAGAAGAGTAGAAGCTCCGCATATTCAAGCAAGTTATGTTTGAATGCCGCTTCCGACACTTCAGACATACCATTTTGTACATACACAAAACCTATCATGCCCCAGATAATCCCTGCCGCGACCAGCACAGGTTTCGACTTGCGTAAATGTAACGACTCCTCAGCCATCACCATTATGTATGCAAGTACAAACACAAAGACGGCAACATAACCCACACTCGAGGCGGTTAAATTAAGCCGTTCTATCCCTTCTGTCATAGCCCATGCTGCAGGTGAGAATCCGCTCAATATTGCAACGCAGAATAGACTCCATAACGCCATTCCACTGCCTTTAAACAACCGCTGTAATTTCATTAAAGTTCATCTCTACGTAGGAAATTAGTCGAAAATTACCATAGCTTCGGCATAGTAAATGTTGATAAAACGCAACTTTCTATGCATTACCCTATAACCAAAGGCGTTTAAAACATTAATTTTTGTATAACTACAGCGATAACTAATAAAGAAACATTTAACTTAGTCTAAAAAGAGCCAATAAAAAAGCACCTCAAAGGTGCTTTTTAGTTTCTAAATCAGTGTCACAGTATTAGAAGGAATATAACAAGGTCATATTGGTTTCTGTATCTGTACTTTTCTTATTATCCAACGGCTCGCTGTTGTAGCGCACAATAATGGCAAACTTCATTGCTAATGCGCCGATAATATTCGCCGTTAACGAAGTTTCAGAGCGGGCATCGAGCTTATCACCGTAATCTGCAACAAAACGTTGTTGGAATTTAGAGGTGTCAGTGATTTCGGTTTCAAAGTTGATCACGCCGTGAGCGACGACGCTGTCATTGGTGTCATGGCCTTCGATAAGTGCTTGCTCTGTATCAAGACGCTGATAGATATAACCTGGACCGACTTCGACATCTAAAAAGGTCTTACTAGTATCATAGAATCTATAACCATAACCCGCTGCGCCAGATAGTGTGTAATCATAACCTGTGAACGGATCAACTTCATAATTACCGTTAGCAAACAAGTAGCTACGATCTGTCATCTTGTAGTTACCTTGTGCGCCCGCTAAATAGCGTTTCGCGGTAACAGAACCTGTATCCTCTTTATATAAACCTTCGAGTAAGTACTGATTCTCCCAATCGCCAAGCTCATGCTTAAGATTTAAACGTCCTTTGAATGATGAGGTTTCAGTGTTACCTGTGGTTAAGGTTGCACCAAGCTCAGCTTCACCTGCGAATGTCTCATCGCCTTTTACAAAATCGGCCCCAGCTATCGCCATAAAAGGTGCAGCCATTAATAGTGCTGCGGTCAGTACTTTCTTCATGTTTATCCGTTCCTGTTCCGTTAAATCCAATCCCTATAAATATCTGTTCGTCCCAGCGATGCTGAATAAGCACATATTAATAAGGGTTAGTATTTTCCCCTGAAAATCTGCGCGATATTAACATTTACGATTAAAAAATGAAAATTGCAGCTATTTTAAGTATAAAAAAACCCGCTTTAGCGGGTTTTTATCTCAGTGATAACGCTTACATATTGATCTTAGGATCTAACGCGCCAGACTGATACGCTTTATACATTGCTTGTAAAGACAATGGCTTAATCTTAGATGCTTGACCTGCACAGCCGAAAGCTTCATAGCGAACCGTACAGATATCGGCCATGGCTTCCATTGATGCTTTCAGGAATTTACGTGGATCAAATTCACTTGGGTGTTCAGCTAGGAATTTACGAACGGCACCCGTTGATGCTAAACGTAAGTCGGTATCAATGTTGACTTTACGTACACCGTGTTTGATACCTTCTACGATTTCTTCTAATGGCACACCGTAGGTTTCTGGGATCTGACCACCATATTGGTTGATGATCTTTAGCCACTCTTGTGGCACAGAAGATGAACCGTGCATCACTAAGTGAGTGTTAGGAATACGCGCATGAATTTCTTTGATGCGGTCGATACGCAGTACATCGCCCGTCGGTTTACGACTGAACTTATATGCACCATGGCTAGTACCGATAGCAATCGCGAGTGCATCAACATGGGTATCGGCAACGAAACGCGCCGCTTCTTCAGGGCTAGTCAACATTTGATCGTGACTTAAAATACCTGATGCACCAACACCATCTTCTTCGCCAGCTTGGCCAGTTTCTAAGCTGCCTAAACAGCCGATTTCACCTTCAACTGACACACCACACGCATGGGCAAATGCCACTGTACGACGGGTAACATCAACGTTGTACTCGTACGATGCAGGCGTTTTGCCGTCAGCCATCAAAGAGCCGTCCATCATGACTGATGACATGCCTAATTGGATAGAACGCTGACAAATATCAGGATCGGTACCGTGGTCTTGGTGAATACACACTGGAATATCTGGGTACTGCTCAAGAGCCGCTGCCATCAAATATTTTAAGAACTGTGGGCGAGCGTATTTACGCGCGCCAGCAGAAGCTTGCACTATCACAGGGCTGTCTGTTGCTTCAGCGGCCTGCATAATGGCACGCATCTGCTCTAAGTTGTTAACGTTAAACGCAGGCACACCGTATCCATGTTCTGCTGCGTGATCAAGTAGTTGTCGTAGGGAAATTAACGCCATTTTTTAACTCCAATAATAGGGTGATATCTATCACCGAGGTCGCTATCGTTTGGATGGATTTTTATACCCGCATTCAACTCTGTACCTTAAATAAACAACTTAAATTAAGTACCTTAGATGAATACGGGCGGTTTTTTTATAATTTTTTACTTTTTATCAAAGCTTTGATGTTATCAGAGCTTATCGCGGCGTCTTATGCGCCGCGTTTTTTAAAACTTAATGATTAAGCGCCGCGCTTTTCTAACATAGCCACAGCCGGTAATTCTTTACCTTCGAGGAACTCGAGGAAAGCACCGCCACCAGTCGAAATGTAAGACACTTTATCGGCAATGCCGTACTTATCAACCGCAGCCAAAGTGTCACCACCGCCTGCGATAGAGAACGCTTTTGAATCAGCAATCGCTTGGGCGATACGCTTAGTACCTTCACCGAATTGGTCGAATTCGAACACGCCCACAGGGCCGTTCCACACGATAGTGCCTGCAGATTCGATGATTTTAGCCAGTGCTTCAGCGCTATCTGGACCAATATCGAAAATCATTTCGCCATCAGCGACTTCGCTAACCGATTTTAAAGTTGCCGCTGCTGTTGGGCTAAACTCGCCCGCAACGACTACATCGGTCGGCACAGGAATATCGGCGCCACGGCTCTTAGCATTAGCCACTAAACGCTTAGCTTCGTCGATCAAATCCGCCTCATACAGCGATTTACCGACATTGTAGCCCGCCGCCGCAATGAAAGTATTGGCAATACCGCCGCCAACCACTAACTGATCGACTATGCCTGAAAGACTTTCTAGCACAGTCAGCTTAGTCGACACTTTAGAGCCACCGACAATCGCCACCATTGGACGCGCAGGATTATCTAATGCCTTGCCTAAGGCATCTAATTCTTGTGCCAGTAATGGACCGGCACAGGCGATTGGGGCAAACATGCCCACGCCATGAGTCGATGCTTGGGCACGATGTGCAGTACCGAAGGCGTCCATCACATAGACATCACACAGCGCCGCCATTTTTTTCGATAAGGCTTCGTTGTTCTTACCTTCACCCACGTTGAAACGCACGTTTTCGAACACAACCACTTCACCCACGGCAACGTCAACGCCATCTAAATAGTCGGTCGCTAAACGCACAGGACAAGACAGGGCTTTTGCCAAATAATCGACCACAGGTTGCATAGAATATTCAGCATTGTATTCACCTTCGGTCGGACGACCTAAATGCGACATCACCATCACAGCCGCACCTTTTTCAAGGGCCAACTCGATAGTCGGTAGAGAGGCGCGCAGACGTGCGTCACTGGTGACGACGCCGTTGCTGACAGGGACATTGAGATCTTCGCGGATAAGCACGCGCTTACCTTGTAGATCCAGATCTGACATATTGATAATTGCCATGGTAACGCTTCCTTTTATAATCAAAAAACAAACTGTTTCACACTATAGCCGGTATGAATTGACTGCCGCTCGGCGCTCGACATCCCGTCGAATTGGCATAAATTCAGTAACCCACAAGTGAATAATCTACTTTTATCAGCCTCGCTTGGCCGCGATCATCGCCAAACTCGTATCTAACATACGATTGGCAAAACCCCACTCGTTATCGCACCACAGGAGTAACTTCACCAACTGACCGGCGCTCACGCGGGTCTGGGTACCATCGACAATACTGGAGCGCGGATCATGGTTGAAATCACATGAGACTAAGGGCTCATCAGTATAGCCTAAGATGCCGTTAAATCGCCCATTGGCGGCTGATTCCAGCACCTGATTGACTGTGGCAATATCGACGGTTTTTTCTAAGGTCACGGACAAATCGATGGCGGTCACGTTGATGGTGGGCACGCGCACCGAAATCGCTTCAAACTTATTTTTCATGTGCGGCAAGATCCGCTCAATGCCGCGGGCAAGTTTAGTATCGACAGGGATAATCGATTGGCCAGCGGCGCGGGTACGACGCAAATCATCATGATAAGCATCAATCACTTGCTGATCGTTCATCGCCGAATGGATAGTGGTAATGGCACCGCTTTTAACGCCAAAGTGGCGATCGAGCACATCGATCACTGGCACGATACAGTTTGTGGTGCAAGAAGCGTTGGACACCACTGTGTGTTCGGCGCGGAGTAAATCGTGGTTTACACCATAGACGATCGTGCCATCGACATCGGCTGAGGATGGATGACTTATCAGCACTTGTTTAGCGCCGGCGTGAATATGGGCTTCGCAGCTTTGACGATCGACTAATACGCCTGTGGCTTCATAGACAATATCTATGTCCATCTCGTGCCAAGGGAGTTTTGCCGGATCGGGCTCGTGGAGGATTTTTATCGCATCGTCGCCAATCAGCATATGATCATCAACAAGCTTCACTTTATGCGCAAACCGACCGTGGGTGGTGTCGTACTGGGTCAGATGAATAATGGCTTCAGGTTTAGCTAATTCATTAATCGCGACAATCTGCATTTGCTGCCGTTTTCCAGACTCATATAAAGCTCGGAGAATAGAGCGGCCGATACGGCCATAACCATTGATAGCGACTCGGATCATTGAGGTCTCAATTTCCTCTTAATACAAAAACGGCCTGCAAACGATTGCAGGCCGCATTATACAGATTAACACTTAAAAAGTTTAACCTTTTGTATTGAATCTAATCCCTCGAGCAATTAGCCCAATGATTTTGCAGCATTCAGCACATTTTCAACGGTGAAACCGAAGTGATTCAATAGCACGTTACCCGGCGCAGACTCACCAAATGTGGTCATGCCCACAACTGTGCCTTCAAACCCGACGTACTTGTACCAGAAATCGGTATGCGCCGCTTCAATAGCCACACGTTTAGTCACAGCACGTGGTAATACAGATTCTTTATAAGCAGCATCTTGCTTATCGAACTCAGTTGTCGATGGCATAGAAACTACGCGAACGTGTTTACCTTGCTCAGTCAGTGCAGCGGCTGCATCCATTGCCAATTGTACTTCGCTACCAGTTGCGATCAGGATCAGTTCTGGTGTACCCGCACAGTCTTGCAGTACATAAGCACCTTTAGCCACGTTGGCTAATTGCTCAGCGGTACGCGCTTGCGCTTTCAGGTTTTGACGGCTGAAGATCAGTGACGTAGGTGCATTACGGCGCTCAATCGCAGCTTTCCAAGAAACTGCCGTTTCTGCCGCATCACATGGACGCCATACGGCCATATTTGGCGTCATACGCAGGTTAGCTAATTGCTCAACTGGCTGATGCGTTGGACCATCTTCACCTTGACCGATAGAGTCATGGGTATAAACGAAGATGTTTTGAATGCCCATCAGCGCCGACATACGTACTGCGTTACGAGCATATTCCATGAACATCATGAACGTTGCGCCGTAATTGATGAAACCACCATGCAGCGAAGCACCGTTCATAATGCCACTCATGCCGAATTCACGCACGCCGTAGTAAATGTAGTTACCGGCTGGATCGTCTTGAATACCTTTAGAACCTGACCACAGTGTCAAGTTAGAACCCGCTAAGTCAGCAGAGCCGCCTAACAGTTCAGGCAACATAGCGCCAAATGCACCGATAGCATTTTGTGAGGCTTTACGGCTCGCAATGCCTTCGGCTTTGTCCTGTGATGCTTGTACGAATGCCTGCGCTTTTTCTTCGAAATCAGCCGGTAATTCACCTTTCAGAACGCGACGCTCATATTCAGCAGCCAGTTCTGGGTGAGCAGCGCGATATGCTGCAAACTTCTCGTTCCACGCTGCTTCACGGGCCGCACCGGCTTCTTTGGCATCCCAACCGGCATAAACATCACTTGGGATTTCAAATGGTGCATGTGGCCAGCCAAGGAATTCACGGGCGGCTGCGATTTCCGCATCGCCTAGTGGCGCGCCGTGACAATCGTGGCTGCCAGATTTGTTAGGTGAACCAAAACCGATAATGGTTTTGCAGCAAATCATTGTTGGTTTATCGGTAACGGCTTTCGCCGCTTCGATAGCAGCACGGATTGCCGCACTATCGTGACCGTCAACACCGGCAATCACATGCCAGCCGTAAGCTTCAAAACGTTTTGGCGTATCATCGGTGAACCAGCCTTCAACATGGCCATCGATAGAAATACCGTTGTCATCCCAAAATGCGACCAGTTTACCTAAACCTAAAGTACCGGCTAATGAACAGGCTTCGTGGGAAATACCTTCCATCAAACAGCCATCGCCGAGGAAGCAGTAAGTGTAGTGATCAACGATATCGTGACCATCACGGTTAAACTGTGCCGCTAAGGTTTTCTCAGCAATCGCCATACCGACAGCGTTGCTGATGCCCGCACCGAGTGGACCCGTTGTGGTTTCAACACCTGGGGTGTAACCGTATTCTGGGTGACCCGGGGTTTTAGAATGCAATTGACGGAACTGTTTTAGCTCTTCAATTGGTAATTCATAACCTGTCAGGTGAAGTAAAGAGTAGATCAGCATTGAACCGTGACCGTTGGAGAGGATAAAACGATCTCTATCTACCCATTTCGGATTGTTCGGGTTGTGCTTAAGGAAATCATTCCACAGCACTTCAGCAATATCTGCCATACCCATTGGGGCGCCGGGATGGCCTGAATTTGCTTTTTGAACTGCATCCATACTTAACGCACGGATTGCGTTTGCGAGTACTTTACGGGAAGACATGCTCTCTCCTGCTTGTTTGTGGGGTCTAGCGGGCAATTTGGATGCATATTTTCCCCTACATGCCAGTGTGACGCAAACTAAAATTACCATTCACTCAGCAAAAGATGGCCGAATATATACCCAAACAACTTGAAGATGCAGGATTCAGGTCGCTTGGGTATACAAGTCGCAGAAACAAGCCAGTCACTCTACTGGCGTTTACTTAAGAGGGCATAGCAAGGATCACTTGTAATGGAGAAATAAATTTCTCAAAAACATAGCAAACTTAATACCATGAAATATAAGAAAAATAACCTATTTATGACTGAGCGTAGTCGTTTTCAGGTCACAATCTGAGAGGATTTTTTATTATCGGGGGTGATCGGCAATCGGATTTAAACTAAAATAGCCGTCTAGATGTAGATGCTTCTACACGTTTGAATGCTAACGACGAGATTTTCCTACTATGGCAAAGCACTTGTTTACTTCTGAGTCGGTCTCAGAAGGTCATCCCGATAAGATTGCAGATCAGATTTCTGATGCTGTGCTAGATGCAATTCTGGCTCAAGATCCAAAAGCACGCGTAGCGTGTGAAACTTATGTCAAAACCGGCATGGTATTAGTGGGTGGTGAAGTCACTACCTCTGCCTGGGTTGATATTGAAGAAATCACCCGTAAAACGGTGCGTGAAATTGGTTATACCCATTCAGATATGGGGTTTGACGCCGATTCTTGCGCGGTATTAAACGCCATTGGTAAGCAATCACCCGACATCAATCAAGGTGTAGACCGCGCTGACCCTGCAGAGCAAGGCGCTGGCGATCAAGGGTTAATGTTTGGCTATGCCAACAACGAAACCGACATTCTGATGCCTGCACCTATCACCTACGCTCACGCATTAGTGAAACGTCAGTCTGAAGTGCGTAAAAATGGCACGCTACCTTGGTTACGCCCAGATGCGAAAAGCCAAGTCACTTTTGCCTATGATGATGGCAAAATTGTCGGTATCGATGCAGTTGTGTTATCGACTCAACACAGAGATGACGTTTCACAAGCCGACTTAATTGAAGGCGTGATGGAAACCATTATCAAGCCAGTATTACCGGCTCAATGGTTAAACAAAGATACTAAGTTCTTTATCAACCCAACTGGCCGTTTTGTTATCGGTGGTCCAGTAGGCGATTGCGGCTTAACGGGTCGTAAGATCATCGTTGACACCTACGGCGGCATGGCCCGTCATGGTGGTGGCGCATTCTCTGGTAAAGATCCATCAAAAGTGGATCGTAGCGCGGCATATGCTGCCCGTTATGTGGCAAAAAACATCGTTGCAGCAGGTCTTGCTGATCGCTGTGAAATCCAAGTGTCTTACGCAATTGGTGTGGCAGAGCCGACCTCTATCAGCATCGAGACCTTCGGTACCGGTAAAGTATCTGAAGAAGTGCTGATCAAGTTAGTACGTCAACACTTTGAACTGCGCCCATACGGTTTAACGGCCATGCTAGATTTAGCACGTCCAATTTATCAAGCGACCGCCGCTTATGGCCACTTTGGTCGCAGCGAATTCCCATGGGAAGCAACTGATAAAGCCGAAATATTGCGCGCTGACGCGGGTCTATAGTCTTAATTCATTTCAATTTTTACACTTAAGACCCATAAAAAACCGCTACCCAGCGGTTTTTTTATGCCTGACATTTGGTTAGATTAATAGTGCTAAGACAAATATGGCAAGATAAAAAGCAGCATATACATAGACCATTAGAGTGCACAGACCCCATGACCGATAACGCCATCTTATTACAGCAACTTCAATCTTGTGCGTGGGCAGCCAACGTAGGTCAGCCAGAGGAAACAGCAAAGACATACGGTACATTAGAGGAGATCGCCGCTTTTCTTGAATCCGATCCTGAAGCCTTTTTTGAAACACCTTACGAAATCCAATATGAAAGCCTGTGTGTAACAGATCATGACTTGGCTAATTCGTTAAAAACAAAGGCAGTAGTAAATGATGTGCATGCTTGGATTTCTGACAGCGAAGTCGATGAAATTTCTAAGTCAGCTTACCTCGCCACTTGGAAAATTATTCCCGTTGCAGAAATATGCGCGCTGACATCCGATGACGCTAATACGCTCGCAACACTGCTACTAGCTGACGTTAAACTTTCAGCCTTTACGAGTGAACGCCTATCTTGGTATCTCTGTGGAAGAATCCCCTTTGGTTATATTGGTACTTATCCAAACGGACAATGGCTCATTCTGTAGCCTTATACGCTAGCACCTTTAATTTTTCTGACTTCATCTAGGGTCTATTGAGCTTTCGAGGATGATTTTTAGACAGCATGCCAATACTGATGCTAACCAATGCACGCTGGGAAACACTATTTCATTTAATGAAAAGCACAGGCCGTGTTTATGATAAACCTGAACATAGACAAACATTCGAAGGCATTCTTTACCGCCTTCTAGCAGGCCCCCCTTAGCAAGATTTACCCAAAGAGTTGGACCATTGGAGTACGGTCTTTAGACGGTTTTATTTATGATCTAAAAAGACATTCAGGCCTATTTATTCAAAGCTTTAGTGAAAATGGCCGACACGGAATGGGTCTTTATTGATGGCTCGATAGTGCAGACTCACCAGCACAGTGCAGGTGCACTGAGTCATGAGTCATGAGAGTTACCCTATTGTTTAATTGGTAGTGGATACCTTTATCAAACGGGTAACTCTCAGTTTTATCTGTCGTCCATGAATATCAAATAATGGCTAATGCACAGGGTATTCGTTTAGAAACGTACATTCATACCAACCCAGAAGTTACGGGCCTTATCTTTGTTATTAAAATCATCAACGTAAGATGCTGTGTATCCGTTTTGGCCATTATCGTCAGAGACACAAGTGGTGCTAGTGTCACTACATTCGGTGAAGACAATATCGTATGAAGTAAAATCTTTATCAAACAAGTTATTTACTCGCATGTTGAAGGTGACAAACTCACTCGCCTGATAAGAACCACCAAGATGGAACACGTTATAACCTTTATAGTAGAGTGCAGCATCATTAATGATATCCCAAGAGCGATAACGTTTAGCACGGTATTCTGAGGTCAAGAAGACGTTAAATGAGTCGGTCAACTCCCATTTTAATGTCGCGTTTGCCATATGCTTGGCACTGTTCCCGAGTGGACGGCCTTGCTCTGCACCGCTTTTCTGCTCGCTATCTGTGTAGGTATAATTAGCATTTAACGTTAAGGCATCTAGAATTTCCCAACGTCCCGCGAGCTCAGCACCTTGAATAGTAACTTTATCTATGTTGACTGTTTTGCTACTGACTGCATAACCTAAATCAGCATATTCACCCGCATCGGAACATTCTATGCTCGTACCTTTACCACAGGGTTGTGAAGCAATCTTATCGTCAAAGTCATTTTTAAAGATAGTGACGTTAAAATTATGGCCATCTGGATGAGACCAATACAGGGCGACTTCGCTGGACACACTGGTTTCAGCTTCGAGATCTGGGTTACCAAATTGCGGTGAGGTTCCTTGGCCACCAAAGCCAACGACACCATCATACAATTGTGTGGTTTTAGGTGTTTTAAAACCTGTGCTCACCCCACCCTTTACAGTCCACTCATTATTAATGGTGTAAACGCCGTATAGACGTGGGCTGAGTTGGTTGCCAAATATTTCATGATCATCATGACGTAAACCCGCAGTAACAGATAAATCAGAAGTCATGCTCCATGTATCTTCAGCAAAAACAGACCACATATTGTGTTCTTGTACTGCGCCCGGCGTACCTTCTTCCATACCAAATACACCGTCTTTCAACTCACCACGAATCACCTGCGCCCCCGTCACTGCGACATGATTTCCTGCAGCTTCAAATGGAATATCGAGTTTCATATCAAGCGTATATTGATTACTTGCCATTTCGCGTTTAGGTCTAGGCAGGAAAGTGGATTCAGCAATCGCTTTACGTTCGGCTTCAGTCATGCCGGTGTAATCCCCTTTACCATCAATCATCTGCAGTAGTAATACTCGTTCAGCAGTGGTAAATGGCAGTGTGCGGCCATTATTTTGTGTGTCTACATAGGATAGTGACACAAAGCTTGTACCAAAATCCCAAGCACCTTCATGGGTTAACGCCCAAGCATCACGGGTAAATTTTTGAGTCTCGCTGTAACCCGCTCGCGGATTTGATCGTCTTGCCCATTCACCACCGCTGGCTAGACAAGCAGCCTCACGGGAACCTACGCCGCCTTTACAGAAGTTACTGGCAATCCAGAGACTATCGATATTATCAACAGTACCAAGCGGATACTCGCGTTCACCGTTATCATTGATCAGTGGCGTATTATCATAATCTTGAGATGAGGAATCTAAATCAAACCAAATTTTGTGATGTTCATTTAGTGTCCAACTTAAACTACCACCTAACATATGATTTTCGTTATCGACGGTTTTACCGCCACCACCAAAACCAAGTGAACGAGTGCGTACTTCTCCATTAGGATAATCTACTGGTGCGTACTCTGGTGTAGACCCCATTCGATCATAAATACTGCCATGAATCGATAACCCAAGAACGCCTTTAATGAGGGGACCCATCACGCTGAAATCGGTAGTGATATCTTCGCCATAGGCATCATTGGTTTGATGAGTTCTGCTGTGAGTGATAGAGCCAGACCATTCGTCGCCCACTTTTTTAGTGATGATGTTCACCACACCACCTAGAGCATCTGCACCGTATAACGTTGATGCTGGCCCACGAATAACTTCAATTCGATCAATAGCATCAAGTGGTGGTACATGACCAAATTGATTGCCACCAAAACTATTTGGATAAATATCACCATGGTTATTCTGACGCTTACCATCGACAAGGATTAAGGTATAGTCAGATCCCATACCGCGTAGACTGATGGTACCTTGCCCTGTTTTATCACGGGTTTCACCAATATCAACCCCTTCCAAGTCACGCACTGCATCTAGGAGAGTGGTATAAGGTTTTATCATCAAATCTTCTTGGGTGATAACAGAAATACTGGCTGGTGCATCAACCAATTTCTGTTCATATCCAGAGGCAGTAACAACCATAACTTCCATTTTTCTGTCGGGAGCCTCTTCGGCTTGGACAAAATTACCCGCAAATACAGCGGTAATGGCAACTGCCAAGCAAGTTTGACGAAATAACATAAACCTCTCCTGTTTAGTAAACTTAGTTTACAAATGTAACCAATAAATGATTTCGCGAATGATAATGATTAACATTGGCGAGATCAATCAAAAGTTAAATACAACAGAAATAACATTTACGTTTATAAAGTAATCACATTCCAGAAAGAGTTTTTGACATGAACTTTGAAGTTATGAGTGAAGAAAATATCGCGATTGTGGATGCGCTGGTAGACGGCGTTCGGCAATATAATGCTGGGCTCTTAGGACCCGAGAAATCAGTACCTTTGACTGTCATTGCACGTGATGAAGCTGGCAAGTTGATTGGTGGTCTGGGTGGTCGAACTATCTATAAAAACTTCTTAATCAATGTCGTCTGGGTTGATGAGCAAACCAGAGGCACAGGGCTTGGGCGTAAACTGATGGCACTTGCAGAAGCAGAGGCGAAACAACGCGGTTGCCTAGTAGCCCAAGTGGATACCTTATCGATTCAAGCCCCTGTGTTTTATGAAAAACAAGGGTTTGAGATCATAGGCA
This sequence comes from Shewanella sp. M16, assembly GCF_018224605.1. Taxonomy (NCBI): domain Bacteria; kingdom Pseudomonadati; phylum Pseudomonadota; class Gammaproteobacteria; order Alteromonadales; family Shewanellaceae; genus Shewanella; species Shewanella sp. M16. Next base: position 164,441 of record NZ_JAGTUL010000004.1, on the reverse strand, counting down.
CTGTCACCACTGACCCTCAGCGCATCTTTCTGATGAAGAAGTATTGATCAAAAAAGCGATTGAGAAACGGACTGAATTAACACACTCAGCAATGATCGAAATGGGCGTTTTGCATGCAGAGTAGACCAATCTGCTCTTGGGATAAAATAGCGCATTCTAACGCGCTCTTGGAGTTTACACGGCTAAGTTCCTTATCGGTCAGTCGCGTAATCACCGTCGAATAGGCATTGGTTCGACCACAATCGAGCCAAATATTCCCCACTTGTACCCAATAATGCTGCACTTGCCCTGAATCGGAGATAAACTCGACTTCAAATCCCCTCGCCTCACATTCATGGTGAGCGCACTCAGATAGGACCAATCTCAAGTTGTCCCAAGCCGATAAATTGACTTCGGCATAGGCCGTTAATAGTGACTCAACAAATTGTACATTCATGTATTTATCTCCGTTATTTAACCTGAACTCGGGTTATTTACACAGTAGAGATTGAATCCTTAATTTCTATCATCGAACAACTAAGCTTGGGTCTTTGCCGCCATTAAATAATAATCTCTTGCCGAAACGGTGAAAAAATCCACAACCTGCATGTGCGCTTTACCCGAGTGAGCGGCAAAGGAACGTTCATTATCTTCAGCAATAAAGGTCAACATATAGCTAAAATGCGGAGCAACTTGGCGACGAATTTCATGGACTAATGCCTCGAAAATCCCTTGCCCACGGTAGGCTTGCTGCACCCATATCGGCCCGTATTGGCAAGAATTGACCTTAGTTAATTTAGGTCCATCCCAATCGAGTTGCCCCAAACGATTCAACAAAGTGCGGTAAATGGGCCAATGTTCGAAAAATCCCCAACGGCCTGCAATCACGTAACCGACGATCTGCTGCTCAACCTGCGCCACCACGACCCAATGGTGCTGCACTAATTCGCTCAATTCACTGTGGGAAAAAGCTTGCCCTTGTAACCCCATACTGGCGGAAGCTAATTCATCATTAAGATGTTTTTTCTCTAGCATCGCTAATAAATCAACATCTTGAGGTAAGGCTAGTCTAATTTTCACAATGTTCTCACAGCATTATTTCGGCTTTGGGCCCAATTTCAGCCCGCCAGTATACTCGGTTGGGTTAATAGGCACAGCAAGAACAAGGCAATATTTAGGGCTTTGATTTGCTAAATATCCTTTTATTTCCCAAACTTAATGGATATTTAGCCATAGTTAGGCGTTTGTATGTTGCCAGAAACAATTAATCCCAACTTGAGTTTACTTGATACCGATAATCAACAAGTCAATCTCACACGCTGGATGCACCAATGTGAGCTCATCAAAAGCTATTACAACGCCAACACGGTTTTCATATTCCAAAAAATCAGTGCAGGGTTTGAGATCATCGTCAGTTCAATCACTGAAACACCGCAATTTACCGCAGGCACTTTATATCCACCAGCACTCGAACTCTTCAAACAGATACAAAACAGCCAACCTGATGGTTTATATCAAAACCTCGGCAGCTTTATGTTAGAGGATTTACCAAGGGATTTTGATGGTATTCAGCATATTCTCTCACGTCCTATCGTTTGGCCGGATGGTAGCCAATTTGGCGCCCTGTGCGTACTCAACCCACATATGGCAGACCCGCTAGTCAATGCCGCTATGCTCGAACCATTTCAGATTTTACTGCAACAGGAATTATCCCTTCTGTGTCAGAACCATAGAATTGAATCCCTTTCGATGCGCGATCAAGAAACGGGCATGCTCAACCATTACGGCTTCTTGATGATGGCACCAAGGCAGCTCAATTTAGGCCGCCGCTTTGGTGCCCATGCAGGTATCATCTTCTTTGAATTACTGAGTCCGGATAACACGCCCATCCCCCTCGAAGATAATCACCACAGACTGTTAGGTAAGTTAATCCAAGATACGATACGGACCGCCGACGTTGCCGCCCACTACAACAGCACTCAATTTGTGGTATTGGCCTTTGTGGATGGTGAACGAGATATTCAACATATTATGAAGCGGGTAGAAAAACAGTTAGAACAGCAAAACCACCAGCTTAAACTCGATGCGAGTTACAGTTTCTTCACTCCAGAATCCAGCGCTAAGCTTGCACCTATGATAGAACTCGCGCGGGGCAAACTCGATTCAATGCGCCCACCTGTACCACAAGCCGCAGACACGCCAGTAGAACCCGCCATTGACTCAAGCTTGTACGATAATCCCGCCGCAGATTCGGCAGAGCTTTGATTTAATGAAATTTAGGCTTAATTAGGCAGTACAAAATTACTTGGAATGCTCATCTTGGCGCTTCGCCCATTGGATAAACAGCACCACAGGATAGGGCGACATTAAGACCAACCCTAAACCAATCAGACTTGAGATCAATAACATGCCGCTTATCTCTAGACTCCATTGCGTCAACATATAAAACCCAAGTCCACAAACTAGCATCAATACACCTAACCAATGTAAAAACTTCAACAAATTCAGAGTACTTTTAATTGAGCCTGTCATATAAACCCCTTTAGATCTTACGAAAAACTTGTCACACTATGGCCATAATCATGGAAAAAGGAACCGCAACGATGTTAAAACAAACATTCATCTTAGGTGCATTACTCTTAGGCATCACAGCCTGCCAAAGTGCCGATATAGCCCCAAATGATACCATTCCATTAGAAGGCCGCTGGCACATTGAAATGGTTCAAGGCCAACCGACTATCGATTACAGCCCTGCGCAAATTACCTTTGAGGCCGAAGGTAAATTACATGGCAACAACAGCTGCAATAACTTTTTCGGTCAATATACTCAGCAAGGCGAAGAGCTTAAGCTATCTCCTGCCGGTAGCACAATGAAAGCCTGCGTGGATGCCCTAATGCAGCAAGAGCACAAAGTGATGCAAGCTATGCCATTAGTTACCAAAGCAAAATTAGTGCAAGGCCGACTTACCTTACTTAACAGCGACGACAAGCCAGTGTTAGTGTTAAGCCAAATGAAGTAACCATAAAACTTGTCAGCATAAAAAAACCGCCAATGGCGGTTTTTTTAGTTAACGAACCAGCAATAAAAGCTCCCTATGCTTTGACACTCTTAGCCGCTGCAATTTCGAGGGCGATATTCTGTTCGGCTATTACGGCGCTTTGATCTATGTCGGCATTATAATGCGCCATATCCAACTCATCTTCAGACTTTGCAATGACAGTCGTCGCCACTAAGTCACCGGAGACGTTTACCACAGTACGCACCATATCTAAAATACGGTCAATTCCCGCAATCAATGCCACCCCTTCTAAGGGAAGCCCTACGGTTGTGAGTACTAAAGTCAACATCACTAAACCCGCACCGGGCACACCCGCAGTACCAATAGAGGCCAACGTCGCCGTTAAAATAATGGTGAGATAATCGACGACAGTCAGGTCGATACCAAACGCCTGTGCCACAAACAGCACTGTGACCCCTTGGTATAATGCTGTGCCATCCATATTGATTGTTGTGCCTAGCGGTAATACGAAGCTAGAGATCTTCTTATGAACCCCCAAATTTTCACTTGCACACTTCATACTCACAGGGAGCGTGCCCGCAGAGCTCGATGTGGTAAACGCCACTAACATGGCATTGCTAATCCCTTTAAAAAACTGCAGCGGGTTTAACTTTGCAAATCCGCGCAGTAAAAAACTATAGAATCCAAGCACATGAATAATACAGCCAAGATACACAGCAATAATAACTTTGATCAGTGGCCAGAGCATATCAATCCCATACTCCCCCGCTACCCAAGCCATTAGCCCAAATACACCGTAGGGTGCGAGCTTCATCACCATGTCGGCCATTTTATACATGGCCTCAGCTAAACTTTCGAACACTTTAATTGCAGGTTTGCCATGCTCGCCAATCAGCACTAAGGCGATACCTAAAACAATCGCAAATACTATAACTTGCAAAATTTGCCCGCTTGCTAAAGCCGCAATAGGGTTCGTCGGCACTATGTCGATCAAAGTATCGACTAAAGAAGGTATTTCTTTGGCAGTTTGAGTCGCGCCTTCTGCCAATGACAAACCTAAACCAGCACCAGGTTGAAGAACATAACCGACAATTAAACCGATAGTGATCGCGATAGCCGTGGTAAAGAGATAAAACGCAAAAGATTTAAAACCAATACGCCCCATCTTGTTCGTATCTTGCATCGAAGTAACGCCCACAATCAGTGAGCAAAACACCAATGGCACAATCAGCATCTTAATGGAATTAACAAACAAGGTGCCTATCGGCTTTAAGTGAGTCGCTTGCTCGCCGAAGATGATGCCCACTAAAATACCTAGCACCATACCGATAACAATTTGCAGCCACAGCGGCACTGACATCCAGCGAGACCAAATACGGCCTAATGCTGACGACTTTTGTTTTGTCATATTGATAACCTTGAATTCGAAACTATGATGGGGCAAAGACCAAAACTAGCGCGCTAGTTTCTCAGTCTAAATGGGGCAATCGCCGAGTCTAGCAGAGGGGTTTTAATCGAGGGATGATCTGGGTCACGTTGAGCTAAACCGCCTTAAAATCAGTAATATTAACCAAACCAACTTTGTTAAATTGGCAGCTGAGATGTTAGTTTTCCTGCTTAAGCATCAAAATATTCTGTGACTTTTTTTGGTGCTATTTGATGACGATAAAGCGACGCAGGCGGTTGCTCACGCTCAATCAAATAACTCCAATAATCGTCATCAAAACCACTGAAAATAAAGTCGGACTTACCGTTAGCTTTTAAGACCAACCACCACCAAACTAAACCCCATAAACCAAAGCTCAACAGCGTTAAAATAAAATGCAGAAGATGATTTATCTGTTCATCAGCAGCAATATCATAGACGGGTAAAATCTTAAGTTTATAGCGGCGAGTAGACTTAATAAATCCCATCATTAACTCACTTAGTTCAGCGAAAGGACACTAAAGATAAGCCTAGCAGATAAGACTTTAGTCGTGCAAATATCCACAGCAATAAATAATATCAGTGCCTAACCTGCCACAGCCAAACTCGTTATCCCTCGTCGTTCCATGATAAAGTGAATCACAAAATGTTGTTTACTAAGCAAGAGCGGTATTGCCAAATAACCGCCTAGGAGTTGTAGTATGTTGATTCGTAAAGCTAAGGCTCAAGACCTAATCGCCTTAGTGCAGTTTAATCAGGCCATGGCCCAAGAAACCGAAGGCCTAGCCTTAGATGAAGCGACACTGACTCGAGGTGTGGGCACGCTACTTGAGAGCCCGCAAAAAGGGTTTTACCTGGTCGCTGAAATCGCAGGTGAGCTAGTCGGCTCGCTCATGGTGACATTTGAATGGAGCGATTGGCGTGCGAAGGATTATTACTGGATCCAGAGTGTGTATATTCGCCCGAAAAATCGTCGCCAAGGCATCTATGCCAAACTCTACAGCGAAGTCAAACAACTGGCCGAAGCCAATGGTGGTGCCGCAAGCTTCCGTTTATATGTCGAGCAAGAAAATCTCGCCGCACAGCAGACCTATCAAGCGTTAGGGATGAAGCAGAGTTACTACTTAATGTACGAAGAAAAATAAGCGATTCAAATCTTATACGTAATAAAAAAGGATCGGGCCAATGGCACGATCCTTTTCTTTTTACGACTCACGATTCACATTCAAACCGCATTCCTACTAAGATTAAAACTTAACGAAAGAAGCCAAACAGAATAGCCGTCATTGCCAATAAACCCGCTATAACCACGAAGATATTGCTGATGCGACCACGGTGCGCTTTTAATGCTGGCACTTTGTATACAGCATACATAGGCATCAAGTACAGGATAGCCGCGATAATTGGGCCACCTAAAGCTTCAATCATATTCAAAATACTTGGGTTTTTGATTGCCACGGCCCAAATCGTCACAAACATAAACACCAGAATAAATTTGTTGATTTTTTGCTCTGAAATGCCTTTTTTATTCGTGTCTAACTGCTTAACAATAATCCCCTTCATGCCTTCTGTCGCGCCCATGTAATGGCCAAAGAAAGAAGACACAATCGCGATAAAGGCGATTAATGGACCAAAGTAGCTCACAAAACCACTTGAATGCACGTTGGCGAGATAAGACAAAATCGGTAGATTCTGAGCTTTCGCTTCGGCCAATTGTGCTGGCGATAATGACAGCACACAAGAGAACACAAACAACATCACAAAGCCCACTAACATCATGGAAGTATTACGTAAAATAACATCAGCTTTGCGAGAAGCATTCGCGCCATGGTCACGTTTCAATGACACAGAAAACTGTGAAATCGCTGGAGAATGGTTAAAGGCAAACACTAAAACTGGAATCGTTAACCAAACTGTGCCTAAAAATGCACCCGCTTCTGGTACAACGAGTAAAGCATCCATTTTCCATTCAGGGATCAGGTAGATAGACATAAAGGCCAAAATACCCACCAGCGGATACACCAGCAATTGTGTCACTTTGAGCATGAATTTCTCACCTGCGACCATTACAGCCATCATACCGAGGATCAATACACCCGATAGAATGAAGCGTGGTGGCGATGCCATGCCTAACTGATTGACGATAAAGCTATCGACGGTGTTGGTAATACCCACACCGTAAATTAATACAATCGGGTAGATAGCAAAGAAATACAGTACGGTAATGGCTTTACCCGCGCCAACACCGAAATGCTCTTCAACTACTTGAGTAATGTCGCTACCAGGAATGCTTGATGAACAAACAAAACGAGATAAACCACGGTGGGCAAGATAGGTCATAGGACCGATGATCACTGCCATTAACACAAGAGGCCAAAAGCCGCCCATGCCCGCATTGATAGGTAAAAATAAAATTCCAGCGCCAACGGCAGTGCCGAACAAACTCAACATCCAAGTCGTGTCTTGGCGAGTCCAAGGTAAGTGTTTCGTTGAATCTAGATTCTGTGTGCTTTGAGGTGTTCCAAGAACACTGGTCGCATCTTTTTGCATATAAAAGTTACCTTACGGTGTGACTAGCATAATAAATTCGCGCTAAGGATAACCAAAAAAAGCCCATAAAAGTTGATCTGACACGGCTTTATGTAAGGGAATTTCATAATAAACTGATATTGAGATCTAGATCGCTGATTTAATGTAATAAGTTTTCAATACAGCATCAAAACATATACATAAAAAGCCACTTAAAAATACAAGATATTCACCTCAAGCCAAATCCAGTGACATTGCATAAGCGCCGAGAAAAACAGCTAACCGGGCGTGCGTCACAAAAATCAACAAAACGAGACCAGTCGCCGCATGCTCGCACCTAAGGTAGATCGAGATCACAGTCGTTAATGTTAAATTTTTACAAATCGCTATCAGTCGCAAACACGCATAAAAAACGGCTCATCCAGATTCAACTCCGAAGTGAGCCGCTAACGATTAAAGCGCAAAATCTGACTTATGGTTTTTGTAGTGTCAGCTCAGTTGTCGACACTACAGCAGGGGCTATGTCAGCCTCTTTGAACAACAAAGGACGGAAGCTTTTAGCGCTCGAGTACAAGATACTTTGATCAGCAAACGCAGGCATTAAGATATTACTCGACTCAGAGTAAGTTAAAATCCCCCGCGCCACAGGCCCCTCGTCGGTAAAGTTCACCGCCATCATCCAACTTGACCCGTAACGCACTTGGTACCCTTTCGCCGTTAAGCCAGAACTCATCGCCTTGCCAGTGACCACATCCATCACAGCAGCGTATTTGTGTTGCGGGATCAAAGTGTCATCACCCGACAAACTGGTTGAAAACACGTTGAATCCACCTTCAGCATTATGGCTACCCGGCCAAGGTAAACGCGACCCGCTTGGCGTTCCATCTGGCAGCGATTTCTCCACAAATTGCACATCCCCCAATGGCGCATCTAAGGCAAAGCCTGCAGTCTCAAGGTTAAGCGCACTGTGAGCCAAGGCCTTTAAGGCACTGCCATCCGTAGTCAAGGTTTTAGGTGTCGTTGCCGCATTAGCGGGATCGAATCCTTGGGTCAACATGGTTGTTTGGCTGAATAGATGGGCAAATTCACGTAGTAAAGCACCACCTTTACTGTCGTTATCTTGCTTACCGTTCCACGCCTTTAATGCCGCACAAGCCGAAGAGATATCCTTAGATAAACTCGCCGACACCACCACAGGTGTACTGCCTTGGGCATCACACTGGGCAATCAAGTCAGGCAGCACTAACTCGGCGAGATAACTGCGATTCGACAGCACAGCCGCTTCGAGTTCTTCCAAGCTGAACTTGCCATCAGCCCCCGCGGCGTCCTGCATTAAACTCAAGCCCATCCGTGTACGTAGTGATAGCTGTCCAGCCTCTGCGCCGTACATAGGCGAGAAGTAAGTCAGCGGTTCATTCAAGTTAGTCGACCAAAAGGAGTCATTGGAGTTTTGCACAAAGTCGCTGCGCTCAAGCTTGGGCGCACGTTCATAGGGCGTAGGACCATCGAAGCTAAACAACGAAGTGTTACCGGGTAAAATCGTAAATCCGGCTTTTGCCTTAGCCGCTTTAATATCCGGTGAGGTTTTTAACAACACGACTGCAGATTCGGATAATCCTGGCACAGTTGAGTCGTCGATATAGAAAGCATTGCCCTCTTTATCGGCGTACATAGTGTTATTAAAGATGACACCATCGTAGTCCTTAAATGCCTGTTGGAACTCTTCTTTGTTCGTCGCCATGTTCATGGCTAACCAATGGTCAACAGGGTCCATAGTCCCCATATTGGCATCTTGGATCATAAAGGCACTGCCATCATCCCAACCGAAAGGCGCTAAAGCGGGAGGAGCTTCGACCATAGGGCCTTTGGCCGTAGTATAAATATCTTTCTCGGCGACCAGCATGCCCGCAGGACCTGCATTCACTAGAACCGATACTGTCTCTTTGGTGATAGGCATAGGTTTACCATCAAACAAATACTGCATCCGATCACCCGAGACTAACTCAAGGTTATACATCACAAAATGCTCAGCGGTAGAGAAGGTATGAGTCCAAGCGAGATCTTTATTGAAACCAATATTAATCGGTCCTGGCATACCCACTAACGAGCCGCCCATCATATCTAAATGCCCTGGGATCGTAATATGGGATTGCCAAAAACGCAGGTTACCCGTATGCGGGAAATGCGGATTACCTAGCACCATGCCCTTACCATTTTCGGTTTTATCCTTGCCTAAACCCCAACCATTTGAACCTAAATCGCGGGGATTGGTTTCTGGTGTCGTGATACGAGCCGCGCGGGCAATCAACTTAGACTGCATATCGGCCACAAACGCAGTTTGGTCTTGGCTAGGCGCGGGCCCAACGATACGCGGCATGTATTCCTGTGCATCTCCTGGGTTAGCGTAAAAAATCAGATCGAGAAAGTTAGCTGCGCCCGGTAATAAGGCGATAGAAAACAAATAAGTCACCACATCTTCTGGCACTATGGGTTTCACCCAAGGCTGACCGCCACAGAAAGGTTCTGCCGTTTGTGTTCCCGCTTCGACATCAGCAAGATATTGGTTATAACCAGAGGTAAAACCTTGGATAAGTGCCCGAGAGTTTTCACTAAATTTCGGCCATTTTTCTTCGGCTTGTGCTCTGATCTTTAACGCTTTATAGGCAAAATCTGAGATAAGGTTACCGTTATCTTCCGCCGTGGGTTGACCCGTAGTGAAGTCAATCAACGCATGGGGACCAAAGTACATAGAACGCTGTGAGTTCGCCTTGATAAAACCATCGGCTAATACACATAAGTTGTCCTGTGCCTGCGCATAACCGCTGCCAAAACCTAAACTTTCTAAGTTGTCAGCTTGGATATGCGGCACGCCATAGGTAGTACGGCGAATACTCGCTTTGAGTAAACCATTGGGGGCAAAAGTTTGCAGTTGAGTTTCAGGTTCGGTAGGCGTAGTGCTATCTTCGCTATCGTTACAGCCGGTCAGTATTACACCGCAGGCCATTCCCATAGCAATCACGAGTTTGTTGAATTTCATTATTATTATCTCTTGGTTTTGGTTCCTTCAATGACATAGCCTTACTGCCTATTCCAGCCCAAATTACTGAAGGAGCAATAGTTGCATGTCGCTTCCTAGTCCCTAAGGCTGGCTATTGCCTCCCCTACTGTTGGCTTTTTTACTGAGCTTCGCCGACGACTGTGGCAGAATAGAAAACCCAAACGCTTAGACACCTCAGACCATTTAAGCAATGATTCAAACGAGCGTCCACATTAAAATCCAAAATAAATAACTTATATGCAACAAAACATTATTAAGATAAAAGTGGGTTCTAAAAACCCGGTAAAAATCAACGCGGCAACTAACGCCATGGCACAACTGTTCCCTGAGAGCATCATAGAAGCCAGCGGTATGGATGCCCCTTCTGGTGTTGCGGCGCAGCCAATGACAGATCTCGATACTCGCCAAGGGGCGATCAATCGGGTGCGCTATTGTCAACAGCAGGACCCGCAAGAGACTAAAGCCGACTACTATTTTGCGATGGAAGGCGGTGTCGATTGTTTCGACTTTTGCCCTGCCACATTCGCCTATATCGCGATTGGCCATAAAGACCAGCTTGCCATTGGCCGCAGTGCGATTTTACCTTTACCAATGCAAGTTTATCGGGCATTAGAAGCGGGGGAAGAACTCGGGGATGTCATGGATAGGTTGTTCAATACAATCAATATTAAGCAAAAAGGCGGTGCCATAGGTTTACTCACCCACGGCCATGCGACCCGTGAAAGTAATTACACCCAAGCGATTATTCTCGCCATGGCACCATTATTGAATCCTGATATTTACACAGTAGATTGTTAGTAATATGTTGCAAGAGGAATTAAAGCCCGCTAACTTAGTTGTGACATGCAACCAAACCTATTCGACTATGGCTCAAACAGACGCACCATTGGCTCAAGATCCCGCGAAGCCTGTGACTCAAACTAAGCAAACGACTGAGTCAGGCTCATCCGCCCAACTCAGGCATTTGTCTCGCTATCTGGTGAGAAATTTAGGCATGCTCAACGCCGCCTTTGGGGATTTACCCCTTTCGCCCGTGCAAGCCCATGCCCTGTTTGAGATAGGCAAGCAGCCCCTGACCATCAAAGAGCTTGCCTGCAAACTCAGCATAGATAAGTCCAATGCGAGCCGCGCTATCAAGCATTTGATCGATAAACATCTTGCCCAGAGTCAGGTGCACCCACGGGACAGTCGCTGCTTAGTTGTGCAACTGACACCTGCGGGTAAGAAATTACTCGTTAAATTGGATACTCAGCAGAATCAATTATTCCAAGGGATCTTAGCCCAACTGACTCCATTGCAAACTTCACAAATCGAAGAGGCCCTCGTGTTATATAACCAAGCCGTACATAACGCCAAGCAGCAAAGTGGTTGTCACATTCGCCAAGCCACAGCCCAAGATGATGCCGCAATTGCCAAAGTCATCCGCGATGTTTCGGCCGAATACGGCTTAACCGCGGATAAAGGCTATAGTGTGGCGGACCCGACCTTAGATTGCCTAAGCCAGATTTACTCCCAAGCGGGCGCCAACTATTGGATTATTGAATTAGAGGGCCGCATTTTAGGCGGCGCCGGTATTGCGCCTTTAGCTAACAATGATGGCGTCTGCGAACTGCAAAAAATGTACTTTATGCCAGAAATTCGCGGCAAAGGACTCGCAAAACGCGTAGCGTTAATGGCACTCGATTTCGCCCGCGAAACGGGTTATCAAAGCTGCTATTTAGAAACCACCGCTGTACTAAATGAAGCCGTAAAACTCTATGAGAAATTAGGCTTTGTACATCTGTCGGCTCCCCTAGGGAACACAGGCCACGACGCCTGCGAAATGCCGATGCTGCTAGATCTTAATCAATAGGATATGAAGCAGAATTCCAATCAAAGTAACAATGCCAAACATGTCATCATGCAACTTGTTTGGCATTATCAATTTGTATCAAAAAATGTTATTCAGACAGGATCATTTTAATTATCAGTCTTAGGGCATAGTTTTTCTTAACTTAAATGCATTAAAATATGGCAATTTTACCTCACTCAATTTTTAATAAATTGAAAGGTGTTTGATACCATTTTGTTAACGGCATTAAATAGGGAACATTATGCTCAGTTGGATTTTTAGTGATAAGAAACTCACACTTCGGGAAATATGCCTAGATAACACGCTTTCGACCTCGGTTAAAATAAAGAAAGTTGATCAATTTCTTGCCGATAGTGGAGATCTCAACTTTATTGATCTCAATGTTTCACCCTGCAATATATTAGTTCCACTATCTTGCAGTCCTCAGTCCGATTTAGTGCTTATAAAATACTTGCTCAGCAAAGGCGCTAAAATCGAATTTAATGGTTTCAGTGCCTTGCATTCGGCTATTGAATATAACAACTCAGAACTCGTTACCCTATACCTAGACTCTAGTGCCAATCTTTACTTTCAAAATCAATATAACAATTGCTGGCTCAACTATCTATTTCATCCTAATCCGCAATATATCTATCAAGACTATCAACGTAGAGACATGATCGATCTTCTACTTGCAGCTAACTTAGATATCAATAAACCGGTGAGTTTTTGGACCAATGGTGAATTAAATCACCCACTAGAAATATTATATGATGAACGCAATAAAGATCTGTTCCTGCATATCATTAATAAAGATATCCCATTAGACATTGGCAAATTAAGCCTAATTGAAAACATTATTTCTTCGAGCGAATTTTGGGGAGTAGAAACATTTTCTCCCTTAGTTAAACGCTTCCCTGCATTTAAAAAGTCACGCTATATTATGGCCAACGATAGCAGCTTCTGGGATGATGCTAATCTATTAGAACTGTGCGTTTACGCCAAAGCGCAAGACTACACTGAATACCTGTTAGACCATTATCCGCAGCTCAAGGCCGACTCCCACGCTAAAAGTTTGGTCTATGCGGCATTGACCTCAGAATTTGACCTTAGGATTATCGAAAAACTGATTAAGGCCACGGTCGATATCAATCGCATCTATAGGATGACACCGCCTGATGCCGACCATTCCCCCTTGCTCAACCAATATCTTGATCTTGCTAAATTTACCGATGTAAACAAACGGAATTACATCTATCAAGCCCTTGAACTCTTGCTCAAATATGGCGCTAATCCTAATGCCGAATTTGTGAATACGGGTAAAGCCTATGAGATGTTAGTCTGGTCGAACTTACGACTACTGATTTATCCCATGGTCGAAAACAAAACCTTTCTGCCCGAGTTCCTCGATCTGTTCCTGCAATATGGTATGGATATCAATAAAAAATTTGGTGCGGTGGATGAACCGACCTTACTCACCCTATGCCAGCGTGGTTCAGGTAAAGAAGATCAAGCAACACTTATCCAAGTGATGGAATATCTGCTCACCAAAGGGCTGGATTTAAGCCTCACCAATATCTACAACACTAACTATGTGTCCGCAGCGGCTATCTCCTGTCGAAGCCAACTACTTGAATGGCTCATTCACCAAGGCGGGGATATTTTTACCCATTGCGGCCACGATAACTCGCCCATTCTACACAAGGCGATTTCGACCTACTGGTGGGATCAAATCTCTGGCCCCATGCGGCGCAATACCGTAGAACTGTTACTACGACACGGAGCTAAAATTGAAGAGTTCTCAGTAGATGAGCAATTTACGCCATTGATGTGTGCCAGTTACTACGGCGCGCAGTCCTGCGTTGAGGTGCTACTCGAACATGGCGCCAACCCCAATGCCATCAATGCCGAAGACACCACCCCAGCCCTTTGCGCTGTGATAGGCGGCAGTTCAATCGAGTTCCCCCGCTTTGAATCAACGGCGGTGCGGATCTTAAGACTTTTGCAGCAATATGGCGCCGACTTAACCGTGACCAATAGCTTCGGCAATAGCCCGCTAATAGCGGCTATTGAGCAAGAATATAAAGAGATTTTCGAAGCGCTGCTGCAGATAGCCTCCTACAGTGAAACTCAGCTTGAGCAAGCACTTAGCAAAGCCCTGCCGCAAAGCTATTTCCAGCGCCGCCTGCTACAAACACTGGGGCGCGAGATATCGCCAGCCCCCACAACCATAGCCCACAATCGCGCAATACCAGCAACAGCTTCGAGCAATGCCGATCCTATGACGGCCAATCCGCAAGCATCTGAGGTGAATGTGACACCTGCCCCCGTCAAGCAAACCAAATTAGAGGTGAGTAATGCGGCGGCAAATCGAGATCAAATCCCAACGCTATTCGATCTCAAAACCAAAGTGCAGAGTTTTTTTAAACTGATCGCCACCGATCCGACGATCACAGTTGAGCAACTCAATTCGGTAAGAGTCCTTATTGATCAATTGATTGAAAAGCTCGACAACTTTAGCTTTTTCCGCAATCAAGCGACAAAGGCCGAATTTGAGGAAGGTGTTCAAGAATATATCGATGAAACCGTCGAAGAAATTAACGGAATTATCGAGGATGATTATCCAGCGCTTACCGAAGCTTTAGTCGATTCAGTTTGGACGATTTTGCAGTACTTTAGGGTTGAGATTGATATCGAGACCGCACTTAGAAAGCGCTTTTGGTAACGATTAGCACCTTAACTGCCAACGAGTACCAAGCATAAAGCCCTAACTTTGGGGCTTTATGCTTTCGAGACTCACACCATCTGACTTAGCCGCCTATTAGCCAACATAATGGAGAGACTTAAGGCTTAACATTAGACGCTTTAGCAAGCAGTAACTGGCTACGAATGATTTGACGTATCTGATTATGCAGTTCAAATACTCGAGCGCGATCATTAAGATTTAGCGATAGATTTTCCAGCATCACCAGATCCAAATTGAATTCAGGATAATGCAGTGTCATCGACATATAGCCAGATAAATAGCCCGTATGACTGTATTCGATGAGACCATCGTCCTTATTGATCCTCACCCCATAGCCATAGCGCATATTCGGCCATAAGAATTGGATCTCGGTATACGCCGTTGTCATCCGTTGATAACTCTTTGCACTCATCAACTTGCCAGAATGTAATAGATGCTGAAAGGCGGCATAAGCTGGCGCTGAAGCAATTAATCCCCCTGCGGGCAACAAAGCTTCATCAAGCACTAAGTCAGCAGGGGCAATCACCTCGCTTTCCTGTAAACCTACGGTGAGTGAAGGCACTTTGGCGTGAATCGCCTCAATACTGCCAAGCTCAGCACTCAGGCCATTAAGCTGGTATCGCGTTGCAAACTGCGCCACTTGCTCGGCAAAGGATTGGTGATTGACCTTCTCAAGCACTTGCCCAAGCAGTGAATAACCAAAGTTGGAGTATTCAAATTGGCTACCCGGCTCGAATCGATTGGCCTTACCCAGTTTATCGACACCCGATGTATGCGTTAGCAGTTGGTGCAGCGTAATCCGCTCGTCATATCGACTGGAATTAAGTGCATCCACACTTAGATTTGCCCCCGCCACAGTGCCTTTTAGCGCCTTATTATTCCCTTCAGCATCACCAAAAAGATAATGATTAAGCGAACGGTTTACCTCGAGTTTCCCCGAATCGACCGCCTGCAATATCAAGGTTGCAGTAATCTGCTTAGAGAGCGATGCCATCACAAAGCGCGAATCTTGACTAATACCTTCACCCTTTTGCAGTTCAAGCTGCGGCTTGCCCTCCTCAAGCAGGATAACACTGCCACTAAATGGCTGCGGCGAATCCTTTATCGCGGCTTGGATTAAGGTCTTAATCTCCGCCACCTTCGATACTGAAGATGCGGTTTGGCTTTCAACGGCAATAGAGTTACTGCCTTGCCCGATTTGCTCTTGTTCAGCACCTGTTTCTAATAACAAACCAAAACTATTGGCACTTGGGAATAATAAAAAACCAGTCAACAGGGTACTGATAACACTCAAACGCATGGGTTATCCTTAACGTAATTAACAAATAATGCTGCCTGCTAGAAAAAGCAAGCTTATCACAAGTGCTTTTTATGGATAATACAATTTAATCTTTACAATTGAATTATAAAGGAAATATTCCATATAAAAATGACACAACAAAGTGATGCCTAGGGCGACGAAGCTAATCCGAGCAGTATAAACCAAGTGGCAGTCTGCCCCAGTTTGTAGACTGAATATCTCAAGTTGCAGCTAATACACATTCAAAATGGCTATAAAACGACAATAGTAATAATTATCGCACCTAACATATATAAGCCTGCAGAAAGTGATATCGATTTTAGTGGGCTAAACGCCTCAACTTCCAACGTCTGTATATCTTCAATTTTGACTAGTTGCCCTTCTCCCTCGATATGCTGTTCCGTTGCACTTTCGACTTGAAATTCCATTTGTTCGCCAGAGATTGTGGTGACTTTGACCTTTTCACCTATGTAGCTGGATATCGACTGAGAGTCCAATTTAACTTCATTGAGTGAAGAGCATGCGCTGAGGGAGAAACAGATAAGTGATACTACTGCTAACTTTTTCAAACAAGCCTCCTAATCCCACAACTATTACATCCATGATAAGTTATACCTCTAGACATAAGCATTTAGGTATATGCTACTCAGCTTACGGAGTTTCGCCCACAAGTTAAAGAAACCTAGGCTAAATCCACTTAAATTAAATCCTTTGGATGAGGTTAAATAGCGATCAAATGAGCACAGAACTCATCGATGCGGTTAAAGCCAAAGATACGCTTGCTGTTAAGCGCATTATTGCAAATGACGCTAATCTTGAAGGCGTGGACAATGGCGGGATGACGGCACTCTTGCATGCCTGTGAGTTGCAGTCTTTTGAACTGCTCAAATTATTGGTGGATGCGGGGCCAATGTGAATCATCCAAACTCGCAGGGGTATCATCCGCTCGATATTGCTTACTGGCAGGGTGAGTTTCGCATGGGATGCTATACCGCTAAGAGTGAGCGCATGGTGAGCTATTTAACCCGCCACGGCGGCAAATCCTTTAGCTAGGTGAGGAGCTAAATAGCATCAAAATGCGAAAGCTAAAAACTGCGAAATGATAAAAAGCCCTATAAACAAAAATCGCGTTAAGCTGGGCCTAACGCGATTTTTTATTACTCACTTACAACCTAATCACCAAAGTCATCGAGTAGGATGTTTTCTGGCTCAACGCCTAGGCTTTCAAGCATCTTAATCACTGAAGAGTTCATGATTGGAGGACCACACATGTAGTACTCGCAGTCTTCTGGTGCCTTATGATTTTTAAGATAATTCTCATAAATCACATTATGAATAAAGCCAGTGTAGCCAGTCCAATTATCTTCAGGCAATGGCTCAGATAACGCCACATGCCAAACGAAGTTGTCATTCTCTGCCGCTAGAGCATCGAAATCCGCTTGATAAAACACTTCACGGGTCGAACGAGCACCGTACCAAAAGCTCATTTTACGTGTGGTTTTCTTACTCTTAAGCTGATCGAAAATGTGTGAACGCATAGGTGCCATGCCCGCACCGCCACCGATAAACACCATTTCTGCATCGGTTTCCTTCACAAAGAACTCACCGAATGGCCCAGAAATCGTCACTGTATCGCCCGCTTTCAGGTTGAAGATGTAAGATGACATCTTGCCCGCTGGCACATTGGCCGATGGCGGCGTCGCAATCCGCACGTTCAGCATAATGCGGCCCTTTTCATCGGGATAGTTGGCCATAGAGTAAGCGCGCAACACTTCTTCATTAACGGTAGAGACAATGTCAAACAGACCGTATTTGTCCCAATCGCCACGGTATTTTTCAGGAATATCAAAGTCAGCGTATTTCACCACATGGGCTGGCGCTTCAATTTGAATATAACCCCCTGCTTTAAAGCGAACATCTTCACCTTCGGGTAACTCAAGCAATAACTCCTTGATAAAAGTCGCCTTGTTATCATTAGAGATCACCTGACATTGCCACTTCTTCACCCCAAAGATTTCTTCGTCGAGTTCAAGTTCCATATCGGTTTTCACTGAGACTTGGCAGGCGAGACGACAACCTTCTTTAGCCTCTTTCTTGGTGATATGGCCCATTTCAGTCGGCAGAATGTCACCGCCGCCCGATTTGATTTTCACTCGGCACTGACCACAGGTTCCGCCGCCACCACAGGCCGACGGAATAAAAATACTCTGACTCGCCAAAGCGCCGAGTAACTTATCACCCGCGGCAACTTGAATGCTTTTTTCGGCATCTTCGTTGATGCTGATTGTCACTTCACCCGTAGCCACTAATTTCTTTTTGGCGATTAGAATCACTATCACCAATAGACAGACCACTAGCGTGAACATGCCTATGCCAATTGCCATTTCCATCGTATTACCCTTTTCTAGCTCTTTTCTAAAAAGAATCTGGTTTCACTTTCTCAATTCTTGGCTCGCCTACTGTAGCTTTACAGCGAGATCCCTGAGAAAGACATAAAGCCCAGCGCCATCAAGCCTGTAGTAATAAAGGTGATACCAATACCTTGTAAGCCTTCGGGAATCGCGTTGAATTTCATTCTTTCGCGCAGTCCCGCCAGCAGTACAATCGCCACCGCCCAACCAAGACCCGAGCCCATCGCAAACACCACTGACTCACCGAAGTTGTAATCACGGTTCGCCATAAAGATCACCCCGGCAAAAATCGCGCAGTTCACTGTGAGCAAAGGTAAGAAGATCCCAAGGGAGTCATACAGGCTAGGAATGTACTTATCCAAAAACATTTCAAGGATTTGCACTAACGCCGCAATCACACCAATGAAAGTGATCAGTTGCAGGTAACTTAAATCGATACCGGGTAATCCCGCCCAAGACAGTGCGCCAGGTGCGAGCACTTTGACGTAAATCAGCTGGTTTAACGGCACGGCTAAGGTCATCACCACAATCACAGCGACACCTAGACCAAAGGCGGTTGACACCTTTTTAGACACGGCCAAGAAAGTACACATGCCCAAGAAGAACGACAGCGCCATGTTGTCGATAAAAGTGGCCTGCAAAAATAGATTTATATAGTGTTCCATATCTGCTCCTTAACCCCGTTTCCGCTGGATCACATTGATAGTCCAGATCAACACACCAATCAGGAAGAAGGCGCTCGGTGGTAACTTGAACATCTCGTTTGGCAAGTACCAGCCACCATTCTCGATGGTGGTAAACACAGGGTGACCGAATAAATTCCCCGTCCCTAACAGCTCGCGTACAAAGGCGACGCTGATCAAAATCAAGCCATAACCTGTCGCATTACCAAGCGCATCGACGACCGCTAAATGCGGTGGATACTTCATGGCAAAGGCTTCTGCACGGCCCATGATGATACAGTTAGTGATAATTAACCCAACGAATACAGAAAGTTGCTTAGATAACTCATAGGCTACATCCTGCAGAACCATGTCGACGATAATCACTAAGGAGGCGATAACCGTCATCTGCGCGATAATCCGCACACTGGTCGGGATAAAGTTACGGATGGCAGAGATAATCAGGTTAGAAAACACCAACACAAAGGTCACTGCCAGTGTCATCACCACAGCGGTTTGCATTGAGTTACTGACCGCCAGTGCCGAACATACGCCCAGCACTTGCATCGCGACGGGGTTATTGGCAAACACTGGCCCCGTTAACATGTCACGCATGGATAAAGTGTTGCTCATTTTGCCTCTCCCAACTCACCTTGCAATTCACCCTGCGTGGCCGTCGCTTTCAGCTGATTGAAGAAGGTTTGAAAACCTTCAACGCCAAACCAAAACTCCATTGCGCGCTGCACGCCGCGGCCCGTCATGGTCGCGCCACTCACCGCATCAACACCGTGAATATCGCCTTCTTTAGCGCCGCCTTTCACAAGACGTATCGAAAACTTGCCTTTTTCATCAAACAATTGCTTACCCTTCCATAGTGACACCCACTTAGGATCAGTTAAAAAATCGCCGATACCAGGGGTTTCACCGTGTTCGTACACAACTAGCCCTTTAATGGTGTTGAAATCGGGTTCAACCGCCACATAACCGTAGATCATCGACCACAGACCTTTGCCATAGAAAGGCACAACCACGCTGTCTAACTTGCCGTTGGCATCGAGCACTTTAAACACGCGGGCATCGTTCGCACGGGTTTTAATCTTGGCGATATCTTTTTTCGGCGCACTTGAAGTCTCAGGATTAATTGCCGCCATACGCTCATCGAAATCGAGGACGTTAGCGTCTGAGTCCACCTTACCTGTGTCTAAGTTGATCAATAATGGCTTAACGGATTTAGCGAAAATCTCTCTAAACTCATTGCCCTGACCTAAGTTCACATCGGCGGCCATCAACACATAGCGCTGTACTTCGTCACGTTTTTTGGCAACTTTACGTTCTTTCAATATGCCTGCAGTGCCTGTGATCATAAAAGAGCACAGGAGGCAGAGCGTGATGGTGAAGATCATGGTCCCCACCACAGTATCTTTCTTAAATACCATGACGTTTTAATCTCCGTTTGATGTTGGCGCGGGCCACCAGATAATCGAACAGCGGCGCCCAAAGGTTGGCGAACAGAATGGCTAACATCACGCCCTCAGGCATTTTGGGGTTAGCGACACGGATAAGCACAGTCATAAAACCAATCAAAGCACCGTAGGCAAACTTGCCTTGGCGAGTGTACGAAGTGGTTACAGGATCGGTGGCCATAAACATCATTGCTAGCGCAAAACCGCCAGTGACAAGATGCCAAGTCCACGGCATTGCCATCATTTGATTGCTGCTAGAACCGATGTAATTACACAGCGTTGCTGTCGCTATCATGCCCAGCAACACACCTAGCACAATGCGCCAATCCGCTAAGCGGCTGATCAGCAATAATGAACCGCCGATCAAAATCGCTAAGGTGCTGGTTTCGCCAATCGCGCCCACGGTAAAGCCAAAAAAGTTGTTCCACCAGTTAGGATCGCTAAAGGCGCTAAACCAAGAGTAATCGGCAAAACTCAACTTGCCCGCTGCGGTTTGTGCCAGCGCTGTTGCACCAGAGAAACCATCAACGGCAACGAGCTGTTTAATGGTTGAAACTTCAGATGGATAGGCGAAGTAGATAAAAGCCAAGCCCGCCAGCGCAGGGTTAAGGAAGTTATATCCCATGCCACCAAATAGCTCTTTAGCCACGACCACACCAAAGGAAATCCCCATGGCCACCAGCCACAACGGTGTTGATACTGGCAAGATTAAGGTAAACAGCAGGGCCGTCACGAAGAAACCTTCGTGCAACTCTTGACCACGAACCCGCGCAAACACCACTTCCCAGAACAAACTGGTGAGCAGTGCTGTCAGGTAAATCGGCAGATAAAAACTAAGACCATAGAGGAATAAACCTAATATCCCAGTGTCTTGGCTAAGGCTGCCAAACAGGGTATTAAAGATTTCTAACTTCCAAATATCTGGCGTCGATAATCCGCCCGCGAGCGCAAGCTGTGCCTGTAGGCCAATGTTATATAGACCGAATAAAATGGCGGGCAGTAAACACAAACCGACTAGCGTCATGGTACGTTTCACGTCAATCGCGTCACGCACATGCACTTGGCCCTTAGTGCTACGACCATTGGCAATGACGAGTGAGCGCAAAAAGCCCTTCATCGACTTACCCGTTGCGTAGTACTCTTGTTGCAAATCAGAGGCGTCCTGTAAATCAGGTTTTTTCACTTGTTTGGTCATTAACCTTCCCTCTCAATAACATCTAGACAGGCACGTAATTCTTTACCAAAGTCATATTTGCCGGGACATACGAAGGTACACAGCGCCAGATCTTCTTCATCTAACTCCAATGCACCTAAGGCCTGCGCCTCGTCGGTATCACGCACCACTAAGTCTCGAACGAGTAAGGTGGGTAAAATATCCAGTGGCATCACGCGATCTAACTGACCAAAAGCCATCATGGCGCGAGCAGAACCGCCCTGATGAGTCGTAAACTCGAACAATTTAGTCGCACCAAACAGACGTGATGTTACGGCACGAGTGATGGAGAATTTGTCAGAACCACCGCGCACCCAAGGGAGAACATGGTGCTGCGAATCTTCGCTCAACACTGACACTTGGTTGTGGAATCGGCCTAAAAAGTCATGTACGCCCGCCGCGGTATGGCCAGATAACACAGATCCCGATACCACGCGGTTATGGCCAGGTTTGATTTCATCACTCACTAAGGTACTTAGCTCAGCGCCCAATTGAGTGCGCAGTAAACGCGGGTTCAGCACGCTCGGGCCACCTAAGGCGACGATGCGGTCGGTATACAACTCACCGGTTTGGAATAACTTGCCGTAGGCAATCACATCTTGATAACCGATATGCCATACCTGACGTTCTAAACTCACTGGCAAGGTAAAGTGAATATGAGTGCCCACTAAACCCGCAGGATGAACACCATCAAAACGGCGCACCTCAAGTTGTGGTAATGCTTCTTTAACAATCGCTTCGCCCTTATCCTGGCACAGGTAAACCTTGCCTTCGGTTAAACGGCTCAACACCAGCAAGCCAGCTTTAAAAGCTTCGGTTTGCTCGGCGATGATCAAACGCGGATCAGCGGCCAGTGGATTAGTATCGATAGCGGTGACGAAAATACCTGCTGGCGTGCTATCGAGCGCAGGCACGCGCGAGAAAGGCCGAGTACGCAGTGCAGTCCATAGACCGCTTTTCACTAATTGCGCCTGAACGGTTGACCTTGCTAAAGCGGCGATGTCTTGATGGATATCGAAGGAAATCTGCCCATCGCGGTTTTCACCGTCATCACAACGAATGACGACTGATTGTAGAATTCGACGCTCGCCGCGGTTAATTGCTACGACTTGGCCACTAGCAGGTGCAGTGAACAAGACTCCAGGCGTTTTTTTGTCTTCAAATAGGGCTTGGCCCTTTTGAACAAAATCACCCTCTTCGACCAACATCGTCGGCTTAAGCCCAACGAACTCTTCTCCCAGAACAGCCACTTGGGATGGCTTAGCACCGAGTTCAATGACCTGTCGCGGCTCACCAACAATCGGCAAGTCGAGGCCTTTTTTGATCGTTACAATTTGGTTTGAAAAATCTGCCATCACAAATATCAACCATGAAAAATTTTTAGATAAATTTAGGGTAGAGATTTGTTAACGCAGATTCCGATATTGGCGTCACATTCCGCTGCAAATTCGTAAGTTAGATACGTAAATTTACGCAATTTTGTGACACAGATTCACATCCTTACTTACTGTAATCTGCAAATGTAGTTTTATAACAATTTATTCATAAATACGTCATTACTGATTTAGTAGTACCTAAGGTTTACAAAAATAAGCAAAAATCTCCATTTCAGTGCAGTAAAGCGCTAAAACCGTTAAAAGAGCAACTCAGCGAACAAACTTCAACCAATGGCATGCCTCAAAATGGGGCAGGATGGCTAAACTTGCTGGCTATTTTTAGCGCACTAACATTTCAACCTATGGTTTAACCTTTGCTTTACAGCAAAAGCTTGGTAGCCTCAAACTAAGAGAGTTTCCGTAGGAGAAATAGATGGAATACAGACGCATACCGCATTCTAATCTTGAGGTCAGTAAAATTTGTTTGGGCACTATGACTTGGGGCGAACAAAATACCCAAGCCGAAGCATTTGCGCAGCTGGACTACGCCATAGGAAATGGCATCAACTTTATCGATACGGCGGAAATGTATCCCGTCCCACCTAAGCCCGAAACCCAAGGGGAAACCGAGCGTATTCTGGGGCAATATATCAAGGCACACGGCAACCGTGACGACCTAGTGATTGCCACTAAAATTGCCGCACCGGGTGGTAAGAGTGATTATATTCGCAAGAATATGGCGCTGGACTGGAACAACATCCACCAAGCGGTCGATGCGTCTTTAGCACGCCTCCAAATAGACACTATCGACCTTTATCAAATCCATTGGCCTGACCGTAATACCAATTTCTTTGGTGAACTGTTTTACGATCAACAAGAGCATGAGCATCAAACGCCGATCCTCGAGACCCTAGAAGCGCTCGCCGAAGTGATCCGCCAAGGTAAAGTGCGCTATATCGGGGTGTCGAACGAAACGCCTTGGGGCTTGATGAAATACCTGCAACTCGCCGAAAAACATGGCTTGCCGCGTATTGTGAGTGTGCAAAATCCCTATAACTTGCTTAATCGCAGTTTCGAAGTCGGCATGAGCGAAATCAGTCACCGCGAAAACTTGCCATTACTGGCCTATTCGCCACTGGCCTTTGGCGCCTTGACGGGAAAATATTGCAACGACCAATGGCCTGAAGGCGCGCGCCTGACCTTGTTTAAGCGTTTCGCCCGCTATACAGGTTCGCAAATGGCTCTGGAGGCTACAAAAGCCTATGTCGATTTGGCCCGCGAGTTCAAACTCACGCCCGCACAAATGGCGTTAGCTTTTGTTAACTCACGTAAGTTTGTCGGCTCCAATATCATCGGCGCCACCGACTTATATCAACTGAAAGAAAACATCGACAGTTTAAAAGTCACCTTATCGCCAGAGCTATTAGTGCGATTAAACCAACTGTCCGATCAATTTAGATTACCTTGTCCTTAGCCCCTAGGCTTAGTCGGCGAGTTGTTTGAATGACTGACCAATAGCATCGGGTCAAATCCCCCTGATGCTATTGATTTCAAATAGCTTTAGAGGCATAACTTTTTACCTTTATATCACCTCATCAATGCGCTCTCTCCTCCATTCAATCAAAAGCTACCTATTACTTAGTCTTGTTTATCTTATCCCTCCGGCTTAGCAAAAGGTCATCGTCTTCAGCTCCACGAGCTCACCAGCGCCAGGCTATGCGAGAAGGCTGCAATACATGGTCTAGGTTACATTCGGATACAGAGTCCTTTTAAGAAGTGAAATATAGTGGCATCACAGTCACTAGACAGATGTCTTAAGGATAAAAAAATGAAAAAACTTTGCTTTGTAATCACAAGTGTTTTGATGTCAAGCCACGCTCTTGCTGAAAGCAATACCTACATTCGTAACGGTAATATCTATAGTCATCAAGATCAGTTCTTTGCTGGCGCAGGTGTTGCTACTGGTAGTCAGTTTTATAAGGGTCAAGATCACCAAACAGGTGCCTACCTCAATGGCGGCTACCACGGTGAAGACTTCAACGCCGATCTGTCCGGCATCAACTACCGCTTTTTAGGCACGAACGATAGTGCCGTTAATTTCAGTATCTTTGCCGTTGCCAATCCCGGCTTTGATACCGATGATGCGGATATTTTAACGGGCATGAAGGATCGCAAATTCAGTGGTGATCTGGGTTTAAACGCCGACATTCATTTAGGAAATGGCACGCTATCAACTAAATTCCAACACGATGTCACCAATATTTATGATGGTTTTCAGGCTGATATCACCTATTACCATCCAATAAATGTAGGCTTCGGTGATCTGGTGCCTTATGCAGGTGTGCACTACTTCAGTAAAGACTTCGCAAACTACTACACAGGTGTGACGTCATCTGAAGCTACGGCGCAGCGCCCTGCCTATCAAGCCGACGGCACCTTTGCATATAAGCTAGGCTACGCTTTGGTTATTCCAGTCACTAAGCATTTAGATATTACTCAAGCCACAGGTTACTCGCACATAGGTGCCAACATGGCAGACTCTCCGCTCATAGACAGTAACAACCAGTGGGTTACTACCCTTGGCGTGAACTATAGCTTCTAAACAACCTGACGAGACAAGACCATGACACTTATCAGAAAAACGTTTTTATGTGCTGGATTAGCTCTGATGCTTTCAGCTTGTGCCACTTCCTACGATACCGAAAAGCAATTTTGGTCTTTCGGTAAAGGATTTGAAACCGCACAGATTGCACCCGATAGCTGGCAGATAAGCTTTGTTGGCAATACCAACACTGACCGCGCATTGGCCCGAAAGTACGTCATGCGTAAGTCAGCAGAGTTATGCAAACAAGCGGGTTATAACTACTTCACTTTTACTCACGAACAAACCGATCGTGATGCAATTGGCCAGTTTGGAGTAGGAGCGAGCGCGAGTAAGGATATCTTGTGGGGGAGTTCGACGATGAATCAAGAAACCTCTGTCATGGTCGAAGTCACAGGTTTACATAGCAAACCAGAAAATGCGAGTTCCCGCATCTATGAAACAGATTACATACTTAACAATGTCAATGTGAAAAGTTAATTGCTCATCAAAAATGCACCAGTCTAGATTCTCGTTAGGTATCAAGGCTGGTGCGTTTTATTTATAAATCCCCCTGTTTTGCACCAATTCGTTAAGCACTCATTCGTATAGTAAGTTGAGTCATTCTGCCTCTATCTCTAAATCAACACAGCAGATTAGATGACGCAGATTTAGCCGCATTGCTCGTTTCAGCTCATGTTAAAGAAACAGACAAAAACGACTCAAACCTCGTATTATACCAATCGTATTAAACCCCAACTTTAAACTTCAGCCTTGAATTTTAGTGACATGCGAGCCCCACCCAAGTCAGGAGCACGGCCAATACGTAATGGCGAACCCATCCAACAACCAATTCTATCGACAATCGCCAGACCCATGCCATGACCGGAATTTCCGCGGCTGTGCTGACCACGCACAAAAGGTTTAATCACTTGAGCAGATTCCTGTTCATCTATACCAGGGCCATCATCGTCAACGTGTAACCACGCAATCCCATCTTCCAATGCCAACATCAGCCGGATATTTGCACGGCCAAAACGCAGCGCATTACTGAGCAAGTTATTCACCTGCATTGACAAGTACTTAGGATCTGTTTTGATGTTCAACGGTATTGGGCAGGTGATGAGTTCCACTGAAAACCCTGGGTATACTTGGCCTTGATACTTTTCCAGCAACCAAGTATTAAGCTCAATAGGTTGCCAATCAGGTTGGATATTCGCCTCATCGAGGCGGGCATAGCTGAGCAGTGTCATGACCAACTCTTCCATAGTGTCCAGATCGCGGTTCAATCGCTGAAAATACTTCACCCTAAGTTGTTCGCTTTGGGTTTCTTCTAACGCCGCAATACCAAATCGCAGCCGCGCAATCGGAGTTTTTAAATCATGGGAAACTGCCCGACTAAGCAATTTATTGTCATCGATTAATTGCTGGATGCGATCTGCCATTCGATTGAATTCGCTTTCTATTGTGCCTATGTAAGACGCTTTACTGACCACAATTCGCTGCTGTAATTCTCCCATACCAAATGCTTGAGTCACCTTACTGAGATTAACCAATTGGCGGATTAAAGGAGACACCCACACCAACAAAATCACCACCACACCGCCATAAAAAAGCATGGTATACAGCTTGTTCGCGTTAAAACTCACATCAGCGGGCGTCACTATCTGGGTATTGATATTCAGCACCTGACCCGTTTTAGGCAATAAATAGTGCAAAGAGATGCCATCATCGGACTCCAGCAGTAATGATTCCCCTGAATAAAACTCTGTTTTTAGGGCTGAGGGTAAGACAAAATCCGCTTCATTCACCAAAGACAATTGATCTGCATTTCGCTGATTCCAGTTGTCTATAAACGCATTATTTGGGGCGGGATCGTTATCTAACGTTTGCGCCAGTGAGCCGCCCAGCAGTTTTAATGCCGCGAAGTGAGTTGCTGGGCTAGGCGTTTCATTATCAGGATCAATAAGTGTTGCAAACTCACTTATCGACCAGCCTAGGCTGGCAATGGCCACCAGCACGACCAGCACCAGAGAAGTCATTAACTTCTTCATAAAGCTTGCTCGGCCTCATCGCGGCAAAACAAATATCCCTTGCCACGAATGGTTTTTACTTTATAGGGCTGACTCAACGCTTCCTGCAACTTCTTGCGTAAGCGCGATATGCGAATATCCACCGAGCGGTCTAGGCCATCGTATTCAATGCCCCGCAGTTGGGCCACCAATTCATTGCGACTCACTATCGTGCCCGCCTTCAATGCCAGCAGCCACAAGACATCAAACTCATTGGCATTCAAATCCAGCGGTTGTTTATCAATGGTGACTGATTTTGCCGTCGCATTTAACACTAAAGAATCAAACACTAATTGCTGCTTTTGCTCCTCATCACTCACTCGGCGTAACAGGGCCTTTATCCGCGCTAACAGCACCTGTGGTCGAATCGGCTTAGTGAGGTAATCATCAGCCCCGGCATCTAACCCGCGGATTTCATCGCCGTCCTCAACGCAAGCCGTCATAAATAAAATGGGCCCAGTATAAAATCCCCTGGCCTCCTTACACACATCGAAGCCATTCTTAACGGGCATCATCACGTCGAGTAGCACTAAGTCAGGCATCTCATCGGCTATCATCTCTAAGGCAAAATCACCTTGGCTGGCCACTGTGACTCCGTAACCGTGATCCAGTAAATAATCACTGATCCACTCTGCCAGTGAGGTATCGTCCTCTACGACTAAGATATGCTTTGCAACTGACATATTAGAATAACCTCCAACCGGACTGACTCTGTTTAGGGGCCTTATAAACCCATGTCACGACCACTTTAACTTGCGCGAGCGGTTGCACATCATCATTACGGATAAGACTAAAAGTCGCCGTTTTATCCCCTTCAAAACTATATTGATATTCTTGCAAAGCTTTGCCAGTCCAGCAGGTTAACTGGTGCTGACGGTCTGTCAGTATGAGGCAGTACTCGCCGCTCGCGGGTGTCTGCCATCGGAACAATACATCTTGATAGCAAGTTTGCCCTTTATGCAGTGCAATGCAGCGTTCTGGGGTCGCGGTAAAAATAACGGCATCATCCTGACTCCAAGCCAAAAAAGGCGCGCTCAGCATCACTACCGCTAACAATGGGTTAAATCGATTCATGCCCTCCTCCTAAAACACATAGCTAAGAGAAGCATTAAAATACGATGTATAACTCGCTTGATTGAAGGGACTGTCGGTCACTTCTTGGGATAACACATTGAAGCGATACATGGCCCGAAAGACAAAATTTTCACTCAGCGGATAGGCAACCCCTAACTCCATGCCGTAACTGAAAGAGCTATCCGGCCGATACTCAGGAAAGCGTTCAGTGGCTTCTTCCTTACTGATCCCAAAAAGATAGCGATTCAAGGTGGCAGATGAGTAACCTACGCTCCCCAATACGTGAAAATTCCAATTACGAACCTGCCAGGACTTACCCAATCTGGCAGAACTTTGAATACCTTGATCATCATAATAATCAGATACTAACCTATACTGAAAAACATAGTTATCGCCCCAATAACGCGTGGCACGAAAACCGGCACCAACATAGAGAGAATCTTCCGATAGTAGATAAGCATTGCGGCCAGCTTCATCCAGCATACTGGGATCCACATCAGGACGGGACCATGAACCTTGCAAGTTAGCCAATAGCAGTTCTAATGACCAATCCTCTGAGCTCCAAAGATTAAACCCCAGATTAATGCCATCTTGAGATTGATGGATCATCTCAACAAACAGCCCTTTGTACTGGTACATGCCACTGACTAACAGCGACAACTGTGCAGAACCAGAATCCGTTTGCCGAACATCGACTTGATTAATCCCGTAAACACTCATGCCCAGCTCAAAATCACCGCCGTCAGCAAGGCGATTAGTTCCTCCAGTAACACTGCTCGCAATATCTGATGCTGCAGCGGTTCTAGGAAGAATGCTCAGCGTTAACACTAGAAGCCAAAGAATACGCATGCCCATTTAATTCACATTTTTAGTCGTTATTTAGCGCTACATATTACAACAGTTTGTTGCAAGTCACTGCACAACCAGTATCATTTTTACGGCAATAGTGTGTCGGATAACAAGAGAGACCTATATCCCAAACAACTTGAATCCTGCATCTTCAAATTATTTGGGGATATACTCACCTCACATTGAGTTAAGGTACAAATGAGGCTCAAGCTAAGATGAAGTAGCGCAGTTAAGTTAACCGCTGTCAGTCGTTGGCACACTGAATTATGGGCTAATGCATTTAAACAACTCGCACCTTAAACTGCTGCATCGTTTCCCTCAATGAATTCGCCTGCTTAGACAGTGACTCGCTGGCTTTAGCTGTTTCGTTAGCGCTGCTGAGTACCAACTCACCCGAATCACGAATCGCATTAATGCGCTCACTAATATCTTCGGCGGTCACGGCTTGCTCCTCACTAGCGGTCGCGACTTGAGTATTAGCCTGAGTCAGTTCAGTCAACGCATCTAAAATCTCAAATAAGTGTTGCTTGGCTTGATTAACGAGCAGTGATGACTCACTGATTTGCTTATCGTTATTGGCGAAGGATTCGACTGAGGATTTGGCGTCTTTCACAAGTGTTTGGATAAGATCGCTGATCTCCTGCGTGGCCGTTTGACTGCGCGTTGCCAATGCCCGCACTTCTTCGGCAACGACAGCAAAACCACGACCTTGATCTCCCGCCCGCGCCGCTTCAATCGATGCATTCAAAGCTAATAAGTTCGTCTGCCCAGCTATCGCATCGACCACAGAAACAAAGTTGAGGATTTTCCCCGTACTCGCCTGAACCTGTTGAATAAGTTGATTCGAATACTGGGCGCTGGCAACCAACTGCTTCGATATTTTTTCGCTCGCATCGACAACCTCACAACTTTCTTTCACTTTATGCTCAGCTTGTCCCGCTGAATACGAAGCGGTTTCTGCACTACTCGCCACTTCAGTGATCGTTGCTGCCATTTGGGTCATAGAGGCGGCGACTTGGTCTGTGTTATCCTGCTGCCTCAACATAGCCTCACGATTATTCTCGGCCACCGCATTAAGCTCAGTCACCATAGAGGCAATTTCTTCACTTCGAGCAATCACTTGGCCAACAGTTTTACTTAAGGTCCACGCCATTTGATTCATACTGACGGTAAGTTCACCTAATTCATCCTTGGAATCGACGTGTAACTCTTGGTTAAAGTTGCCCTTTTCCATCATGGCGGCAGAATTACGTAACCGATTGATAGATTTGACCATGTATTGACTGCAAACGATGCCAATCAATAATCCTATGACTAAAGACACTATCGAAATAATCGTTAAGCCATAAATCGCCCTAAGCTCTTCTTCCTCTGTTACAGAAACTGCAGCTTGAGTCATCAGCGCTAAACGTTCTACGAATTGACTTAGCTCAGCATTAAACACATTTTGCGCTTCCTCTAAAGATTCAACCCGCTTAGCTAAAGCGGTATGGTCTTCTTTTTGCTGAATACCCGAAATAACGGTGCCAAGCAGGACTTTATAATCTGCAAAATGCTGAATGATCGTGTCAATATCTTGATTTAGCTGCTGTGTTTTCTCACGTACTTGAGGAGTTTTAGCGTTTTTTAATGCCTCTCCAAGCATGGTTTGAGTCGAGAGCAACTCCTTGCTAATGTCTTCATTGTGCTGAACAACATCCGCAATAAAAGCCGCTAGAATGAGTGGACTGGATACGGCGTCAACATCCGCGGCACGAAACGCTTTTTCTAGAATGACAGAGCTTTCAAGCTGCTTAATGGTGATGTCAGTCGATAGCCTGACTAATGGAATATTCTCTTCTGCAATGCCATGAATTTCCTCCGATACACGCTGCATCTTCAACAGACTAAATCCAGACAAAATCAAGATCAGTACTAACATCACCCCAACGAGGGCGATCATCTTATGTTTAATCCGTAAGTCTTTTAAAAGCTTCACCATAAAACTACTCTCCAGCAAACACTGACAACGAAGGACGTCCAATTTAGGATAGTCGGAGTTTTAACTTTCGGTGGATGAATTAAGCGTAAAGTATTAGCTGAATTTAAAAGAAAAACTTAAACATTAGAAAAATCGCATCATAGCTAAGCTCAATGATGCGTTAGAGTCTAAAACCGTTTAAGGCGTGCAAAATATCTATTAGGCAACAGTTTGACAGACCTTGGTGAAATTAGGCGTTCAATACCACTGTCCAATACCAACGCCTCAACAAACCGCTAAAACTTGCATTCACATGGCAGATCACAGAAGATCCCTTGGCCTTTTTCATTGCCCTTAGCCTCGCCCATGACTCAACCTGCATCGCCTACGCCAAATACTGTGACTAACACAGCGACGAATACAATGGCTGACATTGAAACATCCCATGCCTCAGCGAATGCTATGCCTGATACCACAGTGACACTTGGATCATCTGAAGCATATCAGCAAAATGCTCAGATTCGGTCGCAATTCCCAGCGTTAAATCAAATGCTTGATGGTTATCCCCTATGTTATCTCGACACAGCAGCCACCAGCCAGAAGCCGCAAATGGTGTTAGATGCCATGGCACAGTTTTACACCAACGACAATGCCAATGTGCACCGTGCAGCGCATCAGTTATCAGCGCGTTCGACCTTAAGCTATGAGAAAGTGCGCGATCAGTTGCAGCAATTTTTGAAGGCAAAACGCCGCGAAGAAATCATTTTTACCCACGGCACCACAGAATCAATCAACTTAGTCGCCTTTGGGCTGACTACCCAATTAAATGCTGGCGATGTGATATTAATCGACGCCGCCGCTCACCACGCCAATATCGTGCCTTGGCAGGAACTGGCGAAACGCACAGGGGCAATCATTAAACCAATCCCGCTCTGTCAGGATTGCCGCTTAGATATCAACGCCTATAAAACCTTGCTCGAGTTAAAGCCTAAAATCGTCGCCCTGTGCCATGTTTCCAACGCCCTAGGTACAGTCAATCCCGTGGCTCAGCTAGTGCAGTTAGCGAAAAAACAAGGTGCTATCACCTTAGTTGATGGTGCGCAGGCAGTGGCGCATTTAACGCTGGATGTGACTGAAATCGATTGTGATTTTTACGTCTTCTCGGGGCATAAAATGTATGGTCCCACTGGTGTTGGCGTGCTTTACGGCCGTTTCGACGCGTTAGATAATCTCGCGCCACTATTAACTGGAGGCGAGATGATTAAACGCGTGAGTTTTGAGGCGACAGAATTTGGCAACCTGCCGAATCGCTTAGAAGCGGGCACACCGCCGATTGCTGAAGTCATAGGTTTGGGCGCGGCCATTACATTTTTACAAACCGAGCTCATGCCGCAGGTTCAAGCTTATGAAGCTGAACTAGTTAACTATTTACAAAGCCAATTGCGCGCACTCGGTGAAGTGCATTTATACGGCGCCTTTGATGACAATATCGGCGTCGTCGCCTTTAATCTTGCCGGTGAACATCACCAAGATGTAGGCATTTTGCTGGACCAACAAGGGGTTGCCGTTCGTTGTGGCCATCATTGTGCCATGCCATTAATGCAGAGCCTGAATCTTAAGGGCTGTTGCCGCGCCTCTATCGGTATCTACACCAATAAAGACGATATCGACCGCTTTATTGCCGCGTTAGCCTCGGTAAAAGACTTGCTGCTGTAATCCAGCATTTAGCCACTGATCTACGCCACTCATACGATGCTCAAGATAAATGAGACAGGATTTAGCCCTATGACAGATTCAATCATGCCAAATGAGGCCGATTTTCACTATTTAGTGCAAGATGCCGAAACCTTACTGGCGCGTTTTACCAATGCCCCTAACTGGCAGGAAAGATATCGCCAAATTATGTTGCTAGGGAAAGACTTACCAAGTTTAAGCCCTGAGCTTCGCATCGAGGCCGCTCAGGTCAAAGGCTGCGAGAGTGATGCGTGGATTTATCATCTAGAACAGGCTGGCAGGCACTATTATTTAGCCGACAGCGATGCCCGCATCGTTAAGGGATTGATTGGATTATTGCTTGGTGCCTGCCATGGCAAAAGCCGCGCTGAAATCCAAGCATTTGATCCTACAGCTTACTTCAAACAATTGGGCCTAGAAAGTCAGCTCAGCCCATCGCGCACTAACGGCCTTAACTCACTGGCAAAAGCGATGGTTGAAGCCACTCGATAATCATAACCCGAGGGTTTTCATTTACTGCGACAAGCGATAATTAAAACCACTCGGCAACAACAAATAATCACAACTCTAGCTCAGGGGCAAAGGCCAAAAAAGGGATTTAATCAAAGACTTCTACGCCCTAAAAAGGTATAAAGAAGTTACATTTGCGTTATTGATAGGAACCGAGCATGCCCATCAAGGCAGTCAATCACTACCGTCGTACACTCCTTAAAGGTCTTGGCGCAGCAACTCTGTTAAGTCCACTCGCCAGTTTACCTAGCTTTGCCGCCGCACAAAGGCGGATATATGTCGATGGTTTATCCTTCCTACCCGATGACTTAAGTGATGTAACCGCCGCTAAACTCGATGCCTATCTTTGCGATATTTCGGCTATTGAGACCATAGAACAAGCCGATGGCACTCAAAACTACAAACGCACTTATAAAGCTTGCATGGAAAGCATTAAGCAGGCCGCTAAACGGGTAAGTGATCATCCCGATATTTTACTGCAAGGTCTGAGGGGGCGAGATATTCAACGTGCCCGCGACAGCCAGCGCACTGCGGTATACTTTCAAATACAAGGCGCAGATTGTGTCGAAGAAGACAGCGAAGCTAACCAGTGGGCGCGGGTAGATGAGTTTCATCAACAAGGGCTACGCGTATTGCAACTCACCCACCATTACGGCAATACCTTTGCCGGCGGCGCCTTAGATAATGATGCCAGTGGCGGACTCAATAAACCACTCACGGCCCACGGGCACGAACTTATCGCCAAACTCAATCACGCCAATATCTTGATCGATGTGAGTCACTCCAGCGCTCAAACCGCTTTAGATGTCGCAAAAATCACTAAATCACCCATAGTGCAAAG
This sequence comes from Shewanella sp. M16, assembly GCF_018224605.1. Classification (NCBI taxonomy): domain Bacteria; kingdom Pseudomonadati; phylum Pseudomonadota; class Gammaproteobacteria; order Alteromonadales; family Shewanellaceae; genus Shewanella; species Shewanella sp. M16. The sequence goes on along the minus strand of NZ_JAGTUL010000004.1, from coordinate 129,806 downwards.
CCACGGCGCGGCGCGCGGCATAGTAAACCATGCCCGTTGTTCCCCCGATGAAGTGATCCGCGCCATCGGCGATAGCGGCGGCGTATTCGGCGTATTTATGATGAGTTTCTGGCTTACCAATAATGCCGTGCCCACGATTGATGATTATATTCGCCAACTGGAATACGTTATGCGTGTTGGTGGAGTGGACTGCGTGGCAATCGCGAATGACTTCCCGCTCCGAGGCCAAGAAAACCTACTGGCACTGGGTAATGACAACGCCAAAGGCATTAAAGAATATCAAGAATGGTGGTACAGCCTGAGGGCGAAAGGCGTGCTAGGTTTTGATGCAGAGCCAAGGCATGTAGTAATCCCCGAGCTGAATCATATCGATCGCATGAGCCGTATCGACGATGCCTTAGCCAAGGCACGCTTTAAATCTACTGACCGCGACCGTTTTATGGGTGGTAACTGGCAAAGAGTGCTCAACAAAGTGCTACTGTAAATGCCATTGTTTTATCGTCAGGTTTAATTTACTTTGTCGATAAATTTACTGGTTTATCAGCTTGTTTCAGTCTTGGATATTCTATGCTGACCACACTCGCTATTTTCAATTATCGCTCTCTGCGTGAAATCGTCTTGCCCCTAGGGCAACTCAATTTGATCACTGGGGCGAATGGCAGTGGTAAATCGAATCTATACAAGGCACTACGTTTACTCGCACAAACGGCGCAGGGCGGCGTTGTCAATGCTTTAGCCCAAGAAGGCGGACTCGACTCCAGCTTTTGGGCGGGACCAGAAAACCCCACCAAAAGTATGCTAGCGGGCGACACCGCCATTGAAGCTACCGTCAGGCAAGCGCCAAAACGCCTAAAGCTTGGATTTGCTGGCGAAGATTTTAGCTATCTTATTGAACTCGGTTTACCCAAACCCGACGCCACCACGCTGTTTGGCTTAGATCCACAAATCAAGCGCGAAGCCATTTGGAGCGGGCCTAAGTATCGACCCTCAACTGTATTGGTTGAGCGCCGTGGTCCTATGGTGAAGAGTCGCAGTGCTGACGGACAAGGCTGGATAACCTTAGGCGCACACCTGCAAACCGGCGACAGTATTTTTACCGAACTTGCCGATCCAGAGCGCAGCCCTGAAGTGCTCAAGCTTCGCGATAGTATCCGCGCATGGCGCTTTTACGATCACTTCAGAACCGATGCAGAAGCGCCAGCCCGTCGTCCACAATTAGGTACAGCCACGCCAGTATTGCACCACGATGGGCGCGACCTTGCATCAGCAATTCAAACCATTTTTGAGATAGGTGATAAAACGGCTTTTGATCATGCGGTCAGCGATGCGTTTCCCGGTGCTAAAGTTCGCATTGAACCCCAAGCGGGCGGTATTTTAGTACTCGCATTTCATCAAAATGGCTTATTAAGGCCACTCAATGCCAGTGAATTGTCGGATGGCACCTTGCGTTATTTGCTATTAATTACCGCCCTACTCACCCCAAGGCCGCCAGAGCTTATGGTGTTAAATGAGCCAGAAACCAGTCTGCATCCAGATTTATTGCCTGCGCTTGCACGCTTAATCGCTAAGGTATCGGAAGAGTGCCAGTTGTGGGTGGTTTCCCATGCTAATCGGCTTATTAATGCCTTAAGCCAATTTGAACACTGCAATACCTTGGCCTTAGATAAAACCTTAGGCCAAACGCAGATCCAAGGCCAAGACTTACTCAATACGCCCACTTGGCTATGGCAGAATCGTTAACCTGTAGCCTTACCCTAATCAATCGTAAAATACCGCGAGCCAAAGGGTTTCTGAACTTATAGAAGTCGAAGCGACTCGATGTTTTTGATGGGGCGGAATCGTTAAGTAATCACCAGGGGTTAGCGTAACGGGTTCACCTTGTTCAAATTCAAGCGTCGCCTCGCCTTTGAGCAGCATCACCCATTCATGTTGAGTTTGATCGTACCATTGACCTTCGAGCGTAGCTTGCCCATTGGAAACGATGCGTTCTATGGTCACAGTGTCATTACCCGCCAGTTTTTCAAACACTTCCGCCGATAAATCTGTGGGTAATTTTGCAAAAAAGTTATCAAGCATTTTGTCTTTATTCCTCTGCTTTTATTAATGTGCCACTCTGATTAAACGGTATTTTGAGCAATCAAGCATTGAGAAACGAATCCATAAACCGCTATGATATGCGCACAGAAATACTCAGTTGCCATGAGTATCACTCAGATAAGCTTATTGTTTTACATATGGATATGGAGATTTCCCCCAATGTCGTTGTTTCGCGCACTCAAAGCCAAGTTATTTCCCTCAAACCAAACTAGCCGCGATCCAAAAGACATTCATCTTCAAACTGAATCACAAACACTCAGCCAAGAACAAGATTTAACGCAGGAGCCGTCAGTCGCTGCGCCGCTATTCCAGCGTCATTTCAGCTTAAAAATTCATGCGACAAAGGCAGACGCGACTTCTTGCGAAGAAAATGCCGACCACGGCTTAACTCTCTATCACTACGATACGCCCCAAGTCATAGAACTCTTAGGCTGGGAAAACGCCAATGAATGCTGCGACTTCCACCATACCGAATTCGACCGCCTCGAAATCAGCAATCAATTCCCTTTCTCCGAGCAGCACTTTTGGCTCGACAAGGTAAAAGTGTGCAGTATCACCCCCAAAAAGAACAGCCAAATAAAGGCGTTGTGGCAAGTTGAGCTTAATAATCTCGATGCATTATTGATAAGCCACTTTACCCTAGATGCAGACAATATAGTGCAAGGCGATATTCAAGATTACGCCAGCCTAACAGGCCAACTGCACCGCACTTTTCACCAACTCACTGCTGAAGATGGTGCGGGTATACTTAGAATCATCACTCAAAGCCCAGGGCTTACCCAAGCCGTCGATTCAAACTATTTTGGCGAACGTAATGGCGTGACCCGCCAATTCAATGCCCTAGGTACCCTGTTATTTGAAGGCAACTTTATTAATGATCAGCAACTTGGAACACAAACGTGGTACGACCATGAGGGCAAGATCAATCAAATAGAAGATCGCCACCCCCAAGGTCAATTTATTCAATACTTTTATGGCAATGGTCAGCTTAAAGAAACCGCCGAACAAGATAGCAATGGCTATTATATCAATACGTTAACTCGCTACTATGAATCTGGACAAATACAGCTGATCCGGCCCTTAGTGCAAGATATTATCCACGGAATTGAAAAACAATATTACCCTGATGGTGCACTAGAAGCTGAAAGATATTACAACCAAGGCTATGAATATGAAGCCGTTTGGTATCATCCCAATGGAGCGATTAAACAAAAAGTGTTTAACGATGTGACGGGCAAAGTCATTGAAGAGTTTTACGACTCAGGTAAGCCTGCATGGCGTGAACCCTTCAATACCGAAGGCCAATTACATGGCGAACATGTAAAATGGTATCCCAATGGTCAACTTGAAGAAAAAATCTATTTTGAGGATGGTAAAGAACAAGGCATGGCCCTTTGGTATCATGACAATGGTCAACTCGCCCTTGAGATCTATCTTGAAAAGGGACTCAGGGAAGGTCTATTTAGAAGCTATTATAGAAGTGGCGTGCTTTCGGCCGAAGGCCAATATAAAAATAACCTCTCGGTAGCCCCTTTTATTGAATACCACGAAAACCAGCAAATTCAGATGTACCTACCGCACACACAGGGCAACCGTGATGGCACTGCTCGCTGGTTTTATGAAGATGGCACGATACGTACAATTTCTGAATATGAAGTTCGTGATGGCCAAGGCTACCTCAAAGAGTCCAGCTTTTATAATAACAAAGGGATCCTCGAATCCTATCAGAGTCACTCGAATACCCGCTGCGGCTATAATCTTGATAATAATCAAAGGGAATACTATCAAGAAGGTATCGCCGATACTCGCATCGAATACTATGAAGATGGCGCCATTCGCTGGTTACTCACCCGTACGCAAGGGGATTTATTTAGCTCTAAATCCTTGTCCCCTCAAGGTTTAATTTTAGAAACTGGCACAATCCAAATTACTAATGGTCGTTACCTCGATATCGGCCATTGGCAACGTTTTACGCCCCAAGGACAAGTGTACCGCGAAGCCTGGCTAGATGAACAAGGCCAACTGATAGAAAGCCGTCACTACTTTGATTTTCATGAAAATATAGCAACTCAGGAAGATGAAGAACCTGAATGGGATAGCCCAGAAAATCCTAGTTATGACTATGATGAAGACGATGCTGATGGGCAAAGTAACGGACCAAATAACCGTTCGGATAACAGCGAACATCATGCTAGCAATAGTAGCAATAACGCATATTTATCTCGTCAGAAGTATCACGCACCCAATGGCAATACCACGACAAAACAGCGAGAAGATAAAACAATAGCAGATGTCACCGCTCACACCCAAGAACCCATATTGGCTTATCACTTAAAATTTGATGATGAAAGCAAGCTTTATGCAATGAAACGCTATCATCCCAATCGCCAGATTGCCGAAGAAGGTAATTTACAAATTCAGGGACAGGAGCAATTCTGGGTCGGCATTCACAATCAATACGATGAGCAAGGCAAACTCAAGCTTTCCGAAACCTATACTATGGCGGGCGAACCGATAGAGCACTCCACTAGCACAAGTAGGATAGTGTTAAATTAATCAAGCAGATTTGAATCACACTCGATAGCGAGGATAGGTAAGCCCAGATAAAACTTGGCTTACCTTACTCCCATTAACCGTTAGCTTGCGATAACAATTCCAAGCTTGATAGCACTAAATGAATCTAAGTCGCAGCACTAAAACTAAAGTGCAAAAAAACTAAAGTGCAAAAGTGGCAATAGTCTTTTGAATACCCACGACATCCGTACCACGCTTGAGCTCTTTTACTAAAGGCTCACTCTGGCCTGAGATCCAAATTTTAAGCTCGGCATCCATATCAAAATGGCCTGTCGTTTCCACTTCAAAATGGGTAATGGATTTATACGGTATGGAATGATAAGTAACCTTCTTGCCTGTAAGTCCCTGCTTATCAATTAAGATCAGGCGTTTATTGGTGAAAATAAACAAATCGCGGATCACTTTGTAGGCGAGTTTTAATTCTTCTTGAATGCCCATGATAGGCCTTAATTCCTCGGCTAATTCCTGTAAATCAACCTCAGCAGCATTACCGAGTAAACCGTCTAACAATCCCATTTTAACATCCCTTATTATTGATATTATTTTCAATAAGATATCTGCTCATTACCGCATGTGCAATATAAGGCTTTGATGAAAATATGAGAGTGACGCTGGTGAGAGCAACATCAATGAGAGGTAGGCTAGTGTAGGTGCATGGATGTAGCTGAATAGGTGCTAGGAGCATTGCACTCGGGCAATGCTCCTAATGACAAATATTAAAGGTGCTTCTGGCCTCGCACTTGACGGTTTTCACCGACCACCATCATTTCGCATTTAGGGCAGTCGAATACCAACTTGAGCACATCATTGCCGATTTCAAGCACCATAGGATCTGCCTTGATCCCTGGCACTTCTTTCGGACACAGATTGAAGTTAAAGCGTAGGCAATGCTTAGTGATCATCAATGGCACATCTTCGGTAACGCCATTTTTCTCATAGGTATCTTGGATTTCAATCACGCCATGGCGTTGATAAAAATCCTTGGCCTTTTCGTTGGCAACATTACCTAAGTAACTCAAATGCTTGACGGGATAGACTGCATCTTGATTATGCTTCCACGGCAGTGGACGCACATAGCCTTGCACACGGGCAGCCTCTAAGGCGGCCACACCATCACGGCGCAGACCATTGAGCACAGATGCAGGCAAGAACCAAGCTTGGGCCGTATCGATACTAATGCTACGGGCAACAAAGTCGGTACTGCCGAGCTTACCCAGCTGAGTGCGAGTATTTTGTAAGGTCTTATCGACATCTGTCGCAGGTGTCTTCTCGACTGTTAAATTGACTGTGGCGGTTAGGCCATAGATATCCGTCAAGGTCAGCGCCAGTCCATCTTGGGTGTCACTCAACCGTAAATCGACGCCGATAATCCGTTTAGAAGATTCTTTCGATAGCAGGGCTTCGAAGACTTGGTTATGGTTACGATATAAAGTCATGCCGACCTTTAAATCCTTTGGCACCTGCAATATATGCAGTTTTAACCCTTCGGCACGGTTAACCCGCAGGCCTTGCAGCTTGTCATCGGATTGTTTTGCCATAGCAAAATTCGCGGGGAAAAACGCTAAGCCATCGCCATTATTAAACTCATGGCTAGAGCTCACTTGGATAAAGTCTTTACCTATGCTGACCACTTTACCGACTTCTTCGCCTATGTATTTTGGCGAGCGGAAATCTTTAATGCCTTGGCTACGTTCGTTAACAAAGTAATCTGTGCTGCCACGGTTAAAGGTCTTTTCTGGATCGGGGATAAAAGAATGTTCACAGCGGCCGTGGGACGAAGCCTTAAACTCAGGGCGACGCGCCATAATCGCATCCAGCTTTTGGCGATAATGCGCGGTGACGTTTTTAACGTAACTTAAATCTTTTAGGCGACCTTCAATCTTAAACGAGCGAATGCCCGCATCGATGAGCGCTTCGAGGTTTTCAGTTTGGTTGTTATCTTTTAAAGACAATAAGTGTTCATTCTGCGCTAATACATCCCCTTGACGGGTTTTAAGATTGCCCGGCAGACGGCACATTTGCGAGCATTCACCGCGGTTAGCACTGCGGTTACTAAAGGAATGACTCAAATTACATAAGCCACTGTAAGCCACACACAAAGCACCGTGGATAAAGAATTCGAGCTGCATATTAGTATGCGCGGCGACATCACGGATTTGGCTTAAGCCCAATTCACGGGCAAGCACCACCTGAGAAAAACCAACTTGCTCTAAAAACGCCACTTTTTCTGGACTGCGGTTATCCATTTGGGTACTGGCATGCAGGGCAATCGGCGGCAAATTGAGCTGCAATACACCCATGTCCTGCACAATCAGCGCGTCAGCACCCGCTTCGTACAATTGCCAAATGAGTTTTTCGGCGTCGGCCAGTTCGTTATCCATCAAAATGGTATTGAGGGCGACGAATACCTGAGCATGGTATTGATGAGCATAAGTACACAGGCGCGCGATATCTTCAACACTGTTACCCGCCGTTGCCCGCGCACCAAATGCAGGACCACCTATGTATACCGCATCGGCACCATGGCGTATGGCTTCGATACCGTAGTCAGCATTTTTTGCAGGTGCCAATAACTCAAGACGGTTATGGACGTGAGAAAGATTCTCGGGAGTGTATATCTCTGGCTGGCTCATGGCTTCACAGACTCAAAATGATCATTAACGAAAAGGACGGGAGTATAACAAAAACTCAAATACAGCTCTATCAGCAAATCATCAACTAATCCGCTTTACTTTTGTCAGCGAGGATAATGGCACAGCCGATCTTTGGGCCTCACACTTGCACCCTCAAGCCGAGCAGAGTATCTTTGCCCCGCATTGACGAATAGGCACTATTTATGACTGATTTTATTTACCAACCACCGACCACTCCTTGGCTCGATATTCTTTATCAAGATAAAGACATTATCGTCATCAACAAACCTTCAGGATTGTTGTCTGTGCCCGGTCGCGACCCAGCCCATTACGACAGTGTCTATGCTCGAGTAAAAGCTGAGCATCCCCATTGTCAAATCGTCCATCGCCTCGATATGGCGACCTCTGGCGTGATCGTTGTCGCCCTTATTCGTAGCGCAGAGCGGGAATTAAAACGTCAGTTCCACGATAGAGAAACCAGTAAGACCTATTATGCAAGGGTCGCAGGCCATTTCAAAAATGACACTGGCAGCGTTGATTATCCACTGATCTGCGACTGGCCAAATCGCCCTAAACAGAAAGTCGATCATCTTGTTGGCAAACCGTCTTTGACTCACTACCAAGTAATGAGCCGCGCCAAACGCTCAACGCTGGTTAAACTGATGCCAATCACAGGCCGCTCACACCAATTACGGGTGCATATGATGGCGCTAGGACATCCGATTTTAGGCGATGGTTTTTATGCCGACTCACTGGCAAAATCCTTAGCGCCTCGACTATTACTACATGCAGCAGAGCTCACCATCAAACATCCCTACTCGGGTGTCAGTATGACTTTTAGCGCAAAAGTCCCTTTTTGTGAGCCTTTGGGCGAACAATGATCACTAAAATCAAATAATACGGGCAAAATAGGTAGCAATTCCCCATAAAAAAACGTAACTTTATGACAATTCACTACGTTATAGAGAGTTTATTTATGGATACCGCATTTCAGCGCGATCAACTCGATAATCATATCCTCGAAGCCCTAATGCAGGATGCCCGCACACCCTTTGCCGAACTCGCTAAACGCTTTAGCGTGAGCGCCGGCACTATCCATGTTCGGGTAGAAAAAATGAAGCAAGCGGGGATCATTACAGGTGCGCAGATCACGGTAAACCCTAAAGCCTTAGGCTATGACGTTTGCTGTTTTATCGGTATCAACCTTAAAAGTGCTGGCGATTACCCCGCAGCTATCGCCAAACTCAACGCTCTCGAAGAAGTCGTCGAAGCCTATTACACCACAGGCAACTACAGCATTTTCGTAAAGGTCATGTGCCAATCCATCGACGGCTTACAACACGTGCTCATCAATCGCATCCAATCTATCGATGAAATCCAGTCGACAGAAACCTTGATCAGCCTACAAAACCCAATCGTCAGAGCGGTTAAGCCATAAATAAAATCATCCTTATACTCTATAAACAAACACATTAGGTTACGAACGCAGGCCTATTCCGCGCGAGACTAAGTAATACGCTAAGGTCCAAAGTGCGACGCAGAAACCGATCATAATGGCAATGGATAATGGCACGCTGATATCGGCGAAGCCTAAAAAGCCGTAGCGGAACACGTTGATCATATAGACCACAGGGTTAAGTGCCGACACGCCTTGCCAAAATGGGGGCAAGAGTGACAGGGAGTAAAATACGCCGCCAAGGTAAGTTAATGGGGTAAGCACAAAGGTGGGGATGATACTAATGTCGTCGAAGCTTTTAGCAAAAACAGCGTTAATTAAGCCACCCAATGAAAATAACACTGAAGTTAAAAACACTGTCATCACCACTAAACCTGCATGATGTAAGCTAATGTCGACAAAGAACATGGCCACTAACGTCACTATCAGGCCAACACACAAACCGCGCGCCACGCCGCCACCTACGTAGCCAGCAATCAGCACATAATGGGGCACAGGTGCCACCATCAACTCTTCTAAATTACGTTGAAACTTGGCACTGTAAAATGAGCTAGCGACATTCGAGTAAGAGTTAGTGATCACCGACATCATGATCAAACCAGGGGCGATAAACTCCATATAAGATACGCCGCCCATTTCTCCAATCCGGCTGCCGACTAAGTTACCAAAAATCAAAAAATACAAAGTCATGGTAATCGCTGGCGGGACTAAGGTCTGGATCCAAATTCGCGTAAAACGATTAATCTCTTTACTTAAAATACTTTTAAAGGCAATAAAGTAGAGCTGATTCATGCTGAGGCTCCCTGAGTTTTCTTCACGAGTTCGACGAAGAGTTCTTCTAACCGATTAGACTTGTTACGCATCGATAGCACTTCAATATTGGCTGCGCTCAATTGGCTAAAGACATCGTTAAGATTATGCTCTTTCGCTACATCCACCTCTAAGGTATGAGAGTCGGTTAAGCGACAAGCCATGCCATCGAGCACGGGGGCCGTTCCAGTATCGCGACGAAGATCGAGAATAAAAGTCTCCATATTCAGCTTACTCAGCAACGCCTTCATGCTAGTGCATTCCACTAAAATACCTTTATCGATAATGCCGATATTACGGCAAAGCATTTCCGCTTCTTCAAGGTAATGAGTGGTCAGGATGATCGTCACGCCCTGCTGGTTTATTTGTTTAAGAAACTCCCACATAGAGCGGCGCAGTTCAATATCCACACCTGCGGTAGGTTCATCTAAAATCAATAATTTAGGTTCGTGCATCAGAGCGCGCGCAATCATTAACCGTCGCTTCATCCCGCCGGATAATTCCCGCGAAGGGCTATTGCGCTTTTCCCACAGATCCAGTTGGCTTAAGTATTTTTGGGCACGCTCAAGGGCGATAGGTTTTGGCACACCATAGTAACCCGCTTGATTCACCACAATTTGCAGCACGGTTTCAAACTGGTTGAAGTTAAACTCTTGTGGCACTAAACCAATGCAGAGTTTGGCGTGTTCTAGCTGCTTATCGATATCATAATCAAAGACTTTGACCGTACCTGAACTCTTCTGCACTAAGGAGCTAATAATACCAATCGTGGTGGATTTACCCGCACCATTGGGGCCGAGCAAGGCAAAGAAATCCCCTTGATTGACGGTGAGGCTGATGCCTTTAACCGCTTCGACGCCGCCTTTATAGGTTTTTTTAAGCCCTTCGAGTACCAGAGCATGGGTAATATTCGCCATATTTGTACCGATCCTTACACATTAGAAAGTAATAAGATGGTGCTAAAAAACACAATTACAATGATGGGTTGCAGAACTAAAGCAAAAAATTAGCTAATTGATTGAAAAAAAATCTTTAATGATTCAATCATTAATGCTTTTTATATTGCCGCAAAAAGCAAAACTCCCGCCTGTTGCGGGAGTTTTAAACTGTATCGGACACTTAATCGAGTGGTACGACTTTGGCGATATAAGGTAGATTGCGATACTGCTCAGCATAATCAATACCATAACCTACGATAAACTCATCAGGGATAGTAAAACCGATAAAATCGACCTTCACATCCACTTCACGACGCTCAGGTTTATCCAACAGGGTGCACAGTGCAAGACTCTTAGGCTCCCGCAGTAACAACATCTCGCGCACTTTGCTTAAGGTGTTACCTGAGTCAATCAAGTCTTCCACAATCAATACATCGCGACCGGCGATATCTGATTGCACATCTTTCAGCACTTTCACATCCCGTGAGCTGGTCATAGTATTGCCATAACTGGAAACCGACATAAAATCGATTTCAACATGGCCTTTAATGCGGCGACACAGGTCAGCCATAAAGACCACTGAGCCTTTTAACAAGCCTACCATCAGCAGACGTTCACTGTGGGCATAATGGGCATTGATTAGCTCGGCCATTTGATCCAATTTCTGGCTTATCTCTTCAGCAGAGATCATCACTTCGGTGGTGTGTTTCATATAAGTCTCAATTGTCGAGGTCGCGGTTAGACTGTTTGTCATAACCCCAGCGACTCGTTAATGCATGGTCAACGCCCAAATGATCGAGAATTCGAGCGACCATAAAGTCTACCAGATCTTCTACCGATTTGGGATTGTGATAAAAACCGGGTGCAGCGGGCATAATGGTCGCGCCGAGGCGAGAAAGGCTTAACATATGCTCTAAGTGTATGGCACTAAAAGGAGTTTCCCTCGGTACTAGGATAAGCTGACCGCGCTCTTTAATCACCACATCGGCGGCGCGTTCGAGTAAATTATTACTCATTCCAGTGGCTACAGCCGCTAACGTCCCCGTCGAGCAAGGGCAAATCACCATTTGTTTAGGTGCAGCGCTACCCGATGCAGGCGGCGAAAACCACTCATCTTTGCCTAATACCACTAACTCGCCAGCAATAATCACGCCTTTTTCGTGCAGCAAAGCCAACAGCTGGGCATGGGCTTTGTCACCGTTGGCGCTTAACTGTAAGCCGTGTTCCGTCGCCAATACCACTCGAGCGGCACTGGAGATCATCAAAAACACTTGATAACCCGATACCAATAGACACTCGAGTAACTTAAGCCCATAGGGTGCACCCGAGGCACCTGTCCAAGCTAAGCTAATCGCCTTAGTCGACTTTGCGTAGGCCATCTTAGCTAACCTGCTCTACAGTTGAAGCCTGTTCTAATGCGGCCAGCAGCTTCTTATGTAACCCACCAAAACCGCCGTTACTCATCACCACTATGGTGTCGCCTGCTTTGGCGGTTGCTGCGACTTTCGCGACCACATCATCAATTTGATGTAACACAGTCACAGGGATCACCGCCGCTTCCATGGCTTCTTTCATATTCCAGTCGATGGTATCGGCTTGATATAAAAAGGCTTCGTCGGCTTGCATCATAGAAAAAGCTAAAGTGTCTTTATGGACACCGCTCTTCATGGTATTTGAGCGCGGCTCAAGTACCACAGTAATTTTGCTCTGCCCAACCTTAGCCCGCATGCCTTTTAACGTGGTCGCAATCGCCGTTGGATGGTGTGCAAAGTCGTCGTATACGCTCACACCATTAACGGTTCCGAGTAATTCGAGTCGACGCTTAGGTGGCATAAACTTAGCTAAAGCTTCAATTGCAGCACTCGGCTTAACGCCCACGTGGCGTGCGGCAGCAATGGCCATCATGGCGTTTTCAATATTGTGTTGACCAATCAAATCCCATTCGAGAATGCCTTGAGATTCGCCATCAAAAAACACTTCAAAGCGATGGCAATCATCACTTAACGCTTTGCCATACCAACCGCTGGTCGATTCGGCTAAATGATAGGTTTCTTGCTCACTCCAACAACCCATATCAATCGTTTGCTTAACGGCATGGGAATCGGCGGGCCAAATGATCTTGCCTTCACCAGGAACGGTGCGAACTAAGTGGTTAAACTGTTTTTGAATCGCAGCCAGATCGGCAAAAATATCGGCATGATCGAACTCAAGATTGTTGATCACTAAGGTACGCGGATGATAATGCACGAATTTCGAACGTTTATCGAAGAAGGCACTGTCGTATTCGTCAGCCTCAACGACAAAGAAAGCGGTCTTGCCTAAACGTGCCGACACACCAAAGTTTTGCGGTACGCCACCGATTAAGAACCCAGGCTCATAACCACAATCATCTAAAATCCAGGCTAACATGCTAGATGTCGAGGTTTTACCGTGAGTGCCAGACACTGCCAGCACCCAACGCTCAGGCAAAATATGATCGGCTAAAAACTGCGGGCCAGAAGTATAAGGGATGCCAATGTTCAACACGGCTTCCACACAAGGATTACCCCGGCTCATGGCATTACCAATGACAACTAAGTCAGGATAGTGCCCTGCTTCACCCAGCTGGCTAGGATCAAAACCTTGAATAAGCTCAATGCCTTGGTCCTCTAGTTGCGTGCTCATTGGAGGATAGACATTGGCATCCGAGCCCGTCACTCTGTGCCCTTTGGCCCTAGCCAATAACGCTAGCCCCCCCATGAAGGTTCCACAAATTCCTAAAATATGTACGTGCATACCGCTCGCTCTGATGTGTTGAATTCACCGCCATTCTAATCCATCAAGCGACAGATTGGCAGGTAACAATCAGGGAAAAGTACAGCAATCACAAATGACAGTTTCAAAATCAGTAGATTTCACATTTGAGCTGCAGAACTGAGATTTTTAGATAACAGGTCAACTAACACAAGGCCGAAAACTGTCGCAATGCAGGTACTAACGTAAGTCACGGTAGAGCTGAGCGTGCTGGCTACGGTGACGACTAAATAAGAATTGACGTAACGCTTCACGCTCTTCGGTTTCGGCCTGAAACTTAACGAAAGCCAGACCTTTCTCGCTACGAATAGGCTCGATATCGACGCGCATAGTCTCGCCATTGGGCAATTGTAATTGCAAGTCTTTACTGCCTAACAATTGTTTAAATTGCTGCTGTGATTTAGCACGAATGGCCATGCCAGAACTGGATAACGAGGCAACAGACCATTGCTCACCTTGATCGTGGTCGAATATCCACACATCATCGGCTTGAGTTAACCGCCAACTGCGCTCCACTCCCGAGGCATCGAGAACCTCAGGCACACCTAAAGTGGGTTGAAACTGACCAAAGTCATCCACTTTCATCAGTAGCGGAAACCAGAGTTTATAGGGCCCGACTTCGGCCAATAAAGTGAGTTTTGCCTTACCGAGAATCGAGGCGATAACTTGCGGTACTTCAGTTGTGACTGTGAGCACGTGATTGACTAGGGGATCGTTAGTCAAGGCAGTGCCCACACGAGTCGGCGAAAAAAGTTCGCTAAAACAAGCAAGCTCCTCCGCGGATAATCGAGGTTCATCCATCATGATAAGTCCTCCCGAGTTAAATTCCTTACCCCAAAAAGTACCACCAAAGTATGGGATTGTACATTTTTACACCAAAACAGTGGCAAAAAACGGAATATAGGCTAGCAAGGCTAAATTCAAGACTCTATTAGCCATTTGCGCTATTTAACTTGGAAAATGCAGTGAATTGTTATTCCTCGCTTTTTAAACTGCTGGAAGGTGGAGCAAACAAGATACGTAGTCGTTGTTTAACACTCAAACCTGTCGCGGTAACCTCTGCAAACATGTCTCGCCATTCACTAAAAGTCACTTTAAAGGGATTAAAACTATTCACTGGCTTAGTAATGCCGTAAATCACAGTCTCTACCTCGGGCTCAAAAGTGCCAAACAGCTTGTCCCAAATAATCAGCACACCCGCATAGTTTTTATCTATATATTGGGGATTACGACCGTGGTGCACCCTGTGATGTGATGGAGTATTGAAGACCCATTCCAGCGGTCCGAGTGATTTAATCGCTTGGGTATGCACAAAAAATTGTAATCCCAGATTGAGTAATACCACAAACACCACCCAGTTTGGATCGAAACCTATAACCACCAGCGGTAGCCAAAATACCCACATGCCTGCAAAGGGATACATTAAACTCTGACGAAACGCAGTGCTAAAATTCATATTCTCAGAGCTATGGTGCACCACGTGAGCCGCCCACATCCAGCGGACTCTGTGGCTCGCCCTGTGGAACCAGTAATAACAAAAGTCCTGCGCGACCATCAAGGCAATAAAGCTCAATGGGCCCATTTCAATATCGAATAACTTCCAACCAAACATCGCCAGATACAGCTTAGCGATCAGCAAACCAGTGAGTAAATCAGCACCTTGATGCATGGCCGCGAGGCTGAAATTACACAGCACTTCTTGGCCGCGATAACGTGCACTTAACGGTAGCCTTTGTCTTTTATCGCCAAAGTACCATTCCAGCAAAATACACGCGAAAAACAAAGGTGCGAGCACTAGCAGTAACAGCTCTGGGTGCTGGATCAGCGAGGAGATATCCATATAAGATCATCCTGTTCTATTTTTATTTTATGGTTATTTTTATTGTTACTTTTATAAAAATTCTGACTGCATTCTATAAACCGCATTCAACGCCACAACGCAGGCAGCTGCGGTCCGTTAGTCGCCGTTAGCTACCAGCGGGCATAATGATCTTCGGCGAGTCCCAGAACATTATTTAACTGGTAACTGTGCCCTTGATTATCGGTAATCGTGCCACTGAAATGACCGATGAATTGGCGGAAATTACTCTTAAGCAAGAGCAAATTACGCTTTTCACTGCGACAATTGCGCGCCGCAAACTGCAAATCCACTTGGCCATTTTGACTGTGGACTCGCCAAACCTCGGCGCCGAGCGTGGCATGGCGATCAAACTCAAATTGCACTGGCCCGAGTAAATGACGCTCACCATTAATCCAAAAGACATTTTCAGTAGCCCCAGTTTCATTGACACCCGCCGCTAAATTAAGTCCCATAATGCCCTCTTGGATCCGCGCGTTAATTGACGCCCAGCGCCAACTGGTATCACGGCGCATGTAACCCGCCGAAAAGTCATAGCCTGCTAAAGCTTGATTCAGCGGCTGCGGCTCATGACCCACAGTCAAACTACCTTTAACGGTCAAACCATTATGCTTTTGTGTGTAAGTCCAGCCGTTGTATCCAGTAGGACTACACATAGCCATAGGCAAACTTAAGGGGGCTGAGTGTAAAGTCACATCGGCTTGAATGTTTTTAGTATCAATCATTAACCGCCAACCGCCCTCTACAATCTCAAAGCTTAACTGCGCCCCTTTACGGCCAATACTACTTCGGCCCTCGGCTGGCGATGGTGTCATTTGATAGCCAAACCTCAAAGGTTTTAGCCAATCAAGCTGGGTGAGTGTGTTGGTTTTTATGTCGTATAAATAACAAAAAGCACTGCCGACGTAGGCAATATCGGCAAGCGCGATGCCTAGGACATAACGCGGCGTGACCAAAGAGACAAACTGAAATTGTTTATAATCGAAATGCTTAGCCCACGCTGAAGCAGGTTTATCCATGGTATCAAAATAGGCAAAGTCCGCTAAACCTAAGGTTTTGACTATGCCATCGAAATGACCGAAATGGGGTAACCCCTTCTGATTGATCAGGTTATCTGGGGCGATTTGCGTTGCTATCGTTAACATGACTAAGCCTTACAAAAAAGACGCGGGAGCATCTATGCTCTCTCATTCTAAACATCGAATTTTTACTCTAACCTGTCCCCCATTGCATTAAAAGAGTGCAAGGACAAAATGTTGTCATTTTGTTGCCAGTCAGTATTCGGTTTAATGTTTTAAATTCCTTGTTTGTAAAACGATTAAAGCGCCTAAAGGCGCTTTAATCGTTGGATAAGGAAAGATTAGAATCGGTAGCTAATACCAAAGTTGATCCCCTGTAATTCAAGCTCTTTCATCGGGATATATTGGTATTCCAAATTCAAACCGAATCCTGACTTAAATCGATATTGCCAGCCTGCAGCGCCATAAAAACCGACATCATCCGAGTCCATATCTTGTTTATCTATCTCATAGCTGACTTGAGTGTAAGCAGCGCCTAATTTGGCATACAGGCTGTTACCACGAGACAAAGCATACTCACCGTAAGCGGCGGTTCTAACACCTTGGTAACGTAAATCTTTTATCTCACTGATGACGCTAACAAGCGCACTCGCCACCCCACCTGAACCCGCTAAATAACCCGCCTCAAACCCAAAATGCTCGTTGAGCATATAGCGGTAATATAAGTCGCTAGTTAAGGTGTCACCCGCATCATATTTACCGTTCTTAGTTTCAAATTCTTGGGTACCGTAACCTAAACTACCACCCAGTATATGGGCAGAATCGCCCGCGAGCGCATTGGAGCTCATCAGGCCTGACGCCAGCATCAGGCCAACAAATAACGAAGTGAATGATATTTTTTCCATATTTAACCTGCCTTCCATGCCTTGTAACTATGCGAATAAATGATGTGAATGCACAGAAAACACGGATGTGAATAATGAGCACAAGATATTAGCAATAAAAGCTGTACCTCAACTGAATCACGGTGTTCTGTGGCATCAAAAGTGATTTCTGGTATGCTGTAGCCACTTTTACTTGTACGAGAGATCCCATGAAACGGCTATTACTGACCTTGACTTTCCCCCTGCTGTTCGCGGGCTGTGCCAGCCAAAATCCGACTCATATGGCTTTCAGCCCTCAAGTGCCCAATATCAGCCAACAAACGGCGCAACTTGTACCTATCGCTCTTGAAACGGTAGATACACGCACAGTCGATTATGTTGCTCGTTTTATTGAAGAAGGGACAAAAACACGTTTAGTTGGCCCGAGCGAACCGCCTAAACTGTTACTCGATGAAGTATTCCGCGCAGGTTTTGCTCAAGCGGGCTACCAAATCGACCCAAGCGCAACTAATTCAGTGCAAATTCAATTAGAAGAATTGCAAATGGATATCACTAAAAAGACCTTTGGCTATGAGGCAAAACACAGTGTGTTAATCGCAGTTCAAGCCAAAAATTCCACCCAAGAGCTGGTAAAACGCTATAAAGCCAAAGGCACTTTAAAAGGTCCTTTAACGCCCGATTTTGCAACCTTAGAACTGGATATGAACAAATTGCTCGGCCAACTTACCGGCGAGATTCTAAACGATCCTGAGCTTAATCAGTTTCTACAAAAATAACAGCGTCAGTTTATTATAAGGAAATCAATATGCTCCGTTGGATATCAGCCCTCTTACTCATCTTTATGAGTCATCATAGCCTCGCACTCGACATTCAGGCCGATACCTTGTATCCCAGAGTCGAATTTGATACTAGCTTAGGCAAAATCGTGGTCGAGCTAGATAGAACTCGTGCACCAATCACTGTCGATAACTTTTTAACTCATGTCGTTAAAGGCGAATACGACAACACAATATTTCACCGCGTGATCAGTGACTTTGTGGTGCAAGGCGGCGGACTCACCCCCAAGTATGAAGAGCTGCCTGAGGGTAAGCCGATAGTCAACGAATCAGGAAATGGCCTAACAAATAGCATGGGCACGATCGCCATGGCACGTGAAAACGAGCCGCATTCAGCCACTCGTCAGTTCTACTTTAACGTAGCCGACAACACTAAGCTCGATCCCTCTAAACGTCGTTGGGGTTATGCCGTATTTGGTGAAGTGATTGAAGGTAAAACCGTCCTCGAAGCTATGGCTGTCGTTGAGACAGGGACTAACACTAAGCTCAATTGGCCCGATGTTCCTGTTACCCCTATCATATTGAAAAAAGCCAAGTTATTACCAAAACAGTAATCAAAATATAATTTCGAGCAAAAGCGCTAATTTTGCATCTATACTGTGATAGTAAACAGAAAGGAGGCAAACGATGACGGCAACTGAGTTCATCGATAATAAAGCGCCCCAACTCGCCTTCTATGGAAAAGCGTTTTTGAGTGAAGAACTCGACTTCCATGAAGTGCAACTTTACTTATGGGACACGTTAGAAGAATGGCAGCAACTGAATTCGACTGGCGAAGCGCAAACGGAAACTGAAAAAGTGTTTTGGCACTTGCTCCACAGCTTTAACAGGTGGCCTGACTGTGTGATCCGCGGTAATCAATATCTGCGTAAGCAAGTAAATGATTGCTGTGACTACCTGAGTTTAGGCGGCCGAGTGCCGCAGGGATGCATCGGGATAAGACCTTAAGTTCAGCATTCCTATCGATAAAAAATGGCCCTGTAATAGGGCCTTTTTATTTCGTAAACCAATTCCTCGTGTGTACATTATTACGCTCTCCTTACTATCAAGATCAATGCTGGCGATAAAGATAAGCGATAAACTTTTAGCTACAAAAAGTTAACTCTCGCGCCATATTCAACCATCTTATTGTGCTAAACGGGACTCCAAAGTAAAAGGAATACCATTAGCCCTTGAACCCTATGGCACCTTACCCGTAAGCTAAGCGGATTAAACACTTAGACTCATGCCTATGTCCGCAACAGGTTTTATTCAACGCACACTCGATGCCCTCAGTGTCTATTATCACAAGCGGGTTTTGATCCTGTTATTACTGGGTTTTTCTGCTGGTTTACCATTAATGCTGGTATTTTCAACGTTATCATTTTGGTTGCGTGAAGCCGGTGTTGATCGCACTTCAATCGGTTATTTCAGCTGGATAGCCTTAGCTTATGCGTTTAAATGGGCTTGGTCACCCTTAGTCGATCGGCTTTCATTGCCACTGCTAACTCGATTTCTAGGCCGCCGCCGTAGCTGGATGCTGTTCGCTCAGTTGTTATTGGTTGGTGCCATCTTAGGCATGTCTTTTAGTGACCCTCTCAAAGATCTCGAGCGCTTGGCACTGTTCGCGTTAATGGTCGCCTTTGCCTCAGCCACCCAAGATATTGTTATTGATGCATTTCGGATTGAATCAGCCCCAGAAAAGATGCAAGCTGCACTAGCAGCGGCCTATCAAGTGGGTTATCGCAGTGCCATGATTATCGCCACCGCAGGTGCTCTCACCATAGCGGCTTGGGTTGAACCCGGAAACACGGCATACAACTTAGTGGCATGGCAAACTTCTTACCTGATTATGGCAGGATTGATGTCTGTTGGGATTTTGACCACGCTTTTTAGCCGCGAACCCGAAGTCGATACCCGCGCCGCCGATGCCACTGAATTAGCGCTAAAACAACGCTTAAGTGCCCGTTATCCTAGAATTATCGCAGCGGGCATATCTTGGGTATATACGGCCAGTATTTTACCCTTTATCGACTTTTTCAAACGCTATGGCCGCAGCGCTATCCTCATCTTATTACTGATTTCTTGCTACCGGATCTCGGATATTGTGATGGGGATTATGGCGAACGTCTTTTATGTGGACATGGGATTCACTAAGGAAGAAATTGCCTATTTAAGTAAAATCTATGGGCTGATCATGACCTTAGTCGGCGCAGCCTTTGGCGGCGTTCTGTTAGCTCGCTTCGGAACTATGAAAATCCTTTTCCTCGGTGCCTTACTGGTTGCCGTAACCAATCTGCTATTCGCGTGGCAGGCAGTGATTGGCTACAACGTGCCCTTTTTAACCTTTGCTATTTCCGTGGATAACTTCAGCGCTGGGATAGCTACGGCGGCATTTATTGCCTATCTCTCGAGTCTCACTAGCAACGGCTACAGTGCAACGCAATATGCCTTACTGTCTTCGATTATGTTGCTTTTCCCTAAATTTATCGCGGGCTTCTCGGGCGCTTATGTCGACGCATTTGGTTATGTGAACTTCTTTGTCGCCGCCAGTGTTATTGGCTTTCCGGTGTTGTTTTTGGTTGTCTTAGTCAACAAGTATGCGCCGCATCCAAGCACATCATTAATGGATGATTCGTCAAAAAGTGCACCAACAAAATCGGATTAAGGTCTCATAGCACTTATGTCATCAATATAAAAAAGCCCTCACACCTTAGTGTGAGGGCTTTTACATTTAAAGACGAAATGGCAAACGCGATACTGCATCACGTTAAACCAATTCTGCTCGATTAATCTTTAAAGTTATCAAATTGGAAAGGCTGGCCTAACTCAGACTCACGTGCCAACGCCATGACAGCTTGTAAATCGTCACGTTTTTTACCTGTAACTCGTACTTTCTCGCCCTGAATAGACGCTTGCACTTTAAGTTTGCTGTCTTTAATTAGCTTGACCAGTTTTTTAGCAATTAAGGTTTCTATACCTTCTTTAAACTTCACTTTTAGGGAGAAGGTTTTACCGCTGTGGATGGCTTTCTCATCGACTTCCATCGAAGACGGATCCACATTACGTTTGCTCAGTTGCATACGTAAAATGTCCACTAATTGTTGGCATTGGAAGTCATCTTCAGCGGTTAACGTGACCACATGGTCCTTATATTCCACGTCAGCCGTTTTACCTCGAAAATCGAAACGTGTCGCCAGCTCACGCTTAGTATTATCAACCGCATTACGCAGTTCAACTTCATTCACTTCTGACACAATATCCATTGAAGGCATAGTTTTTATGTCCCATATCAAATTAATATGCAGCTAGTTTACCCACACACAGGCCTAAGTTGAAGGTAAAGCCTAGAATAAAAGCGTAATCATGGGTGACTTTAGCCACACATTTTCCTATCATTGCCCCACTCTAAGCTAATACAAACATATTTGTGATAACTAAAAATACCCTATTTAAGCTGGCTTTAGCCGTAGCCTTTGTCGTGATCAGTTATCTGGTATTTTCCAGACCAACCTATTCGCAAAGTATTCCGAATATCGACAAGGTAGGCCATCTTGGGAGCTTTTTTTGCCTCTCCTATCTCACCTATCTTGCTTTCAAACCTAAGTGGTATTGGTTATCTCTCACACTGGCAAGCTACGCCATTTTAATTGAGTTAGTGCAATCACGTTTGCCCTACCGTAGCGCTTCTGTGGGTGATGTTATTGCCGACTTTTCGGGTATTGCACTGTTTTACTTTTGCAATTGGGCCTATGGCAAATACTTCCGCGCAGCGCAATTACGAGAAGATTAACTCAGGTGCTTCAAACTGGTACTGATGACCGATACCTTAAGGCTACACATATGACTCATGCTGTGAACATAAATCGCGTGGAAGATATTGCGATTTTAGGTGCTGGTGCCGTTGGGCAGCTTATTTGCCACCAACTGACTACAGCGGGCATGGGTGTTGGTCTTATCGGCCGCGATTCAATTGCATCTATACAGCAGACACTTAGCGTCACTCCATTAGCGCCGGCCAATGATAATCAACAGAAAACACACGCACTCCAGTATTCTGTGCCTATCTTAGCGGCCAATGCGCTCGATAATATCTGCCTCGTGATTGTCTGCGTCAAAGCCTATCAAGTGCTCGATGCACTTTTGCCCTTACTTAACCAACTGCCCAGACAATGCCATATTTTGTTATTACACAATGGCATGGGACCTCATTTAGCCCTAGCGCCGCTAATTGATGCGCAAGCTGATGGCAGAGGGCTAAGCCTAGGGACAACTTCCCAAGGGGTGTTACGTCAAGCCAGTTGGCAAATTAGGCAAACTGGACAAGGGCTAACTCAATTTGGGCATTTTACAGGTACAGAGCTCACTGAGCATTATCGCAATGCTTTACTGACGGCTATCCCCAACAGTGAATGGGTGAATGCCATTGTGCCTTGTCTATGGCAGAAACTCGCCGTTAATGCAGCAATTAATCCGCTTACAGCACTATATCAATGTCCTAATGGCACACTCGCCGAGCCAGGTTTTAGTGACATGATTAAAGGCATTCTCGACGAGTTAGTCACGGTTGCCACACTCGAGGGCGTGCCTCTAGATAAACAATTGTTACACGACAGGGTCTATCAGGTGATCCGCCTCACTGCGGGGAATTTCTCATCGATGCACCAAGATATTGCACACCAAAGACGAACTGAAATAGACCAAATTAATGGTTATATCTGTGAGCGTGCACGAGCGCACGGTTTAAGTGCGCCAGTTAATGCTGACCTCTGGGCGCGCGTCAAACAGCTAGAAGCTTAAGCAAGAAAACTCACATAACAAAACTAAATATAACAGTATGTTTAATTTAAATAATTTTTAATTTTTTTGCTGAATCCTCACTTTTTATTTACCACATTAAAACGCGAATTACCCTAGCGCCATACTCACTCGGCTTTTGCTGCACTCATGCTAGTCAAGCAAATTTACCTTGCACCAACAATACGCACCAAATCAGGGCAGATTAACTTTGCTTTGCACTGTTTTGCACTGTTTTGCACTGTTTTGCACCAAAATTTTAAGCTATTTCGGTGCGTTTTAATGTTAACACAATGATAATAAATGCTTTATCTATATGGCCTAATTCCTGCTTTATTCCAATAAATTGAGTCTGCAGCTTGTTGGAGAGAAAATTGAAACTGGTCACCGCAATCATTAAACCATTCAAATTAGACGATGTACGTGAAGCTTTAACCCAGCTCAGCGTCCATGGCATGACAGTCACTGAAGTACGCGGTTTTGGCCGCCAAAAGGGCCATACGGAATTGTATCGTGGTGCTGAATATGCAGTGGACTTTTTACCTAAGATTAAACTCGAAGTTGCCATTCATTCCGATCAAGAAGATGCCGTTATTGATGCCATTATTGCTGCAGCCCATACGGGCAAAGTGGGTGATGGCAAAATCTTTGTGACTTCGTTAGAACAAGTGGTGCGCATTCGCACTTCGGAAGAAGGAGTTGATGCCCTATGATGCTAGTGAGCTTCAGACTCAGTATTAAATACCTATTGATATTATTCAGTATATTGGCGACGAATGCCGTCGCCGATGATGGTCAATTTAGCGCTGCAAATACGGCGTGGACCTTAAGCTCATCCGCATTAGTGTTATTGATGACCCTGCCAGGATTAGCCTTGTTTTACGGCGGTTTAGTTCGCAGTAAAAACGTGCTTTCAATATTGATGCAATGCTTCTCTATTGCCGCCCTAGTGTCAGTTTTATGGTTCGGGCTAGGTTATTCACTCGCATTCGACACAGGTAACAGTTTCATCGGTGGCTTAGACAAAGCACTACTGTCAGGTATTGGTCGCGATAGTCTTAGCGGGGATATTCCCGAGCCGCTGTTTATGCTATTTCAAATGACCTTTGCCATCATAACGCCAGCTTTAATCATCGGTGGTTTTGCCGAGCGAATGAAGTTTTCAGCTGTGCTTATCTTTTCAGGTGCTTGGTTATTACTGGTTTATGCGCCGATCACCCACTGGGTTTGGGGCGGTGGCTGGTTAGCACAGCTAGGACTGTATGATTTCGCAGGCGGAACCGTGGTGCATATCACCGCAGGGGTTGCTGCGCTCGTGGCCGCTAAAGTGCTAGGTCCACGCAAAGGATTTTTAAACTCGGCCATTATGCCGCACAACCTGACGATGACTGTCACAGGTGCGGGCATGCTGTGGGTGGGTTGGTTCGGTTTTAACGGCGGCAGTGCGCTAGGCGCTAACGGCACCGCAGCCATGGCGATTCTAGCCACTCATCTCGCCGCTTCTATGGGCGCGATGACATGGGCGGCAATTGAGTGGATTAAGTTTGGTAAACCCAGCGCCCTTGGCATAGTCACAGGCATGGTAGCGGGCTTAGGCACTATCACTCCCGCCTCAGGTTATGTTGGCCCAGCAGGCGCCTTAGTCATAGGTTTACTCGGTGGAATCGTGTGTTTTTACTCAACGGTTTATATCAAACAGAAACTTAAAATCGATGACTCCTTAGACGTTTTCCCCGTGCACGGTGTCGGCGGTATTCTTGGTACTCTTTTGGCAGGAGTCTTTAGCTCGACCCAATTAGGCGTTTTTAGCGGCTACGGTTTTGCGACTATGAATAACACTATGATAGACCAACTTGGGGTACAGATTATCGGGGTTGCGGCGACATTCACTTATACTGCGGTGGTCACTTGGTTGCTGTTTGTGATCATCCGTAAGCTACTTGGCGGCCTTCGCGTCAGCACAGAACAAGAAGTTAACGGCTTAGATTTATCGGAACACGAAGAAACGGGTTATAGCCTTTAATCAGAACCTCTAGCCAGAACCTTTAGTTAAGACAGTTGAATAGCCATAAGGGTACCAAGGCGCCCTTATGGCTGACTTACATCATGATGCTACTTTTTGAAATGTTCGACTAACCATAACTTTAAATCCCCCAACTTCATCGGCTTAGCAAAGAGATAACCTTGTAAAAAATGGACTTGGCGACTGGTCAAATAATCTGCCTGCTCCTGGGTTTCAACCCCTTCAGCCACCACCACATAATTCATCTTATGAGAGAGCTCAATAATGGTATCGAGCACGTGGGAAGTCACGGAATCCTGCCCTATGGTATCGATGAAGCATTTATCGATTTTCAAGTAATCTAATGGCATGGTTTGTAACAAAGATAAGGTTGTTTGCCCAGTACCAAAGTCATCGATAGCCACTAAAATCCCCAACTGGCGTAAGCTTTCAATGCGCTGGCAAATATCCGGCGTTAATAATTGCCGTTCGGTGATTTCGATTAAAGGCTTAACGCCAATACGATCCAAAGAATCCCGCAGATGAATAAATTTCGACTCGATATCATCTTGGGTAAAATGCTCTGGCGCCACGTTAAACGCGACTCTAAAGCCCGCTTCAACCTTCATATTAGCAAAATCTTTTAATGCCTTTTCGAAGATATAATTGGTCAATGGAACAATCAGCTTGCTCTCTTCGGCGATAGGAATAAACAAATCAGGCCGCACTAAGCCCATTTGTGGGTGCTGCCAACGCACTAATGCCTCGACTCCTTTGGCCTTACCGTCCTCAGCACAGATCACAGGTTGATAAACCAAAAAGAACTCTTCGTTCTCTATCCCGCTACGAATATCATCAGCAAGGGAGTGACGAGATAACCGTGAATAGAGCACAAACAAGATAGAACCCGTAATCAAAATAATGCTAAAGGGTAGTGAGATGGCAAAAAATATCCAAAAAAAATGCCTAAAAAAAGCAGGTGACATTTCTAGTAACACTGAAAAATTGTGCTCATCAGAATCTAAAGTCATTACCTCATTTTTGATAAATCCGAGTGATTCAGGAATCGTTTTACCATTGATTGATAAAGCGACATTGATAACTGCGCTGGGAAACACATCGGGCTGTACAAAGGAATCGACTAAATATTTTCCTTCAATAATCACAGCGGCGCCGTGTTTAGATTTAGGGTCCCATTTAGATGACACTATCGCGGGCACCTCAGGCATAAAAGGCGTGCCCGTAATAATAAACTGGTTAGATATTTCAAGATTTTCGGTAGCACTAACAATGCTCAGGGGAGTATCAATATCACCGGTTTTAGATGAGCAATAAACATGTTGTGAATCATATATTAAAGCCGAGCGAAAGTAAGGTTGGAACAACATATAGTTGTATAACTCTTGACACTCAGAATGCTTCAATGCCAATGCATAATGGCTGATTTCATTAGCATGGGACACCAAAGTATCAATATGACTCACATAAATAGCCCCCACTCCTTTGACTTTATCTTCAACAAAATACTGTGCAGAGAGATAACTTGCGACAGCAGCAACCCCAATAGGAAACAATATGACTGCCAGCCATTGCCATAATGGCAGATTTAATTTTGCTAACTTTTTTCGCATATATCCTTAACTCGCACTGCGCTCGGTTAAAAATGGTATCAAAATCTATGGAGCAAGACGTGTGTATATTTGTATCTCAGCGAATGTTTGCTTGATATAAACACACTGAATCGAGTTCTATTTTAGTCTAAAAAACCAGCATACCTTCTATTAATTTAGTCTATTCCCACATCACCAAAATGGCGGCGATAGCGATTAAGACTAACCCTAGCATATCTTTTATCTTTACTTTTTCCTTCAGCCAAAAGGTGGCAATCAAGATCATAAAGAAAACTTCAACTTGACCTAAAGTTTTAACATAGGGCACAGCCTGCAACGACATAGCACTAAACCAACCGATAGAACCTAAACAACTGGCGATGCTTGTCAGTAAAGTCAACTTAGGTCGTTGCCATAATGCTATCAGCGTAAATTTATCCTTAAGCAACAAATAACTGACTAACAGCAAAGTTTGTAGGCCTATCACAAATAGCAACACCCAAGCTGCGCTATGGGGGAAACCAATATTCAAACATAAACTCGCTTCTCGTACCCAAAGCGATGTCAGCGCAAACGAAGTACCACAGGCTAAACCAATCAATACCGTATTGAGCGACAGACTTCGCAGGCCTTGTTTGGCACTCATGAGAAAAATTGCCACACCACCCAACAACACTCCCGACCAACCTAAAAGGGATAAATGCGTCCCAAAAAACACTGTGCCTAACACAGCCGCGACCACAGCTTCACTCTTGGCTAGCCCAGCACCAACGGCAAAGTTCTGTTGCTTGAACAATTTCACCATCAAGCCCGTCGCGAGGATTTGCATCGCCGATGCTCCGAGAATAAAACCGATAAAACGATCGCTAAAATCGGGGATTCCGACATCCTGCCAAAGATATAAGCTCGCCAGATACACGGCGGCAATCGGCCCAGCCCAAATAAAACGCGCTAAGGTCACGCCCGCAACACTCACTTCTTTACTCAGCTGGCTTTGAAACGCATTACGCCAAGCCTGCATAAATGCCGCCAGCAAAGTGAGTAAGATCCACATAAAGGTATTCCGTAAAGAATCTGGTCGGCTATAAAAACAAGATTGTTAGGCAAAGCCCATCATAAAACATTAATGTTTCAGATAGCTACGGGGCTATACCAATCACATTCCTCGACTGAAAAACAAAAGCCCCGAACGAGTCGAGGCTTTAGGATTAAGTCACTAATTCATTAAGTCTTAGCTTGCGATTACTTACTGGTATCGATTGGCTCGAAGGATTTAACCAAATCGTCGATCGCTTTCATTTGCTTCAGATAATTTTCTAACTGATGCAAAGGCAGCGCACATGGGCCATCACACTTAGCGTTATCAGGATCAGGGTGCGCCTCAATGAATAGACCCGCTAAACCCAGCGCCATACCACTGCGCGCTAACTCGGTCGCCTGTGCGCGACGTCCACCCGCTGAATCTGCACGACCACCAGGGCGTTGCAGCGCATGGGTCGCATCGAAAATCACCGGATAGCCAGATTGCTTCATCTCGTCCATACCCAACATATCAACGACTAAGTTGTTATATCCAAAGCTTGAACCACGTTCACACAGGATGATCTCGTCATTACCCGCTTCGTTAAACTTAGTGATGATATGGCGCATTTCATGTGGTGCTAAAAACTGTGGCTTTTTCACATTGATGATAGCGCCAGTTTTTGCCATCGCGACAACCAAATCAGTCTGGCGTGCTAGAAATGCAGGTAACTGAATAATATCAACTACTTCTGCCACTGGCGCACACTGATGCACTTCATGCACATCGGTGATCAAAGGTAAATTAAAGGTCTTTTTAATCTCTTCAAAAATCTTTAAGCCTTCCTCCATACCTGGACCGCGGTAAGAGTTGATCGAAGAACGATTCGCCTTATCAAAAGACGCCTTAAATATATAAGGGATCCCCAGCTTTTGAGTCACTTCGGCGTAGGTTTCAGCAATCGACATAGCGAGATCGCGAGACTCAAGCACGTTCATGCCACCAAACAACACGAAAGGTTTATCGTTGGCAATCTCGATTGAACCTAGGTTTATGATTTTATTACTCATCGCAACTTCTCTCTAAAATGCTGGAACCTTTCCCAGCGGTGAATAGGAGCTAAGGCGGTTATACCGCAACTAACTGTAAAATTTGACCACAAATCCATGCCATATAGGTTCCTAACGCATAACCTAATACGGCTAACAGTACGCCCACGGGTGCTAAAGCGGGGTGAAATGCCGCCGCAACTACAGGGGCTGACGCAGCGCCACCCACATTCGCTTGGCTGCCTACGGCCATATAAAATAACGGGGCTTTAATCAGCTTAGCCACCAGTAACATAAAGCTTGCGTGAACGATCATCCACACAATACCAATTAAAAAGTACAATGGCGTATCGAGCACCTTACTCACATCCATATGTAGACCAATGGTCGCAACTAAGATGTAAAGGAAGGCTGAAGCCACTTTTGATGCCCCCGCCGCCTCTAAATGACGCACTGGGCTGAATGACATCGCCAAACCAATCGTTGTGACTATCACCACTAGCCAGAAGAATTTAGAGGTTAAACTGTAATCTGCGGTCCAAGGATAGTTCACTTCAAAAAATGGCCCCAGAAAATCAGCGGCGATATGAGCAATACCTGTGATACCAAAGCCTACAGCGACAATCAGCATAAGATCGCGCAGATTAGGAATACGCGCATTTTCAGCGTGATACTTTTCAACTTTATCTTTTAACGCTTCAATTGCAGAAGTATCCGCACCGGTTTTAGCATCGATCTCTTTCGCTTTTGAGGCTAGGAACAGCAGCACTGCCATCCAAATATTGGCGACTATCACATCGACTGTCACCATCACAGAGAAAATATTACCGCCCACATCATAAATTTCTTTCATTGCAGCTTGGTTTGCACCGCCACCAATCCAGCTCCCCGCTAAGGTCGTCATACCACGCCATACCGCATCGGGGCCATCGACCCCAATTAAAGAAGGTTCAATAACCGACACCAGCAACAAGGCGATAGGGCCGCCGATAACGATACCGACAGTGCCGGTTAAAAACATGATCAAAGCTTTCGGCCCTAAACTTAAAATAGCTTTTAAATCAACGCTTAAAATCAATAAGACTAAACAAGCTGGCAGCAAATAACGGGATGCCACAAAATACAGTTGTGAGGTATTACCATCGATTACCCCAAAGGTATTCAATAACGATGGCAAGAAATAGCACAATAAAAGGGCGGGAATAAAACGATAAAACTTCTGCCAAAAAGGATGACTACTGCTACTGGTATAAAATACAAAACCTAGAATTGTCGCGAGTATTCCTAACGCCGTGGCATCATTCGTCACTAAAGCCGTGCTTGTCATGCTAATTTCTCCCTGTTGATACAGTTATTATTTTTATTAGAGACTTAACTTTTAAGTCCCTGGGTCAAACTTCCATCTGCCCAGTGTTATTATTTTTGCGGATTGAATTCGTTAATAAAAGTTGAATAAATAAGAAGAGCCCCGAAAGGCTCTGCTTTAGTGATAAACCTCGGCGTGTTCGTTTAATTCTTTGAGCTGCATCTTCACTATCTCGATCACGGGATCGTGAGGACTATTATCAACAAAATGCTGCAGATCGGCGGCGGCCACATTAATACAACCCAACTGCTGTGCAATAAACGCCCGCTCACGATTCAAATGCACATCGTCAACATGCCATTGCAACAGCAGACTGCAACACTCCATCGCTGCCTCAAATTGATGCGACACTATGCAACCCGCCTTAAGCTCATGCAGCATACGCGTCAGCAGTTTTTTCACCGTTGCAGGCTTTAAGTAACTCGCCTTAAGTTCAGCAGCATTACCTAACTCGCCGCGCACTAACACGTGCAACTGGTGACGGGTGAGTTCCTTGCCCGTTAAAGGATCCAAATAACTCACTTCACCGCCAATCTTACAACGCAGAACCGTATTGCCAGGTAGCAATATGGGTTCGAGTTCAAGATCTAACTGCTTCGCCAGCAACATCAATACCGTCGCCAGCGTTGTACTATTACCTTGGCGACTAATTAAGCAAGTACCTAAATCTGCCGCCTCTGTACTAAAGTAGTTCTCACGAACACAAAAACCTAAATCCTCGTAAAACCAATGCAACAGCGCATTAAAACGCTGTTGTTGATCAACCAAGTAATGACTTAATACGGCTCCCGCCATTTCAAACCAAGCCCATTTAGCGGCTTCAAGTTTAGAAAATCCAAGGTGCGCACCTACATCCAATGCCGACTCGGGCAATGAAATGCCATCTTGCAGAGTGTAGTTACCCATTAACCCAATAATACCGCTTGTTTAAAATGAGCCAATTTAGCAGCATAAACCAACCAACCTATCGCGCCTAAGTAAGCAAACACTTTGAACAATTTGTTTCTATTCGCTTTTATGGCAATGGCGCCTAGGACAATGTAAGCAACTACAGCACCGATTTTTTCGGTCATCCAAGGATCCACAAAAGGAAATTGCTGGATCATAAAACACAAAGTTAAGCCCGACAGCAGTAGGAAAGTGTCGATAACATGGGGCGCTATCTTGAGCAGTTTCTTCTCCATCAGAGCCGATTGGCGAAAATGCAGGACAAAGCGAACGGTAAGCAGTAACACGCTCAACGCGATAAAGGTAAAATGCAGATGTTTAACCGCAGGATATAGACTGTAAAAAGTTTCCATTACGATACTTATGGCCAGTGACAAAGGCGCTAGTTTACCCTAATCCTTGACGGCATACCAATGCCTATCAGCCTAGATATTCAGAGCTAACATCATAAAAAATCAAACGAGAAGTGACGATGAATTTAAGCTTAATTAACGATGAATCAACCGAGTTCGCCGACGCTGTAAAACAAAAAATTGTCGAGTTCAACCAAGTCAAATGGCAGGGGCTTAGCCGTAAAAATCTCGGACTCAAACTACAGGACTCCGAAGGTAAACTGTTAGCAGGGATCAGCGGTAAAACCTTCGGCAATTGGTTGTTAATCGACTATCTGTGGGTCAATGATTCTTTAAGACACCAAAGTATCGGCACGCGCTTATTATTAGCCGCAGAAAGCCAAGCAAAGGAGCGCGGCTGCCAATTTGCCCTACTCGATACCTTAGATTTTCAAGCTAAGCCTTTTTATGAGCGCCACGACTATCGCGTGCAATGGGTACAACAAGCCTACCCAGAAACCGGCAGTAAATTTTTTATGGTAAAAGTGTTGTGATGTTTAAGGTTTGGGATCTTCACCTTACACCAACTTAAGGTCGCCCTATAGAAGACAAAAACGCCATTGGCAATAACCAATGGCGTTCGATAAATCGGCATAACTAGGTAAATATCTTCACTTAAAGCAGAGTTATTACTCCGCCCATTTACCCATAGTGCATCTGTCATTACTGCCAAAGTCTCGCACTGTGGCGACATTCTCGTAGCCCAGTTCGATAAGCTTAGCTCTGAGTTTTACAGCCTGCTCAAAGCCATGTTCGAGCAGGATATAGCCGTTAGGCTTTAAGTAATCTCGAGCTGTGTTGGCAATATAGTAAAGATCGGCAAAGCCTTCCTCGGCGGCGGTTAACGCGCTTTGGGGCTCGAAACGCACGTCACCTTGGTGCAAGTGTTCGTCAGCTTCATC
The DNA here is from genome assembly GCF_018224605.1 of Shewanella sp. M16. Classification (NCBI taxonomy): domain Bacteria; kingdom Pseudomonadati; phylum Pseudomonadota; class Gammaproteobacteria; order Alteromonadales; family Shewanellaceae; genus Shewanella; species Shewanella sp. M16. The sequence goes on along the minus strand of NZ_JAGTUL010000004.1, from coordinate 97,842 downwards.
AATATAGGGCGGATTTGAGACGATTAAATCAAAGTCCCGCGACTTTACGGCACTGAACCAGTCACTCTGGAGAATTTCGACCTGTGGCAGCTTTAAGTTCTCGCGGTTCGCGATAGCCAAAGCCACGGCATCATCGACTTTATCGACCGCGGTGATTTGCCATGACTCACGCTCAGACGCCAACGCCAGCGCAATTGCCCCAGTACCAGTTCCTAAATCGAGCACTTTGGCGTAGGTGGAAAGCGGCAGGTTCAAGGCAGTTTCGACCAAAATTTCCGTGTCAGGACGCGGGATCAAAGTGGTGTCGTTGACGATAAAAGGCAACGACCAAAATTCGCGCTCACCGACAATATGTGCCACAGGTACGCCTTTTTGGCGTTTCTGTACCATTTGCTGGAAGCGTTTCCACTGTTCAACCGTTAGGGATTTTTCAGGCCAAGTATACAAATAGCTGCGGCTTTTATTGAGGCAATATAACAACAAAACCTCTGCATCCAAATGAGCGGATTCAGAGGTTGATGCTAACTGCACATAAGCCCATTGCAGGGCTTCGGCTATGCTAGATTGATCTGACAAAATTACCCCTGCTCGTCAGCCAGTGCGGCTAACTGATCGGCTTGATGCTCTTGCATCAGAGGCAATAAAATAGCATCGAGATCGCCTTCCATTACTTCGTTCAAGCGATATAAGGTCAAGTTGATGCGGTGTTCGCTCACGCGGCCTTGCGGGAAGTTGTAAGTACGTACACGTTCGGAGCGATCGCCACTGGCAACCAGACTACGACGGGTCGATTCTTCGGCGCTACGGCGTTTTTCGTCTTCAACAGCTTGAATACGTGCGGCCAGTACACTCATGGCTTGGGCACGGTTCTTGTGTTGCGAACGTTGATCTTGGCATTCCACCACGATCCCAGTAGGAATATGGGTGATTCGAATAGCTGAGTCAGTTTTGTTAACGTGCTGACCACCCGCACCTGATGAACGATAAGTATCGACTTTCAGATCGGCTGGATTGATTGAAATCGCTTCCGCTTCAGGCACTTCGTGGAGTACCACAACAGTAACCGCAGAAGTATGCACACGTCCTTGGGATTCGGTTTCTGGCACACGCTGTACACGGTGTCCGCCGGATTCAAACTTAAGTTTGCCGTATACGCCGTCACCACTGACCTTCATGATCACTTCTTTGAAGCCCCCATGTTCGCCTTCGTTACAGCTCATGATTTCGATCTGCCAGCGATTTGCTTCAGCATAACGGCTGTACATGCGGAATAAATCACCGGCGAAAATAGCCGCTTCATCGCCGCCAGCACCAGCGCGGATCTCAACGAAGGCGTTTTTATCGTCGTCAGGATCTTTTGGCAATAATAGAATTTGCAATTCGTCTTCGAGCTGCTCGAGTTTGGCCTTAGCGGCCTTCATCTCTTCCTGCGCCATTTCACGCATTTCAGCATCGTCTTCTTCCAGCATTTCTTTGGCAGAATCGAGATCGGCCTGCGCTTGCTGATAGGCTTTAAAGCCAGCAACAACGTCTTCTAACTGGGCATATTCTTTCGATAACGCACGAAACCTGTCTTGATCAGAAATGACGCTAGCATCACCCAGCAAAGCCATGACTTCTTCATTGCGCTCGAGCAAGCCTTCCAGCTTGCGGATAACGGATTCCTTCATTTAACTCGCTAACCTTAGTTTTTATCTAATCCAAGCGCTGATCTTAACTGACCGAGAGTATTCAAATCGCCCTGACGACTCGCTGCCGTGAGGGCCTGTGTCGGTGCGTGGATAAGTTTGTTGGTCAGGCGATTGGCTAGTTCAATCAATACCTGCTCAGTGTCTGAGCCCTGGGCTAATTTATTCAAGGCGCGTTCCACTAACTCATCTTTTACCGCCATGCTCTGGCTGCGATACTCGCGAATACTGTCGACCGACTCTAAAGAACGGATCCAATCCATAAATAGGAAAGATTGTTCTTCAGTAATTACTTCAGCTTGCTCGGCGGCTTCTTTTCGAGAAGCCATATTCTGTTCAATAATGCTATGCAGGTCGTCCACTGTATACAGAAACGCGTCATCCAAATCGGCGACTTCCGGCTCAATATCCCGGGGAACTGCTATATCAACCAATAACATAGGTTGATGGCGACGCTGCTTTAGCGCTTTTTCGACCATGCCTTTACCTAGGATAGGCAGAGGGCTGGCGGTAGAGGATATCACGATATCGGCTTTTGGGAGATAATCTGGTATCTGCGCCAGTGTAATTGCTGTTGCGCCAAACTCCTCACACATGCCTTGGGCACGTTCTAACGTCCGATTTGCTACGACCATTGAAGCCACGCCGTTGTCTTTAAGATGCTTTGCAACCAGTTCTATGGTTTCACCTGCGCCAATCAACAGTACTTTAGTGGTCGATATCGATGAGAAAATATGTTTCGCCATGCTTACCGCGGCAAATGCCACTGAAACTGCGGCGGCGCCAATTTCAGTGTCAGTGCGGACTTTCTTAGCGACTGAAAAAGTATTCTGAAAGAGTCTATCTATGGTTAGCGCAACCGTACCAGCCTCTTTGGCCTTAACAAACGCTTGCTTTACTTGACCGAGAATCTGCGGCTCACCAAGGATCAAAGAATCGAGCCCGGAGGCTACGCGCATCAAATGCCTTACGGCATCTTGACCGTGATAGTTATAGAGACAAGGTGCTACATCCTCATGATCTAGGCCGTGATATTCTTCAAGCCACGCAATAATGTCGGCCTCATCGCCGTTGTTGCAATACAACTCAGTGCGATTACAGGTCGAGACAATAACGGCTTCACCCGAGCGTGTACGACTGGCCAGACTCTTCATAGCGTCATGAATTTTGTCCGGAGAGAAGGCAACTTTCTCACGCAGGTCTACCGTGGCTGTTTTATGGTTAATACCGATTGCTACAAGGCTCATCTGACTCTTTCTAGATTCTTGGCGACTCTCTTAATAAGGGCATTCTACTGAATCGGCCCAACTAAAAACAGAATACGCTTAACAAAACCGAATAAAGGTCTAACTTCTTACCTAAATTTTCTATCAATAATAGGTAAGGCAAAATTTGCCCCAAGGGAGCAAATCTAAGTGACCGCCGATGGAAATTTTACGTTTGGCATTGGTATTCTTTCCAAGCCCTCGTATCATAAGGACTTTGGTATATCAGTCATAGATGAATAATTTGAAGCGCCTCACAAAAACCATTTTCTCTTGTTTTACCTTAAGCGCCCTACTCTTGCTGGCGGGGTGTGAAACCTTGCCGCCGATGACTGACTTAAGCCCAATCACAGTCAATGATGCGCGCCAAGCCAAAGCTTGGGAATTACAGGGAAAACTCGCGATAAAAACTCCCGACGATAAACTCAGTGCCAATATCTACTGGCGCCACAGTGAAGATCGCGATGAACTCACACTCACGACTATGCTAGGCACAACTGTGTTGACGCTTAATTCAACCTCGAACTCTGCCCATTTACATATCGATGGCAAAGATTTTCGCGACGATAATGCCCAGCGTTTACTCGAGCGCGTCAGCGGTTGGTCCATCCCCTTGGCCGATTTACCTTTGTGGATCACTGGTCAAGTTGGCCTGAATGATCAAGTACTTGAAAGCGATAGCCAAGGCAAACCTAAACAGCTCACAAACACTCAAACCCCACCGCCTTGGCAGGTCACATTTTTAAGTTGGCAATCCCAGAGCGGCGCCAACGTGCCCCATCAATTAAAGCTTGAGCGTGGTGACTTACAACTCAAATTGCAATTGAATCAATGGCAAGCCCTCGGCAAGCCTGCAATCATACTCGAAGAGAAACCTTAGCATGCAAGCAGCAATTTCACGCCATTGGCCAGCACCAGCAAAGCTTAACTTATTCTTACACGTGAATGGTCGCCGCGCAGATGGTTATCATGAACTGCAAACCTTGTTTCAGTTTATTGATTACTGTGACATGCTCGATTTTAAGGTCACTGAAACCGCAGAACTGATTTTGCACTCCAATATCTCTAATGTTGTCGCCGATAGCGATAACTTAATTCTGCGAGCCGCAAAATCATTACAACAAACCACAGGCTTTACTGGCGGCGCCGAAATCTGGTTGGATAAACATCTACCCATGGGCGGAGGTTTAGGTGGCGGCTCGTCAGATGCTGCCACCACCTTAGTGGCACTGAACACGTTATGGAACACCCAATTATCGACCGAAGAACTGGCTAAAATCGGCCTTAAACTTGGTGCCGATATTCCTGTTTTTATTCATGGTTTCGCCGCTTTTGCCGAAGGTGTAGGTGAACGCTTACAAGCGGTAAATCCGAGTGAGCCTTGGTACTTAATCATCGCACCCGATGCCCATGTTTCCACCGCTGAAGTATTCCAAGATCCACTTTTACCACGTGATACCCCGAAACTGGCCATAGATACCTTAATGAACCAACCTTGGGCAAATGATTGTCAAAAACTAGTCGTTTCTAAATACCCTCAAGTTGCCAAGGCATTAGGCTGGCTGCTAGAATATGCGCCGTCGAGAATGACAGGAACAGGCGCATGCGTGTTCGGGGAATTCACACAAAAGCAACAAGCTCTCGCAGCCTTGGCGAAATTACCGTCTGAAATGCAAGGATTTGTTGCACAAGGGATGAATCTTTCGCCGCTCATCACGCGACTCAGTCACCCTTAAACTACTTTCTTCTAGAGTAACCACTTAACGATAACGCCTCGGGTTCCTCCCGTCCCTACATCGTCGTTACTCTAGCCACTAAAATATAAAGCAAACGCCTGAGGTTCATACAGTGCCCGACATCAAGCTCTTTGCTGGGAACGCCACCCCCAGTCTCGCTAAAAAGATAGCCGATCGTCTATTTTGCAAACTCGGAGACGCAGTGGTTGGTCGTTTCAGCGATGGTGAAATCAGTGTCCAAATTAACGAAAATGTACGTGGGGCCGATGTGTTCATCATCCAATCCACTTGTGCGCCGACAAACGACAACCTGATGGAACTCATCGTTATGGTTGACGCGTTGCGCCGTGCATCTGCTGGCCGTATCACAGCTGTTATTCCTTACTTTGGTTATGCTCGTCAAGACCGTCGCGTTCGTAGCGCCCGTGTACCTATTACTGCAAAAGTGGTTGCCGATTTCCTGTCTAGCGTGGGTGTTGACCGCGTTCTGACCTGTGACCTGCACGCTGAGCAAATCCAAGGTTTCTTCGACGTTCCTGTTGATAACGTATTTGGTAGCCCAGTGCTACTAGAAGATATGTTAGCGAAGAACTTAGATAATCCAGTCGTTGTTTCTCCAGACATCGGTGGTGTTGTTCGCGCTCGCGCAGTAGCAAAACTGTTGGATGATTCTGATTTAGCGATCATTGATAAACGTCGCCCACAAGCGAACGTTGCGCAAGTTATGCACATCATTGGTGATGTTCAAGGTCGTGACTGCATTATCGTTGACGATATGATCGACACAGGCGGCACTCTGTGTAAAGCGGCTGAAGCCTTAAAAGAACATGGTGCGAACCGCGTATTTGCTTACGCAACTCACCCAGTGTTCTCTGGCAAAGCGGCTGAAAATATCGCTAACTCAGTGATTGATGAAGTGATTGTGACTGACACTGTTCCTTTAAGCCCAGAAATGTTGAAAGTGGCTAAAGTAACTCAGTTAACTATGTCTGCGGTACTGGCTGAGGCAATTCGTCGCGTAAGCAACGAAGAGTCTATTTCTGCCATGTTCCGTCACTAATAGTTCCGTCACTAATAGTTACGTCGCTAATAGTTCGGTCGCTGAACGTTCTGACTAATCTGAGTGGTTCCAATGCACAGCTTACTGTTTTAACGAATCACTAAGCTTGCAGAGCTAATCACTCAGACATAAAAGCGCACTCCTCGGAGTGCGTTTTTGTTAGTGTATTTTTTAAGCCAGCTTCTGATCATCAGATGTAAACTGGCTTCTACGCATTAGATTTTAAAATTACTCACCGCACGGAATAAGAACTCAGCCTGCGCCTTCAGCTCATCCGATGCGGACGCATTCGCATCTGCCGCATGGGATGACTCCTCAGCGATATCGCGGATCACCACCACGTTCTTGTTCACTTCGGCCGCCACCATACTTTGCTCTTCAATAGCCGCCGCAATTTGAGTGCTCATGTCCATAATATTACGCACGTCGTTATTGATAAGCTTCAATAAAGCGCCAGCACTTGCCGCTTGTTCAGCGCTTTCAACGCCTTGTTTTTGGCTAGATTCCATCAATTGCACAATCGATCGGGTACGCGTCTGCAGGGTTTGAATGATGTTAGCAATCTCTTGGGTTGACGATTGCGTCCGCATCGCTAAGTTACGCACTTCATCGGCAACCACAGCAAAACCACGGCCCTGCTCACCCGCACGCGCCGCTTCAATCGCAGCGTTCAAGGCTAAAAGGTTAGTCTGCTCAGCAATGCCGCGGATCACATCTAACACGCTACCGATAGTCTCGCTGTCACGTTCCAATTCGTTAACGACCGCTGCTGAGCTATTCAACTGCTCAGCAAGTGACTGGATTTTATGTATCGTTTGCTCAACCTCTAATTGACCACTTTGGGCATTATCGTGGGTCTGACCCGCTTTTGATGCCGCTAATTCGGTTGTTTTAGCGATTTCCTCAATCGTTGCGCCCATCTCAGTGATTGCTGTTGCGACCATGTCGGTCTCATTAAGTTGTTGGCCCACACCTTCGGAGGCGAGCATGGCATTTTCTGAAACACGTTTACAGGAAGTGTTAATCGTTGCGACCGACTCAATCACTTGCTCAATCAGCTGTTGGAAGCTACTCACCATGCTATTGAAATGCTGTGCAATTTCACCAAGTTCGTCTTGGGTGGAGGCATCGCACCTCAATGTCAGATCTTTACTCACCTCGATGCGAGAAATGATCTGCGTGATACGCTCAACAGGCGCGATAATACTGCGGATAATCAAGTAGGTAATGATTGATAGTAGTAACGCAATAAAGATAAACACAGTAATACCGACATTAACACTACTACTCTCAGCATCATCAATGGCCTTAAGAGCCAAATTTTTCAAGTCACTCGTACTGCTCTCAGTTTGCTGGTTTGCAGCTAAAACTCGCGCCATAGTACCGTCATTTTCGGTCAAACCAAGCTGCTGTTCCTTATTAATTAAGCTTTTGAAATCCTTTTGATATTGAGTAATAAGCTCTTCAATTTTTCGTTGAGTATCAATATCGATACTCGAGGCATGAAGCTTGTCATTAAACTTACTAATATTAGTATCGAAGGTTTCGACATAACTTAGCTCACGACGCAGCATAAAATCCTTTTCGTTACGCCTAAGTTGCAGCATTGCGGCTTCGAGTGCGGGCTGATCAAATTCTTTGAGTAGCGTTTCAACGTTATGCACCGCAGCTCGTAACGTACCGTACAAACCTGTTTTAGGTGTTAAGCCAATCTCTTGTTGTAGCTGCACCACTTCAGAAAAAGCGGCTTGATACTGATTTAAATTACGGTCAAAACTTTCAAGTGAGGCAGTCGATACCCCATATTCTTTAAAGACTTTCTCTAACTCAGGGACAATACTGTCGATTGCCATGTGGCTTTGCTTATGCAGCTCGACATATTTCAAATCCTTGCGAGCGAAAAAGTCCTTTTCATTTTTACGCAAAATTAAGACGTCGCGCTCTAAATCAAGCACACTTTGAGCCGCGTTAGAAAGTTCCGATTTCACCGAATTTGAATAGAGTTGTAATCCAAACATGGCAATTAGTGCCGAAATAGACACTGCAGCACTGAGTAACAACTTTGAGCGGATTAGCATAGAAAGTCCCCGAATATATAATCTATCTTAAAAAGATAGCTGGAAATTAAGCCTTTAACAGCGCAAACATAGCAATACATTAAAAGTTCACATCAAATACTTTGATAGCTTGTCGATTTAAGCTCCCATACTGTGAGTACCGCATTATTTTTAACTTAGTTCTTCAGGGTGATACCCTACCGTTACTACAAAGTATTTCGTTTTAATTACGTTAAATATACCGTCTCAAAGCAGATGTAAGTGTCATAATATCAATTGATATAAAATGAATTACTTCATTAGCTTAGCAGTACTTTTTCGGGCGAATTCTACTACAAATTACAAAAATGTTACGCTGGATAATTGATCTAAATAAAATATATTTTTTAAGGTTCCAAACCTTTTGTAGCGCCCACTGCGTCAAAACTACAACACTCAATCATTATGGCAGGAAATTACAGTGACAGCAGGGATCCTCCCACTCAATGGCTCAATGTCTGACTTTGAACTGGTCACCTTAGCGAGCCAAGGAGACAGAACTGCCTTCAAGTTGCTGTATCAAAGCCATTACCAACGTATTTACGCCCTATCACTGCGCCTTTGCGGCCATAGCGCTATGGCTGAAGAAATAACCCAAGAGTGTTTTATTTTAGTGTGGCAGAAGTTGCCACAATTTCGAGGTGAGAGTCAGTTTTCCACTTGGTTACACAGTATTTGTGTCAATCAAGCATTGAGCAGCATTCGTAAACAAAAGTCCTTTTGGTCACGATTTATTCCGCTGGAACAAGAAACTGAACCCTTAAGCTCTGATAGCAGCTATAGCGGATTAGATAAGTTAATTTTCAAACTGCCAGAACGCGCTCGCATGGTTTTCGTACTCTGTGCAATCGAAGGTTATCAACATGATGAAATCGCTGACTTACTTGGCATTGCCGTCGGCACCAGTAAGACCCAATACCATAGAGCTAAGCAACTACTACAGGAGATGCTGTAATGACGTTAACGCCGCTTTCCCGTGAACAACAGCTTGAGCAATTGATCAATAGCGCGCCCAAAGAGATGTCGCCTACACATGATCTGTGGCAAGGCATTGAAAAACGCATGGATAAAACGCTGATACCCCAAACGTACAAATCCCAGAAGAGTCACGCTTGGGCGATAGCGGCTTCGTTTATTATTCTAGCGGCATTGGGATATACCCAATTGCCCTATTTCAACTCATTCATAATGCAGCAGACAGAGCTTGCCCAGAACCAAGCTATGCCAGAGCAACCAGGGGATGCGGCCTTACATTTATTACTCACCCAAATTGCAACATCACACCAAGCGCAAGTGGACAACCTAGAACAGGCGCCAAATGCGCTAATGTGGCAAACGAGCAGCTTCAGCGCACCCGTTGAGCAAGGTTTAACTGAGCTAAGGCTCGCGGCAACACAGATTTACCAAGCTTTACAAGCAAATCCAACCGATAAACAACTTTGGCAACTGTGGCTTTGGGTGCAACAGCGTGAGCTCGACCTATTACAACAGGGCCAAAAATTACCCATTAGAAACTCGACACAAGGAAACACCCTATGAGTAACCTCAATCTCACTAAAGCTAGCCTATTGGTTTCGACACTCTGTTTAGGCTTAATGGGCAATGTGTTAGCAGCACAAAGCGTTGATAAACAGTTAAGTGTCAGCAGCGACACTCAACTGCAGATCAAAGTCCAACGCGGTGATGTGACCATTCAAACATGGGATAAGAGTGAAGTGAGTGTCACTGGCACATTAGATGAATTGAGCGAAGGCTTTGTGTTTGAGCAACAGGGAAATAGTCTCAATATCGAAGACAAGATGCCTCGCCACTATAATGGCAATAATGACAAAGGATCACAGCTCACCATTAAAGTCCCAAAAACGGTTAAACTCAGTGCAGATACCATATCTGCCAATCTACAAGTTGCCGAAACTCAAGGTGAACTAGATTTGAATACGGTAAGTGGCAATATCAACGCCAACAACTTAAGTGGTAAACCTGAGTTACATACAGTCTCTGGCGATATCACGACCAAAGCACTTGATGGAAAAATCAAATTAGAAACCGTATCCGGCACGATTCAGGACACTGACAGTAAAGGAGAAATGAATTATCGCCTCGTTAGCGGTGACTTAAAAAGCCACACTCAGGCAGAAAAAGTCACGATTGAACAAGTCTCAGGTGAAGTGAATGCTAACTTTAGTGTCACCAAGGAAATCGAGCTCAGAACCGTCAGCGGAGATTCACAAGTGTCACTCGCTAAAAACTTCAACAAAGCGAATTTAGAAAGTGTGAGTGGCGATATTACCGTGATCTTTAATGATGTTCCCGATGCAAGCTTCAACTTAGATGGTGGTCCTGGTGGAAAAATCAACAACGGTTTAACCCAAGATGTACCGCAAAAACAAAAATATGTACCAAGCACAGAGTTATCATTCCAAACAGGCTCTGGTGCAGCCAACGTGAAGATGAATACCATCAGCGGTCATCTGATTTTAAAGAAACAGTAATAAAAGCTATTTAGCACAAATAAAAATGCCGCCAAAGTAAAACTCGGGCGGCATTTTTTATATCAAACTCATCAGACTGAAGCTATCTCTTCAGCCGTCAAATATCGCCATTCACCCAGTGCTAAGGTGGGGTCTAATTCAATTTGCCCTACACTTTCACGATGCAACCCTTGCACATGATTGCCCACAGCGGCAAACATACGCTTCACTTGATGATACTTACCTTCGGTGATGGTTAATCGCACTAATTGTGGATCAATAACCTCCAGTAACGCTGGCTTAGTTAGACCATCTTCACCGCGCAATTCAACGCCAGCGGCAAATACCGCAATCAAACTAGCATCCACAGGCTCAGCGAGTTGCACTAAATAGCGTTTGCCACATTCTTTCTTCGGTGAGGTGATCTTATGCGACCATTGGCCATCACTGGTAATCAACACGAGACCTGTAGTATCGGCATCTAAACGACCAGCAATGTGCAAAGTTTCTGGCTTAGGCACATCCACTAAGCTCAATACCGAAGGGTAGGTTTCATCTATCGTCGAGCAAATAGTGTCTACCGGTTTGTTAAGCATTAAATAACGCTCGCCCACTAAGACAATCGGCTCGCCTTCAAGGCAAACACACATACCTTCAGTCACTTTAAAACCCGAGTCTTTAACGACTAAGCCATCACAAGTAATATCACCGCGGTGCAGGGCTTTTTTCGCTAATGAGCGAGTCAGCGAGGTACTCTCACAGATAAATTTGTCTAAACGCACGTTAATACTCAACTTCAATAAAGAAAACTGCCGTATTATGAAGCCGACCAGTTCAAAGGGCAAAGAATTGCTGCTCAACGCGAGCTGTGTTTCTATTTAGCCCTTACGCATTGACAGCAATCACCATAGGGAAAGATGCTATGACTGAATTCCAAAAGATGATCACAGGCCAAGAATATGATTGTCTTGACAGCGAACTCTTAAGTTTAAGAACACAACAGCAGCGACTGAATCGACAATTAAATCAAACGATTGCTCAAAATAGCACTGAGTACGTCCAACTCTGCCAACAACTTCTGCCCCTTAAATCGCCAGTCGCAACTATCTCCACGCCAATTTTTATCAGTTATGGCATCAATCTCACTCTTGCTGACAGAGTGTTCATCAATGTCAATGTCACCTTGCAGGATAATGCCCCCATTTTTATTGATGAACAGACTATGATTGGTCCCAATGTACAGTTTTATACCTCAAGTCACCCACTTGATGCCGAGCTACGTTGCTCAGGTTTGGAAACCGCTAAAGCGATTCACATCGGTAAACGGGTATGGATTGGCGGCAGCGCAATCATAATGCCAGGAATCAATATTGGTGATGATGCCGTCATTGGTGCTGGCGCCGTAGTAACTAAAAATGTCGCAGCCAAAACAGTGGTTGCAGGCAACCCTGCAAAACGAATTAGGCAACTGAGTTAACCCTATTTTAAAATGATAAATCGAAGTGCTCGCTTACCTGAAAAGGCTTGCATACGGTAACTTTGCAGCTACTGACTTAAATATGCTAACTGGTAACCTTTAGTTACATATCACTCAAGATAAATCCACGATAAACACTGTAATGACCTTGTTTCGATTCCTAGTAAGGCATTAACATAGTTCATTGCGCCTGAAGCAATCCCATTTTGCCAAAATAACAGCCCCAAATAATGGGCAGAATAATAAACTCGAAGGAAACAACATGAGAAAAGTACTCATTGGGGGACTGTGTGCCTCACTTATCGCAGGCCTGACTGCCTGTAATGACAAGGCTGCCGAAGTTAAAGCACCTGAAACGGCTAAAACTGCCACCGCAGCGGCAGTGACTCAAGCACTAGGTTCTGGAATTGAATTTGCTAATTTTGATAAAGCGATTCGTCCACAAGACGATTTCTATAAATACGTTAACGGCACTTGGCTAAAAAACACTGAGATCCCAGCCGATCGCACTAGCATTGGCGCTTTCTACGATTTACGTGAAAAATCACGTGACGACGTAAAAGCCATTATCGAAGAAGTGGCTGCAACGCCCAATCTCGCCGTTGGTACAGACGAGCAAAAAGTGGCCGATTTATATCGTTCATTTATGGATACTGAGACACTCAACAAACTGGGTGTCACACCAATCCAAGGCGAATTCGATGCTATTAATGCCTTAAAAGACAAGAATGAATTAGTGAAGTACTTCGCCCACAGCCAAATCGCTGGCGCGGGTACCCCAATAGCATTTTATATCGATATCGATGCAAAAAACTCTAGCCGTTACGCAACGCATCTCTATCAATATGGCCTAAGCCTGCCAGAGAAAGACTACTACTTTAACGAATCAGAACGCTTCGTTAATATCCGTAAGGCATATGTCGCTCATATCGAAAAAATGTTTACCCTTGCGGGGCTTGCTAACCCTAAAGCAAGTGCTGAAGCTATTTTAGCCTTAGAAACGGCGATTGCTGCTAAGCATTGGGATGTGGTTGAAAATCGCGACAGCACTAAAACCTACAATCTATATCAAGTCAAAGATCTGCCAACACTGGCACCAGATATCGATTGGGCAGGCTACTTAGCCGCTCTTGGCGCTGACAAGCAAACCGATATCATAGTTAACCAACCTAGCTATATCCAAGGGTTAAACGAAGTTTTAAAAACGACTGAGTTAGCCACTTGGAAAACCTATATGCAATGGCAAGTGCTGACGCACGCGGCGAGCAATCTGAGTGAAGCGTTAGACAATGAAAACTTCGCTTTCTTCTCTAAGACCTTGAATGGTCAAGAAGAACAAGAACCTCGTTGGAAGCGTGGCGTTGCAGCCGTCAATGGCGTTCTTGGTGAAGTTGTGGGTAAAGTGTATGTCAAACGTCACTTCACTCCAGAAGCCAAAGACCGTATGCAAGCACTGGTTGAAAACCTGCGTGGTGCTTACGGCGACAGCATCAAAGAATTAACTTGGATGAGCGACAGCACTAAAGTGGCTGCGGCAGATAAATTAGCAAAATTCAACCCGAAAATCGGTTACCCGAACAAATGGGAAGATTACAGTAAGCTGACCATCAAGGCAGACGACTTAATCGGTAACGCTATGCGTGCCAGCGAAGTTGAACATGCTAAATCATTAGCCAAACTGGGCGCGCCAATCGATAAAGACGAATGGCACATGACGCCACAAACGGTTAACGCTTACTACAACCCAACCATGAATGAAATCGTATTCCCTGCTGCCATTCTGCAACCACCATTCTTCAATTTGGCAGCTGACGATGCAGTCAACTACGGTGGTATTGGTGCGGTAATCGGCCACGAAATGGGCCATGGTTTTGACGACCAAGGCGCTAAATTCGATGGCGAAGGCAATATGCGTGATTGGTGGACAGAGCAAGACTTGAAAGAGTTCTCTGCTCGCGGCAAAGCGCTAATCGCACAGTACGATGGTTACGCAGTGTTTGATGATCTGCATGTCAACGGCAGCTTAACCTTAGGCGAAAACATTGGTGACTTGTCAGGTGTGACTATCGCTTATCGTGCTTATAAGAAATCGCTTAACGGTAAAGATGCACCCGTTATCGATGGCTTAACGGGCGATCAACGTTTCTTCATCGGCTTCACGCAAATTTGGCGCGCAAAAGCTAAAGAAGAAGCCATGCGTAACCGCGTAGCGACCGATCCACACTCACCAGCGGAATTCCGCGCACTGGGTGCACTATCTAACATGCCTGAGTTCTACACTACGTATGATGTAAAACCTGGCGATGCCATGTATATCGCACCAGAGAAACGCGTAAAAATTTGGTAAGCCAAATTTAAATCACTGTTCAGCGGCATAAGCTGGCCAACAATGGCGCTCACTGTTACAGGTGGCGCCATTTTTATTTCCTTAAACCACTGAGCCCCATGCGCAAGATGAACAAGTCTTCATGGTTGGTTCAGCTTTAATTAAGCAATAGAAGCCTATGGTGGATGCGTGACCTGAATAACTCACCCATAAGGAAGTAGGCCGCATGACTAAGTTATTTCGTACCTTTTTTATTTTTCTACTCTTATTATCGAGCCGCGCTGGTGTAGCAAATCCTCTCGACATCAGTGACAGTAAAGCAGAACGTGGTAATTACAGTGCAAGACAGGCATCAAGCCATGACCTACAAGGTCTATATGCACTCAGCAGTCAGACCTTCGATGCGCCTCATCAATCCTCGAATGACTTATCCGTGCTCCATCACCAAGCCTATGATGCACAAGCTGAGCTCGCCCAATTACTCACCAAGATTGCCCATTATTCACAGGTACAAGTGATTGTTCCGCCAGTAAAGAGTTACCAAAGAGCAGCCGATAAAGTGGCCACAAAATTTAACGGTGATGCCAGCCAAATTACCGACCTTGCAAGGGCAAGTATTGTGACCAACAGCATTCAAGATCTGATGCAGGCCTACCAAACTTTGAATGAGCACACCCAAGTTGTGAAACAAAAAAACCGCTTTGCTGAACCTAAAGCCTCCGGCTATCGCGATCTCAATCTACTGGTACGCTTACCCCAATCAGGCATGATTGCTGAAGTGCAATTGCACCTACAGGATATCGCTGATATCAAAAATGGTCCTGAACACAAGGTATATGAAAAAGTACAGAGGATTGAGGCCAATGCTCGTAAACAACAACGTTCACTAAGTGAGTTTGAACTCGCGCAGATTGCCCAATTACGTCAAGAATCACATAAGTTGTACCACAAGGCATGGCTTAACTATAAACGGGTTGATGAAGCCAGTTTATTAAGAGCCTCAGTCGCTTAACTAAAAATCTTCCACTCTTGTGCTGGTTATCTGTAAAGGTACCAGCGCCTTTTTTATATTTTACAGCGCCTGAAACATCATCTTAATAAGGTGTAAAAAAGCACTCTCTCGCATCAAAGTGCCATTTGAGTATATAATCCCGCGCCATAGCCCTATCAGCAGGAAATGCCATGCACGACATTATTGAGCAACTCCAAGAACGCAGCGAAACTGTTCCTGTACCACTCGAATTACCCACATTTGAGCAGCTCGTCGAAGTCGAAGAGCAAATCCTGATTTCATTGCCAAGGGAGCTAAAAGAATACCTGTTGTATGCCAGTGATGTAATTTACGGCACGATAGAGCCAGTAACAGCATCGGATCCCTACTCGCACACCTACCTGCCCGAAGTGACTTGCTATGCGTGGTCCATCGGTATGCCAAGGGACATGATTGCCATATGTCAGCAGGGTGATGCTTTTTACTGTATCGACCAAGATGGTCAAGTACATTTCTGGAAAAACGGCGACTTTACCGATATCTATTGGGAGTCGTTTTGGGAATGGGTTGAAGAAATCTGGTTAAAGATCAAATACTAATTTTACTTTTATTGCATTGAGAACACGATTATGTCTAAGAACATTGGCTTGAATGCCATCGAAATGAGCTACTTACGCCAGTCACTCAGCTTAAGCGCGGCTCAAGTTGGTGCTCTGACTAACCATAGCGAAGCCGATGTATTCGCCTGGGAAAGCGGTGAACAACTGGCACCTGAGCTGGCACAAAAGAAACTGCTTGATATTGATGACATCATTGAGATGCAAGTGCTCAACACCTGCGATGGTATCGAAGAACTATTTAAGAAAGAACCTAAACGTCACTTAGCCTTCGTGGTCTACCCCACTCAAGCGGTTTACACACAATACAACCCCGAATTCTTAAGTTCACTGCCTTTTACTGAGCTGTACAACACGGCCGCTTGGCGCATTAAGAAAGAGTGCAAACTGGTCCTAGAAGTCGACGTCAGCCTAGTGGCTCTCGACGTGGAGGCCTACAAAGCCTTCCGTGAACCAACCAAAATGAGTGAAAGCCGCGAAAGTCGCGCAAAGTGGGCTGCGACTCAGCTATAAGCGTGCAAATCCAGAAGCTTAGTACTCGCGTTAACAGTAAGGGCAGATATCACTATCTGCCCTTTTTATATTCTCATAATGATTTCAGATAATCAGCGACTTAGAATGATTAGCCCTTAGCGGCCACCACAGCATCCATCTTCTGTAAAGCTGATTGACGCGACGGCAGCGCAGACAACCTATCGCGATAAGCGGCGAGTTTAGGTGGAATGGCTTGTTCGAACAATGTGCCCCACATTAAGGTATGGGCTAGCAAAATATCCGCCACCGAAACGTCATCACCGAGCAAAAAATCACTTTCAGGCAACATGGCTGCGGCCAATGCCGCCGCCTTATCAAACTCCCATACCGCACAAGGCATGATCTGCGGATGACGCTGCGCCTCAGGCAAGGCAAACTTATGTTTACCCAAAGTCCAAAGCGGCTGCTCAAGCTCAGTAATGATGAAGCTTACCCATTGATGGTGCAAACCAGAAGCGTTACTCCCCACTGGTGGCAACAACTTACCCTCGCCATACTTTTCTGCGAGATAAAGGCAAATCGCCGCTGATTCAGATAACACTAGCTCAGCATCCGTTAGCACAGGCACTTTACCACAGGGATTTATCGCTAAAAATGCCGCGCTGCGATGCTCACCTTTAGTCATATCCACAAAGGAAAAATCCCAATCAACCCACAACTCTTCCAACACCCAAGCAACTCGTAATGCGCGACTGCGCGGTGTGCCATATAAAGTGATCATTGCAACGCCCTTTTAGTCCGGTTAATTCGTGTCCTAACGAAGATACACTGAGTTTGCGTTAGTGCAAATCTGCCCATAAAAAACGGCGCTTAATGCGCCGTTTCGATTTCACTACACTTTGATATAAAGCACTGAGCTATAAAACTCGTAGGCTTAATATTAGAAGTTCATTGAGAGTTTAGTGTAAATGTAGCGACCCATTGGATTATGTACTGATGTCACATAACCGTAGAGGTCGGTATCACCATCACCGATAGCGAATGGTGGTTCTTCGTCAAATACGTTGTTCACGCCTAGTGTCAGCTTGAACATCTCATTGAAGCGATAAGTACCTGACATGTCGACTAAAATTTGAGCATCAATTGTACGAGTTTTGTTGAAATCTTCAAACTCACCGATATAACTCAAATTTAAATTGGCGGCAAAGTTATCCATAGTCCAGTTGGTTGTCGCTAACCAACGATTCTTCGGATACTTATACTCTCCGGTATAATCGACCACTTGATGAGTATCATCTTTTTCAAAGTTATGCAGATAACTCCATTCAAGACCGAACTTAAGGTCGCCATAACTATCGAGTTCGAATCCATAATGGGTCGACACATCCATACCCTGAACTTCTTGCGAACCTAAGTTAACAAAGCTTGAGCGGATCACATCTAGTGCGCCAAATGTTTGACCAGCTTGAGGTGCTAGGCGCACACACACAGTGCTGTTCTGATCGTTACAATTAGCGTCATAAATATCCTGCAGTAACAACTTATCAATCTTATTATCTTGAGTGATGCTGTAGATATCGAAACCAATATCGAACTTCTGGCTTGGCGCCCATATCATGCCGATATTCCAAGTCTCTGACTCCTCAGCCTTTAACTTTGGGTTACCTGCAAACTCAGTCGTTTCATCAGACAAGGTACAACCTTGACCGTCGGCTGCGCAGCGATATTTATCAATTAGGAAGCTACTTTCTTCAGATGGACCCAAACCAATTTGCGCTAATGAAGGCGCACGGAACCCAGTAGACCAAGAGGCACGCGCCGTTATCTCATCACTAATACCCCATTGGAAAGCAATCTTAGGATTAGTGGTTGAACCAAAATCACTGTAGTGATCATATCGACCCGCAAGTTGCAGCTCGAAGTTATCCGTTACAGGGATGGAAAATTCAGTATACGCCGCCCATTGATCGCGATCGCCCTTAGCTGACACAGCTTCGGTACCAAAAATCAATCCACGTTGAAATTGCTCATCCGGCTCGTCGCTGATGGCTTCTTCACGATATTCAACTCCAGCCGCCATCATGATATCGCGATCAGCAAGGGTAAATGCTTGACCTGAGATATTCGCCGCATAGGAAGTCATGGTTGACAGACCTTGGCGCACTAGACTGGTGGTAATATCATCAATGACATCTTGGGAGTTCATGGTGCCACCGAAAGGATTGTAACGACCCGCATCAATTTCACGTTGCAAATAATCTGTTCTTACCCAACCTTGGCTGCGGTCACCAGTTTGAGTTGACTCACTGCGCCCCTTTTGCACCGTAGCTTCCCAGTCCCAGTCTTTAACTACACCGCGTAAACCTGCGACTAAACGTAGAGTATCAGATTCAATATCCCAACGACGCGCACCCGCATCAACGGTGCGGAAACGACCGATTTCAATATCTTTCCCCCACGGGTTATTTGGATGAGTTCCAGGTACGGTTAAGCCAGCTTTCTCATCAAGTGGCGTCGGCGCACCGCCCGCTTCCGATGTGTTGTGCTGGGCAGCTAACTCGAGGAAAGCGGTTAAATCATCATTAAAGTGATATTCGAATTGACCAATAGCACCCACACGTTCAGCAGCAGGCACAACAAGGTTATACGGACCATAATCAAAGACACAAACTTCACCGTCTATATTGCGATCGGCAGGGCAAGCTGGGTCAACTGTCGGCACCCCATCCACATAAAAATACCCAGGAAAACCACGGGAAGAACGCGAATCTTCACCGCCGTAAGGACTCTGATCTGCAGTTCCAAAACGGCCTAAATCCGTTGCCGCTAAAGTATCATTTTTAAAATAGTCGAGAATGATAGAGGCACTGCCCTTATCGGACTTCATCCCCCACACCATATTCGCAGTAGTTTCATCGTAGCCAGTGCCTGAAGCATCACCGTAGCCAAGATTGACCTCAATGCCTTCAATGTCTTTTTTCAGAACTATGTTAACCACACCCGCGATCGCATCAGAACCATAAATAGCCGATGCACCGTCCTTCAGTATGTCGATACGTTCAATAGCTGATACCGGAATATTATTGATATCAACAAAGGAATTAGTGATACCTTCGGCAAAAGCACTCGCCGCAACACGACGACCATTAATTAACACTAAGGTCGCGTCTGGGCCTAAACCACGTAGACTGATAGATGCGCCGCCGTTGGCGGTTGAATCTTGGCTGTTACCTCGGGTAGAAAACGCGCCAGCACCATTGGCAGGCATGCGTTCAAGTAATTGCTGCAGGTTATCAAATCCCATATTGGCAATATCGTCTTTACTGATCGATTGAATAGGGGAAGGGCCTTCAATATCGGTACGTTTAATACGGGAACCCGTTACTTCAATACGTTCAACTTTTTCTGCACCTTTATCGGCAGCATGGGCCACTGTTGGCGTACATGCCATAGCAATTGCGATTGCACAAGCACTGGGTAGAATCTGAGGTCTGTTCATACATTTCCCTTGTTTTATTTATCTCATTAAAATTATTTTAACAATAAGAAAACCCTAAATTAACAACATACAAGGTAATGAGTTACAAACCAAAGTCAATGGCAGAGAAATAAAAGTTAAAATTTTGTTACATTTGAGACGGTGTATTTTCCTCATACGAGAATCAAAGTAGGTCTAGGCACTAAAGATTCAACCTACAAGACAAGTCGCAGTATTTGAATATCAAAATTTAAGGAAGAAAGATGGAAGACAAGATTATTTATCAAGCAGAGTTTGAAACCCATTTAGGTCTGTATTGGTTACTCTCAGGAGCCGCCTATTTCAGTCTAAGCATAATAGGTATTCCCTTGTTATTGCTTTGGTTTCCAATCGGGCTGTGGGGGACTCGCCGCTATATTCGCAATATGAGTGCCGAGCTCACCAGCAATAAACTTATTGTCAGGAGGGGCATATTAACTCGTACTGAAAACACAGTGCCTTTGGACAAAATTACCGATATGGCATTGATCCAAGGCCCAATTATGCGCCTATTTGGTCTGCATAAACTCACGGTAGAAACCGCAGGGCAATCGGGCGCAGGCGCATTGATAAGCTTAGTCGGCATAGTCGATGCGCCTCAATTTAGAACCCGTGTATTAGAACAAAAAGAACGGCTTACCCAACCCTTGCACCCAACAATCCCATCGGCACAGCCAGATAATACGCTGTTACAAATCGTAGCCGAAATGGCTGCAAGCTTAAAACGCATTGAAACTTTACTCAGCCAAAAATTAAACGGATAAATTGAATAAAACAACTTTTAGTTCAATCACTTTACCTTTAATGTTGAGCCACTCACTTAGCGTTAGCGCAGCCTTAGCATGAGGGAGTGTTCGATTCCCCAGATTAATTTTCAACAGGCATTTTTAATAACGACATGACAGAATCTTCAGTAACTTCTCCTTCATCTTCTTGGATGACACACCTAACTCTCGGCATTAAAGCCATGGGCCCAGGTGTACTTATGGCCGCAGCGGCGATTGGCGCATCCCATTTAGTCGCCTCGACTCGGGCGGGCGCCGAATTTGGTTGGCAACTGGCTTGGGTAATTCTTGGGGTGAATTTACTTAAGTATCCCTTCTTTGCAGCTGGCGCACGCTACACAGCTGCCACAGGGGAGAGTCTACTGCACGGCTACCAAAAACAGGGCCGAGGTTACTTACTGCTGTTTACTGGGCTCAATGTTATCGCCGCCATTGCCAGTACAGCAGGGGTGTGCATGTTAACCGCCGCTATGTTGACCCAATTTATTCCGCTGCCCATCGATTGGTTAGCCCTGCTGGTATTGCTGAGTTCTTTGGCTTTACTGATTTTAGGCCATTATCAACTCCTTGATAGACTCACTAAGATCATCATGTTCGCCCTAACCTTAACCACCTTAATTGCCGTGGCCTTAGCTTGGGATCACGCTCAACCATTAGCGAGCAATTTTGTATCTCCTTCACCTTGGCAATGGCCCATGTGGGATTTTTGGTCGCCATGATGGGTTGGATGCCAGCACCGATTGAAGTCAGCGCTTGGAATTCTCTCTGGTTGCTCGAAAAACAGAAAAGCCAGACGGTCACGAAAGCGCAGGCACTGCTCGACTTTAACTTAGGCTACATCATCACTGCGATCCTCGCGATCGTGTTTTTGTCCTTGGGCGCTTTAGTGATGCACGGCAGTGGCGAACACTTTTCAGATTCCGGCGCACAGTTTGCTAATCAATTGATTAATCTTTACAGCCAAGTGATGGGCGGCGAGAGTCGTTATCTTATTGGTATTGTGGCATTTCTGTGTATTTTCAGCACAACAGTAACAGTGATTGATGGCTATAGCCGTACCTTAGATATGGGCTGGCAGTTACTCACCGCAAAGACCAGTTCAGACAAACGCCTCACAGGGATCATGCTCGCCATCAGTGCCTTTGGCTTATTGCTGATCCTCTTCTTTAAAGGTGCACTCTTACCGTTACTCGAGTTTGTGATGATCTTGGCCTTTATGACCACAGTCATTTTTGCTTGGTTAAATTACCGCTTAATGACCAGCAAGCAGCTTCCCGAGACAGACAGATATGGGACTAAGATGAAACTACTCTCTTGGTTTGGCCTGATTTATCTACTGATTTTCGCGGCACTGTTTATCTATTGGTACAACATAATTAAAGGTTAATTGCCAGAATGTTTATGCCGGAGTAATAAATGGCCTTAACTAACTGCCATTAAATTCCCGCTGAATTCTGCAATTAAGGTGGTTTGGGTATATAATACCGCCTCTTAAACCAGACAGCGCAGCCGCGCCAAGAGATGACCATGATTAATAATGATATTTTGCGCCGTTTGCGCTTCGTGTTTGATTTTAGCAATGCAAAAATGATTAAAATTTTTGCTAAAGCTGGAAGAGAAGTGCCTGTCGAAGAGATGATTGATCTTCTACGTAAAGAAGAGGAAGAAGGTTATAAAGCTTGTAACGACACGACCTTATGTCAGTTTTTAGATGGTCTTATCATAGAGAAGCGCGGTCTACGTGAAGGTGCAGAAATTCCAGCGCCCGTTTCACGTTTAAACAACAACCTCATCTTTAAAAAGCTGAGAGTTGCCCTCGAAATGCGTGAAGAAGACATAGTAGCAGCTTTGGCTTTAGCCGAAGTGCAAATGTCAAAATCAGAGCTAAGCGCCCTGTTCCGCAATCCAGACCACAAGAATTTTAAAGAGTGTGGCGATCAAATACTGCGTAACTTTATCCGCGGCTTATCACTTAAGTATCGCGGCGTATAACGCTAAACTTATGACATAAAACGCAGCTTAGGCTGCGTTTTTTTATATCCGTTTTTATCTACACCTGAGCTTGTTTGGATATAAACAAGACCTTAACAATTCCATCTCAACAACCTCAGAAATCCTGTTTAAAACAGCTGACTTTTTTACTGCTGCAAAAAAAACCACAAATACCTCGTTCCACGGACAACAAAGATCACATTTCATGATAACCTTACGTGACTTACAGCACGTATTGACCACTTAAACAATAACTCAAAAGGTTACCCATGGACGATAATAAACGCCCCCTCTATCTTCCGTTTGCAGGACCTGCCATTCTTGAAGCCCCACTGATTAACAAGGGCAGTGCATTTTCTGAAGAAGAGCGTATTTTCTTTAACCTCGAAGGCTTAGTCCCCTATGCCATTGAAACGATTGAGGAGCAGGCTTCTCGCGCCTACGATCAATTTAGAAGTTTCAATAACGACTTAGACAAGCACATTTACCTACGTAATATCCAAGACACAAACGAGACCTTATTTTATCGTTTAGTGCAAAATAACATCAGCGAGATGATGCCCATCATCTATACGCCGACGGTAGGTTTAGCTTGTGAACGTTTCTCGAAAAACTATCGCCGCAACCGTGGTTTGTTTATCTCCTATCCGAACAAAGATAGGATCGATGACATCCTCAATAACTCGACTCGTCAAAAAGTTAAAATTATCGTAGTCACTGATGGTGAACGTATTTTAGGCCTTGGCGATCAAGGTATTGGCGGCATGGGGATCCCTATCGGTAAGCTGTCACTCTACACTAGCTGTGGCGGTATCAGTCCAGCTTATACCCTGCCTATTACCTTAGACGTAGGCACAGATAATCCGCAGTTGTTAGAAGATCCTATGTATATGGGTTGGCGCCATCCACGCATCGGTGGCGAAGAATATGCCGAGTTTATCGAAGCCTTTATGCAAGCCGTCCACGTGCGTTGGCCGGATACTTTGATCCAGTTCGAAGACTTTGCCCAAAAGAATGCCATGCCAATCCTAGAGCGGTATAAGGATCGCTATTGCTGCTTTAACGATGATATTCAAGGTACTGCTGCGGTTGCCGTTGGTTGCTTGCTCGCCGCGTGTAAGGCTGCGGGCACTGAATTGAATCAACAACGTATCGCCTTCCTCGGTGCTGGTAGTGCCGGTTGCGGAATTGCCGAAGCTATCGTGGCACAAATGGTGTCTGAAGGGATCAGCGACGAGCAAGCTCGCACTCAAGTGTGTATGGTTGACCGTTGGGGCTTATTGCTCGACAACATGCCTAACCTGTTGCCATTCCAGCAAAAATTGGCGCAGAAATGCACCAACATCCAAAATTGGAGCAATTTCAGCGACAATATTTCACTGCTCGATGTGGTTAACAACGCCAAGCCGACAGTGCTGATTGGGGTATCTGGCGTTCCGGGTCTCTTCACCGAAGAAATTATTCGCGCTATGCACAGCCATTGTGCTCGGCCGATTATTTTCCCTATGTCGAACCCCACCAGCCGCGTAGAAGCGACACCGAAGGACATTTTGCATTGGACCTCAGGTCAAGCACTCGTCGCTACGGGCAGCCCATTCGAGCCTGTGGTTGTCGATGGTGAAACCTATGAAATTGCCCAGTGCAACAACAGCTTTATCTTCCCAGGTATTGGCTTAGGCGTATTAGCTTCGGGCGCACGTCATGTATCCGATGCCATGTTGATGGCTTCAAGTCGCGCACTTGCCGAATGTTCGCCACTGGCAATCGATGGTACTGGTCCACTACTGCCTAAACTCGAAGATATCCATGCTGTGAGTAAGCATATTGCTTTCGCAGTAGGTAAAGTAGCAGTTGAACAAGGGTTAACACTGCCAATGAGCGATGAGATCTTACAGCAGTCGATTGAAGGCAATTTCTGGAGTCCAGAATATCGCCGCTACAAACGCACTTCGTTCTAAGCATAGCGTTGCCGCGACCCAAGTCGCAGTAAAGCAGCTTAGTTGAGCGTTTGTGCTAGCCAGCAAAAAGCCCGTTACTTTGCAGTAACGGGCTTTTTCATTTCAATAGAACACTAAGGTGCCATCACCTGTTTAAAGCTATTGAGCAAAGCACGATCGGTACGCGCTTTCTTCAACTTACGTAGGCTTTCTTTGAGCGATTCATCGGCTAAGCGCGTAAAAATGCCATTATATTCTTGCTCTTGGATTGCACTATCGGTATCGGCTTGCTCAGAAATTTCTTGGGCGACACGACTCAATTGCAACCAAGCATTCGCGATATAGAAACCGTGGAATGCGGCTTGTTCCATTAGATTACGCGCACTGGCAGGTAAAGATGCCCAAGCTTGGCTAAATTTACCTTCCCTGTCTTCCAACAGTTCGGCACACAAACCTTGGTACGCTGCTAATAAGTCACCCGGTAATTTCGCCATTGGTAACACTTTATTCGCAACATTGTAAGAAATCTGCTCGGCAGTTTCACGGTAAACAGCTGATAATTCACTCATAAAAATCTCGATTCGCATCCCAAAAATAGACTCAAAACTGGCCACTCACATATAAACCATAAACGCCGTTACCCGCAATCGGCGTAACTGTAATCCCCTCATAGGGTTGAGTAAAATACCAACCCGCCAGCGCTCCAATCGCCGCGCCAGCTAACACATCCTCGAGGTAATGTTGGTCGCTCGCCACTCGTGTGTAACCCACATAAGATGCGGCAACATAGGCAGGTAAACCATATTGCCAACCATAGCGCTGCTGAATAAACGTCGCCGCCATAAAGCTGTCTGAGGTATGACCCGATGGAAACGAATCATCGCCACTATCGTCTGGCCTGTCTTTACTCACACTATACTTAAGACCTTCAACAATTAACCGACTCGACACCGCTGCCTGAATTAACTGCCAACTACCGTCATAACCCTCTTCATAAAACAAGGTCGCGCCCATCGCAGTAGCGGGTAATAATAAATGCAATACATCGCCAGAGGTTTCTAAATCTGAGCCTGCCCAGCTAGTGCCACTCATAATGAATAATGCAGCACAGAGTAATTTCTTCAAGGGTGATTCCTTTGTGGGATAATAACCAAGGCGGAGTTTATACCTTGATCATTAACCGAATGCAAAATTGCTATACATCTATATTAAAAATGAGCAAACAAGTTATGCTAAGCTAATAATTAGCTATTGATTTTAATTCGAACAGGAATCTTTTTTGCTACATCAACTTAGGTATTTATCATTCTCCTTATTGCTGCTTCTACTGCCGCTCAGCAACGCTATGGCAGAAGAAAAGACTCAGGTTGATAAAATATTTGCAAGATTTGAAAGCGGCGTCCCTATGACCCGTGAAGAAATCGAAAGCAATCTAGTGTTATTAAGCAAACTAATTTCGACTGACGATGTCACCCGTCATGAAAAGCTGCAACTGCTTAAATGCTGGGATCAGAATACAGAAAACGACACCGCTATTGCACTGGCACTTAAAAATACTAACCAAGCACTGAGCAATATTCCGCCAACCGCCTCCCCCCATTTCATTACCGACCTCACTCTCTGCCGCTCTTGGTTTCTGCAATTAAGTGGTGATATGGATGGCGCGATGGAAGGCTATAATCTCAGTGTTAAACGTGCCTATGAGCATGAAGACCTTAAGCTAATCGCCGACTCGCGCAGCATTCGCGGCGCACTTTACTCTTATATTGGCGATTTTTCTGCGGCATTAGACGATCTCGTCACAGCGCAAGATCTCTATGAATCACTCAATTTAAGCGGTTGGGCTAACATTAACCTTGCCGATGTTGCTACCAGTTTTAGACGTTATGGCGATCCCCAAAGTGCAATCCGCTATTACACCAAACTCAAAGCTCTCTATCTAAAAAACAATAACCAAGAACAGGCAATGTATGTCAACTCGGACATTGGCCTTGCCTTAGATGAACTCGGTGAACATCAACAGGCCGTAGATAATTTCTTAGTAAGTTATCAATACTTCAAGGAACATCAGCAGGAAAAAGTGGCAGCAACTATGGCAACGAATATTGCCTACAGCTTAATCAAACTCAATCGTCTAAACGAAGCCGAAAAGTATTTAATCGAAGCCGATACTGTTATTAATGAAAAAGATCTGACCGATTACAGCTTCATGAAGCTTTTTATGGCCGATATAAAGTTTCAACAAGCTCGCTATAAAGAGGCGCTTACCGAACTTGAGCAAGGGGAAAAAGCCTTTCGCACTCTGCAGAATAATCGGGGACTCACTCAACTGCTGCAGCTTAAAAGTAACATATATGTGGCTATGAATGATTTATCTGCCGCCTACGGAGCGCTGCAAGAATTTGTTACCCTAACAAAAAAAGTCGATGGCAATTCTCTCTCCCATCATACGACAGAATTAAAGGTCAAGTTTGATACCAGTCGGATTGAATCTGAAAATCAACGCTTGATTGAAAACCAAAACCTTAAAGAACAAGAGCTCGCGCTACTCGAAAAGAACAAATCACTGCAACACATTATCCTATTACTAGCGGGCTTTATCCTGACGATAGTGTCTATATTCGCTTATAAACAAGTACATAGAAATCGCCAACTGCAAGTTATTGCCCTCACGGATTACCTTACCAAACTCCCTAATCGTCGGCATATTTATGCCCAAGCCGCGAAATATTTTCAGCAAGCCTTAAAACATCAAAGCCCTTTTTCAGTGATTATTTTTGATGCGGATCACTTCAAAAAAATCAACGATAACTTCGGCCATGAATTAGGCGATCGCGCCCTTATGACCATTGCAAATGCAGGCCGAGCCTTATCAGGTAATAAAGACCTCGTTGGCCGCATCGGTGGTGAAGAGTTTTTAATCCTATTGCCTAACACTGACGCCACAGGTGCGTTAGCGCTGGCGCATCAATTGCAGAACCATATTAGCCGCCTTAGCGCACAGAATTTACCAGCAGAACTCAAATTAACCGTTAGCGCTGGTGTCGCCACTTTAGAACCACAAAATAATACTGAAGATGCATATCAAGATAAAGATTTTGCCACCTTGCTAAAGCGGGCCGACAATGCTCTTTATGAGGCTAAAAATGCGGGCAGAAATTGTGTGAAATCAGCCAAGAATGAGGCTTTAAGAGAGAATTAAACGGCCTTATGCCAAAACACTTGATGTTGTAATGGCGGTGGCAAAGTGCCAAACCATGTCTGATACAGACGACTAAATTCACCCGAGTCTTTCATTTTCTCAAGCTCTGTTTGCCAACTGATAACGGTTTCCGCCGACGTCCCTTTAGAAAAAGCTAAATAGAGATTAATCTCCGATACCACAAACACTTGGCGGATATCTGTCTCACTCGCGCCAACCTCTTCGAGTATCTGCTTTACCGCAAGATCCGCTTGGCACCAAAAACGAATTCGAGAAAACAGCAACTGTTTCGCCGATTGCTGTGGAAAACTCGCCACCAGCAAATTATCCACGCCCGCTTGTTGTAGCAACTGCGCACCCGCCGATTCCCGATAAACCCCCACAATATCTGTCGATTGAAGTTCAGCAAGTTGATCGAGAGCGATAGGATCTGCCGCCCTTGCGTACAATGCAATTTTGCTGGTCGCAATAGGACCGATAAAATCAAACTGCTCAGCTCGTTCATCATTAATTGACGTAGCAAAAAGTAAAACGTTCGCAGAGGTATTAGCAATCGAATACGCCCGAGCCCAAGGTAACACATCGATTTTTTCACTCTGACCCAGTCTTGATTGCAAGGTATTGACTAAGTCCACCGCAAAACCTTGCGGCACACCATTTTGCTCGTAACTCATGGGAGGCCAAGCTTCGGTCACCAATTTCAACTTGTCAGGCGCCGCAAAAACAAGATTAGGCATCAGGCCTAATAAGCTCATCGCAAGAAAACACGCCCTAAGGGGAATCGCACTCAGCATACGAATACCAAACGATAAACAGTAGACCTAATCATAGACTCAATCCCAACAGCAAATAAACAAATACCCCAAAGAAAATATCGCCTCACGCCCCCTTCTGAGTAAACTCGTCCTCAATAAGTGAAAACTGCTATCATATTGCCACCTAGCCAAGAGCCTCGCTGCAATCAATTCATGTCAACTTTAGTCAATCAAACCCCAAGCCAATCCTATGCCAGCATGCTGTCGCGGCTCGCTCTGCAAATTAAAACGTGGGGAAAAGCACTCGGATTTGCGCAGGTTGGCATTTGCGATACGGATTTAACCGCTGAAGAAGCCAAACTCCAAGCATGGCTAGACAAAGGTTTTCATGGCGAAATGGCCTATATGGCTACCCATGGCATGATGCGCGCTCGCCCGCAAGAACTGCATCCGGGCACAGTGCGGGTGATCTCCGTACGGATGGACTATTTGCCACCCGAAGCTGGCTTTGCAACGAATCTCACCGATCCCAACTTAGGTTATATTTCCCGTTATGCCGGAGGTCGCGACTATCACAAGTTGATCCGCGCTCGACTTAAAAAGCTCGGAGATCAAATCAGTGCAGAGTTAGTTGCTCTCGGTTTCGATGCCGCTGACTTTCGCCCCTTTGTTGACTCAGCCCCTGTACTTGAGCGCCCCCTAGCCGAAAAAGCCGGTATAGGCTGGACAGGTAAACACTCACTCATACTCAACCATGAGGCTGGCAGTTGGTTCTTTTTAGGTGAGCTACTGATCAATTTGCCTCTACCTGTGGATATTCCCATTCAAGAAGGCTGTAACACTTGTGTCGCCTGCATTACCTCCTGTCCAACGGGTGCAATCGTAGAACCTTATGTGGTCGATGGCAGACGCTGTATTTCCTATCTCACCATTGAGTTGCAGGGCGCTATTCCCGAAGAATTTAGGCCACTCATGGGCAATCGCATCTATGGCTGCGATGATTGCCAACTCGCGTGTCCCATCAATCGCCAAGCGCCGCTGACTGAAGAAACTGACTTTCATATTCGTCCGCAGTTAAAGCAACCTGACCTTCTCAGCCTTTTTGCTTGGAGCGAGGCCGAGTTTCTTAAACAAACTGAAGGCAGCGCCATTCGTCGCATTGGACATAAACGTTGGCTACGTAATATTGCAGTAGCACTGGGTAACGCTCCCGCGAGCCCAAGCATTATTGCCGCACTTAACGCCCGCAATCACAGCGAAGATATCGATGAGATAGTGCGTGAGCATATTGAATGGGCGCTTAATGCCCAGCAATCGCGCCTTGCTGAAAGCGCAGCAACTGAACAACAAAAAGCCCGCCGCAAAACCGAGCGCATGGTGCGCATTATCGAAAAAGGCTTACCGCGAGATGCTTAAGTTAGTCGGCAAGCAATAAACAACAACGGATGCATAAGCATCCGCTGTTACTAACTCAATAAACTCAGTAAAAAAATATTTCACTCAAGCATAATATTAACCAAGGCGGTGACGTAGTTCTCGCGTGGCATCGACCATGTTTTTCAGTGCGGGTTCGACTTCATCCCAAGTACGGGTTTTTAGGCCACAATCTGGGTTGACCCACAGCTGACGTACGGGCACTTTTTGCGCCGCTTTCTCGATTAAGTGCACCATGGCCTCCACACTTGGAGTGTTTGGCGAGTGAATGTCGTACACACCGGGACCGATTTCATTGGGATATTCAAAATCTTCGAAGGCATTGAGTAACTCCATCCGTGAACGCGAAGTCTCGATAGTGATCACATCGGCATCCATGGCGGCAATCGCGGTAATCGTATCATTGAACTCGCTGTAACACATGTGGGTGTGGATTTGAGTCTCATCAATAACCCCTGCAGCGCTGAGTTTAAAGGCATTCACCGCCCAATCTAAATAGGCTTGCCACTCACTTTGTTTCAATGGCAGACCTTCACGGAAGGCTGGCTCATCAATTTGTATAATGCCAATACCTGCATTTTGTAAATCCACCACTTCATCACGGATCGCCAGCGCCAGCTGAGTCGCAATCACATCGCGGCCGATATCTTCACGGGCGAATGACCAATGCAGAATCGTCACAGGGCCAGTTAACATGCCTTTTACAGGCTTGTCTGTTAGGCTCTGGGCAAACTCGGCCCAATCGACCGTCATCGCCTTTGGACGACTAACATCGCCATAAATCAATGGCGGCTTAACACAGCGTGAGCCATAACTTTGCACCCAACCATTTTTAGTAAAACCAACGCCCGCAAGCTGCTCACCAAAGTATTCCACCATATCGTTGCGCTCGGCCTCACCATGAACCAGCACATCGATACCGAGTTTAAGCTGGCGGTCGATAGTATCGCGGGTGACTTGCTGCAATTGTTCGGTATATTGTGCATCACTTAGCTCGCCCTTGCGCCAGCGACTGCGTAGTCCACGGATTGCCGGTGTTTGTGGGAAGGAACCAATGGTAGTGGTCGGCAACAGAGGTAAACGATACTTCTGCTGCTGCACAGCTTGGCGTACGCTAAAATCACTGACACGCTCATAATCGGCAGATGTCAACGCGGCAACGCGGGCAATCACTTGACTGTCGGCGGCCTGCGCTTTCGCCTCACGGCGTGCCAAACAGGTTTGCACAATCTCTTTTGCCGCGATAGATTCAGGTGCCAGTAGCAATTGGCGCACATTGGCCAGTTCGAGTAATTTCTGCTTCGCAAACGCGAGTTGTTGACGCAGCGCGGGCTCAAGCGTGGCTTCCACCTCTAAATCCACAGGGCTGTGCAGGAGTGAGCAAGAGGTACCGATCCACAAGCGATCTCCGAGATCACGGGCAACCGCGCCTATGCGTTCGGCAATCAAATCCGCCTCTGCCGCCCACACGTTGCGGCCATTGACCACACCCGCCGACAGAATTTGATCTTGACCAAGCGCATTGGCAAAGACTGCCAATTGATCCGGCGCTGTGACTAAATCGATATGCAACCCCGCGACCGGCAAGGCCGATACCAGCGCTTGATGGTGTGCGATACCGCCGTAATAACTGGTAAGAAGGATCTTCACCTTCGCAGTGCTGAGGGCTTGATACGCCTCAGTGATCGCTGCTTGCCATTCGCCATCCAATTCCAATGCGAGCATGGGCTCATCGAGCTGTACCCATTGCACTCCCTGAGTAGCAAAACGCGCCAAAATGTCAGCATAAGCAGCTAATAAATTGGGTAATAAGCTTAACTTATCAAACTCTTGGCCCACAGTTTTAGCAAGGAACAAGTAGCTAACAGGGCCGAGTAGCACAGGTTTGGCTTTATAGCCTAGCGCTTGCGCTTCGCTGACTTCCTCAAAAAACTGCTCATAGGCAATCGAAAACACTTGGTTTTGCGTGAGTTCAGGTACTAGATAGTGATAGTTAGTATTGAAATACTTGGTCATTTCAGAGGCTGGCGCATCTTGGCCCGTTGGCGCTCTGCCGCGGGCAACACGGAATAAAGTATCGAGATCGATGCCCCCTTCACCACGGTGACGTTCAGGAATAGCATTTAAGGTCGCGCTTAAGGTCAGTACTTGATCATAAAAGGCAAAATCACCCACGGGAACTTGCTCAATGCCAGCAGCCGTTTGCCACTGCCAATGGGTGCGGCGAAGTTCGCTCGCCACTTCACGCAATTGCGCCTGAGTGCTCTCACCACGCCAGTATTTTTCTAAGGCAAATTTCAATTCACGACGACGCCCAATACGGGGAAACCCAAGACTATTTAATTGCATACTCTATCTTCCTTTATTTGAGATAAGCCACATTCGGCACTTGCACCCACCAGATTGTTTTCTCTTGGCACTTTTCAGCACTTCAGCCTTGATAAATAACAATGGGCGTCTGGACGTCTAGAAGTTTATTGTGTTAGTCTCTATGCCAGCAACCGAATTGATTTCAAGCACAACATGAGCGAAATTCACTTGGAGTGAACATGATCGAACTAAGACACCTGCGAACCTTAATGGCCCTGAAAGAAAGCGGCAGTTTGGCGGGCGCAGCCAAAAAACGTTTTGTCACTCAATCCGCCCTCTCCCACCAGATTAAGGAGTTGGAGCAAAGGATTAACTCGCCCATTTTTGTGCGTAAGAGTAAGCCACTGTCATTCACCCAAGAAGGTGCACGCCTGCTGCATCTGGCCGAAGAAATTTTGCCTAAGGTGTTAGAAACCGAGACAGATTTGAAGAATGGGCTGGAAACCGAAACCAATCAGTTGCGTGTCGGCATTGAGTGCCATAGCTGTTTTCGCTGGTTAATGCCTGTAATGGAGCAATTTAGACAAGATCATCCGACAGCCGAGTTAGACTTGTCGAGCCGCCACTTGTTCGACTCGCTCAATGCCTTAGAAATGGGTGAACTGGATATTGTATTAACCTCAGATCCTGTGCCTGGGCATTCACTCGCCTACCAGCATTTGTTTGATTTTGAAGTGAAGTTAGTGGTTGCTAAGGATCATCCTTTAGCGAAAGAAGCCTATGTCACCCCTAAGCAATTAGCACACTTGCCTATTATCAGTTATCCAGTGCCGTTGACGCGTTTAGACATTTATCGCCACTTTTTAGAGCCTGCGGGCATAGAGGCGGGCGAGCAAAAAACCTGTGATTTAACCATGATGTTATTGCAACGCATCGCCTGTAAAGACGGCATAGCCGCACTGCCAAGTTGGTCGATTAATGAAGGACATGGACTGAGTCTCGCTACGGTAAAACTCGGCCAAGAAGGTCTGAAACGACCGCTATTTGGTGCCTATCGCCGCCACAGTGCTAACTCTGCATTGATCCAAAATTGGTTACAACTGGTGGCGAGGGAAGGTTTATCCCGCCAGCAGAAGACGAATTAATGCGGGTGACATTGAGTAAAAAAGCCTGCGAATGCAGGCTTGTTTATTGAGTCAAATGACTATTTCATAGCATCGACAAATTACAGCGGATTCATCAACAATCCACGCATAGACAAGACACGGCGCAGTATCAACCCTGATGAATTAGGATTACGGGTCTGACGCAAATTATGGGCGATCATAAACTCTTGACGCAGATCCTGATCGAGATCTAACGCCTCGAACGCTTCGATGGTTAAGGTCTGTTGTTGATTATCAATCAATGACTTAATCACACTTAAAGGAAATGACTGTTCGGCATTAGCATTTAAATAGGCAAATGCGGTCAGTGCGATAATTTGGCCGAACACACTGAACAGAGCTAAGGTTTGTACTTCGTCAGCATCAACCTCCACACCTTCCATATCCGCTAAGCTATCTACCGCATCCGTTGCAATATCTTCAGTCAGCTTCCAATAACCTTGGACCAACTTTTTATAGGGCTGTGGCAGTTCATCGAGGCGTTCTTTTAAATAGAACGTAAAGGCGTAGCGATAGATATTAACTTGACCTAAGCGGATCAAAGCTTCTTTCAACGAACGAGTTTTGTGATTTTCCACTACAGCAGCCTGTGCGGAATTACTGCGCATAAGCATGTGCGCTGCCAATGCGGGATCGCTCGAGATAATGTCAATCACATTACGAATGTCGCCTTCAGCAAGGATCGCTTTTTTGAGTGGAATTAGAATCCCTCGGCGGCCAATCACTTGCTCTTCGTTCGCTATGATAGCTCTAACTTGAGTAAAAACCTGTTGCTCAAGATCAGTCATAAGACACTTTACACCTGTTTATTAACAATAAGATGATTCGGTTACAGCTCACATCATACCTAAAATACTAAGAATTTCAGCCATAAACAGCAGAGTAAAATATAAATTACTCCTATTTAGTGATGACTGCCCGCTAACACTATAGATAACGACAATTAAACCACTCTACTAAAACGATATTCAAGACTATACCTATTTTAAGATTTATTCTTTGAACTCAGCGTAAAAACTAAAAAGCCAGACTGAGTCTGGCTTTGTTATTAGATAGCTCATTAATATTTAGAAGCGGTAGCCCACAGTGAAACGAATATCACGGCCTCGACCTGAGTAATAACCATTATATGTTCCACCACCATAATAGCCTGCGCTAACATAATCTTTATCGAATACATTATCGATACGCAGACTGGCAAGCCAAGCATCACGATTATAATTCAAGGCTAAATTACCAAGCACGTAACTTGCTAGCTTATCACCTTGATTAGCGTTATCGCCTTCGATAAAACGATCACCCGTGTAGATAGCTTCGGCAAATACTTGGAAATGCTCAGCAAAATCCATGCTGACATAACCGCGTCCCGTGTGTTTTGCCACCCAAGACAGCTCTTTGCCATCGTTAGCACCATCGGTAAATTCGGCGTCGGTATAGTTATATTCCAGCCCTAACTGCAGCGCTTTAGTGATCTGCCAATCCCAATCGGCACCCGCGCCATAACGACGAGAAGCGTCGGCATTGACGTTTGCACCGTTGAAATTTCCACCTATGGGTTTAACTGCACTCGAGTCATAAACAATTTCATCCTCTAAATCGAGACGATATAGGCTGACTCGTAGGGTTTGACTAGCGACAGCCCAATCCCAACCCGCCTCATAGGAACGGCCTGTTTGCGGCTTTAAGCCAAATACGCCCGGCGATGTATAAGCTTGCTCATCCACTTTGGCAAAACGGAAGTTATCATCAGCGCGCACATAGAGTCTGTGCTCCGCAGTTGGGCGGTAATTTAAACCCAGTTCGAATACGTGGGCATTTTCGTCTAAATCCATGCCATTAGGATAGACATTGCCATCGACTAACTCGTCGGTCACACGCGCATAACGGCCACCCACAACGTAACTTAAAGTATGGCTTAAAGGCACTGTAGCTTGTAGATAGGCGCTTTGCATTTGCTGCACATTACTGCGCGCCATAGTGTCAAAATCAGCCTTACCACGGCTGATATCTAAGCCAGTCACTAGGTTTAGCTCGCCTTGACGCGTACTGTAATTCGCTAACGCTTTAGGGCTAAACATTAACAGTGAGCGTGTGTTATGGCTGTTCGCCCCCCAATTAAGAGAAGACACTAAGGTATCGCTGTAATCTAAATCCGCCGCCAGCGCCCAGTTTTGATTAAGCTGATGCTGGTAACCCGTTCGCGCCGCAGTGGTCATCTCGTGGGCATACTCTACCTTATTTGATGAAGCACGGGGATCGTCTTTAAATTGCTTTTCAGTAAGCGAGCCCGGATTTTCACGATCGTTATCGTAGTAGCTGGTTTCAACAAAGAACGAGTCTGTGGCTGTTTTATATTGAATGCGGCCAAGAATAGAGCCGGTTTCGTTGGCATTATGCTGGCGATAGTTGTCACCTTGGTTGTAACTACCGGTGAAAAAGTAACGCCAATCTTTGTTGATCGCGCCAGACACATCACCACGACCTTCATAGGTATCAAAGCTACCACCAGATAACTGCACGCTGCCGCCAGTATTTTCAGGGGACTTAGTGACAATATTAATCACCCCGCCCACGGCTTGATCGCCATAAAGTACACCTGCACTACCCGATAAAATTTCAATACGATCCACTTGATTAAGCGGAATGGCATTAAGGCTAGGTGCGGCGATATCGATATTATTGAGACGACGACCATCAAGTAAAATCAGCGTGTTATTAACGGCAGTGCTGGCGCTAAAACCGCGCATCGCAAAGCTAGTTCCAATATTGTTATCCGAAATTTGAATACCGCTTTGACCACGTAAGACGTCGGTCAAATTAGTCGCGCCGCTCATTTCAATCGCAGCGGCATCAATCACATTCACATTGGCGGCAATATTTAACGGGGTCTTATCAGAGCGGCCGATCACGACAAGATGCTCGTCGACTTTAGCTGTGCTGGTATCGTCAGCCGCCATAACGGGCGCGATAATTGAAAAACTGCAAAGGCTGCCGATCAGCAGCGCGATTTTTGTTGGATTTGTTCCCATTTTACCTTTAACTCCTGCAAGGAAAACGGGGCATTGACGCCACGATACCGTTAATTCAGTCGTAAATACTGACGGTGATTATCGCATTTTGAGATCTGCCCACCGAAATCTCAAAAACACCTTTAGGGCCGGTCTCCGGACTTAGGCTATGTTAATCCATTAAAAGTTAGATTAACGCGAGACTGACCTTTCACATTCTGACTTTCGGGTTCAGTCTTGAACACACCAATCAAACGCGGTCTTCTCTCACCTTTTACCGTTGCGGGGGCAGTGCCAGAATTTCACTGGCTTCCCGATTATCTCACGACACTATCATCGCAAGCACCACAGAAGGTTGACTCAAAATTAGGTTCAAAGGGCGTACAACCTGTTAACGCCCAACAAGGCTCAGGGCATATCAGACCTGAGCGCGCGCATTATAGACGTCTATACGGATGAAAGTCCATTAATCTCAGATTAGCGAGAAAACTCACATGAGCTAGAAAACGCCATCCCAGTTTTTTGCCGCAGGTTTTGGTCTATCTTTGCTCAAAATCGCCTGACGCTGCTCAGGGGTTTCACATTGGGCAACGGGGGTAAAATCCAGCGGTTTAATCACTAACGAGTCAGCAGGTTGCACTGGCGACTTGTCGAACATGGGCAAATTCATCGACCAAGAGACCATCTCCCCCTTTTCGCTGATGCCAACATAACCGTCATTTGCGCCATCTAACCAAGTAAGGCGCGGAATACGTGCAATCAACTTCTCCACATTTTCACGGTTGGCGCGATAACCAACAGGCACCACTTTGCCATCGGGACGCGTAAACAGAAAGGAGGCAGGCCCTTGGGTAATGATGCTGCCTTCCTGCCAATATTTATCAAGAATCTCTTGGGCATAGTGAAACCCAAACATATGAGCGTAATCAGTATCGTCGGCCACTATTTGCGGCACGGCCTTATCCCGCAGTAATAAAAAGCCTGAGCCAATGCTAATAATCTCTTTTACCCCTGTGATATCGGTTTTTTTAATCCAATCGACACCACAGTTAATCCCATCGCCCCAAAAATGCGCATCCCCCGTAGGACTTAAAATCGCAAAGGCACAATTGTTTGCCGTCATACTCGCCACATCCTTTAAGGCGCTGCGGATCGAGTAAGCATCACTGCGCCAACCCCAACTCACCACAGTGCCGTCCTTTTTCAAGGCGGCATAGGTGTGTTGAAAATATTCGATCTTCGCCACATCCGTAAGCTGCGGGAGTAACTTTTTCATGTTGGTCGACTCTTCAACCTGCCCCCAAATCACCGCGCTACCTTCTTTTTTGAGGGCGACAAAACTGCGTCCTCTGGCAAAGATATCGACAACATCAACTAATTGATCCTGCACATGTAAGCTATTGCCGCCGTAGGGGCCATAACCCCAAGTATGCACCTTGCCATTGGCATCAAGGGCGGCAATGGCCTCTTGATTGGCGAACAACTTGGTAATATTGGTCATGCGGTTTTGTAGGGCTTTGTCGAGGCTATATTTCCCCGCATTGCCCCAGTACACCACAGTGCCATCTTGACGTAGCGCGGCAAACCCGTCCTTAACTGGGACGATTTGCTTAACTCGCTTAAGCTGCTCCGTCACCTCGCGGCTATCACCGCCAGCATAACTGTCACCCCAAATGATCACCTCACCGGATTTTGTTAACGCCGCAAAGGCCGAACTGTTGGTGACCACAGTCTCGACTGCGGGTAAATCACAAGGAATATGGCGATACTGTGGACTCGGATTTTCCTTAAATTGGATGAGTTTACCGTTATCAAACTGTAGCAATGACTCGTTATTACTTTCCACAACGGCCATAGGTTGAGGATCGCTACAGCCAGAGATCTGCATGGCAACCATGCCCACGAGTAAAACCTTAGGCCAAGTGATTCGATGAGTGAGCATTACTTATTTCCTTATATTTGCTTGGAGATGTCATTCAATGTTGTGCAGCGGACAGAGCGAGAATGGATTGACCTAACATCGCCTAATGTCAAAAATGGGCAGAATTCTAGCAGCTTGTTGATAAAAAGACGAAAATGCTCACAGTTTACTCTGCAAGTCCCCTACACAGGCTAGCGCCTAACTGATGGCATGCTATTCTAAGCCCCCATCACCGCTGTTTAAAGGAGTAACAGTATGACTCGCCCTATTATTCTGGATTGCGATCCCGGCCATGACGACGCCATTGCGCTCATTTTAGCTCTCGCCCATCCAGAGCTGGTTCCACTGGCCGTCACCACTAGTGCCGGCAACCAAACGCCGGATAAAACGCTCAATAATGCCCTGCGGATCTTAACCTTATTAAATCGCAGTGATATTCCTGTCGCTGGCGGCGCCGCCAAGCCATTAGCCCGCGAATTAATCATTGCCGACAATGTCCATGGTGAAACCGGACTCGACGGCCCTGCATTGCCTAATCCAAGTTTTAGTCCTCAAGCCATTACCGCAGTTGAATTAATGGCGCAGCAAATTCGCCAAAGTCATCAGCCAGTAA
Organism: Shewanella sp. M16; assembly: GCF_018224605.1. NCBI lineage: Bacteria > Pseudomonadati > Pseudomonadota > Gammaproteobacteria > Alteromonadales > Shewanellaceae > Shewanella > Shewanella sp. M16. The sequence continues at coordinate 59,001 of NZ_JAGTUL010000004.1, read as the reverse complement.
CCTTAATTCCCACAGGGCCGCTGACTAACATCGCCCTTTTACTGGCGAGTCATAGCGAATTACACGCCAAGATCGAACGCATAGTGCTAATGGGCGGTGCAGCCGGTGTCGGTAATTGGACCCCAGCCGCCGAGTTTAATATTTTTGTCGACCCCGAAGCCGCCGATATTGTCTTTAAATCCGGTATTCCCATCACTATGTGTGGGCTCGATGTGACTCATCAGGCACAAATCATGGATGAAGACATAGAACGCATTCGCGCGATTCAAAATCCAATTGCTCAGTGCGTCGCCGAATTATTGGATTTCTTTATGATTTACCACAGAGATCCTAAATGGGGCTTTATTGGTGCGCCATTGCACGACCCCTGCACTATCGCTTGGTTGCTTAAACCTGAGCTATTTGAGGCGCAAGATTGCTGGGTAAGTATTGAAACCCAAAGTGAGTTGACCTTAGGCATGACAGTGGTCGATCGCTATCAGCTAACAGGTAAAGCCGCCAATGCGACTGTGCTGTTTGGGATCGATAGGCAAGGCTTTGTCGATTTACTGGTAGACAGTTTACGCGTCTATGATGCAACTTATCTCAATCGCAGATAAAAATGACAGTGAGTCTTCTATGAGCCAGATACTCGTTATCGGCAGTGCAAATGCCGATCATGTGATGAAATTTGAGTACCTGCCCGCTGCAGGGCAAACCTTAATGAGCCGAGATTATCGCCTCGAACAGGGCGGTAAAGGGGCCAATCAAGCCGTCGCCTGCGCGCGCTTAGCCAAATCAGGTTCACGCACTGATTTTATCTGCCATCTCGGCCAAGACAGTATCGGCGATGATATGCGTCAAAGCTGGATGAAAGATGGCATCAGTGCGGAAGGGATCCGCCAAATAGCCGGACTGAGCACAGGCACTGCCATGATTTTTATCGGTGATAACGGTGAGAATACGATTGGCGTTGCCGCAGGTGCCAACGCCAGCCTTTCACCCGATGACTTAGAAGCTCATTACGCTCTGTTTGCTAATGCGGAGTACTTGTTAACACAATTGGAAACGCCCGCTGCCACAGTGGCAAAGGCGCTGCAAATAGCCAAGAATCTTGGCGTGACGACTGTACTAAATCCTGCTCCAGCGACGGCACTTGGCCAAGATGTACTCAAGTGGGTAGATATTATTACCCCCAATGAAACCGAAGCAGAAGCCTTAACGGGAGTTGAGATCAACCATATTGATGATGCACACATGGCAGCGCAACTTCTCCACCAGCAGGGAGTAAAGATTGTGGTCATTACCTTAGGTAGCCGTGGCGCATTTATCAGCAGCCCAGGTTTTAATGGGCTAATACCTGCGTTTGAAGTGCAGGCCATAGACACTGTCGCCGCAGGGGATACCTTCAATGGCGCCTTAGTTGTGGGCTTAAGCGAGGGCATGTCGATTGCTGCAGCCGTGGGATTTGCCAATGCAGCCAGTGCCATTACTGTCACTCGCCCAGGCGCACAACGTGCGATTCCCTATCGACAGGAGCTTTCGTACTAAAAACGTAAGACGTTCGAAGTTAGTCGCCCTGCGTTAGAACAAAAAATTATAATTTATAAATCAAACACATAAATAATAGTTCCTGAGTACTTAGTTCACTCCAACTAAGTACTCACCTATGTTTACCGCTAACAATTTTGCCGCCAATAACGATGCAAGCTTTCAACCTAAAGTTGCATATACATAATTTACACGCTGATTTCATTCCCATTTAATGAAGATTGCTTATGCTAGCAGGTGCATGTCCGAGTCAAAACGGCTCGGCTACCCTTGTTCAAATAAGGAAGTACCAGATGAAAGCAAAAAGCACAGCTTTACGTAACGTGACCAGCACTAGCCTAATCGGCCTAGGATTATTATTCGCTAGCCAAGCGAGTGCCAACGAATGTGAACTGAAAATTGCCGCCACTGATGCAATGCAATTTGACACTAAAGAGCTGTCTGTACCTGCAAGCTGTAAAGAAGTGACCTTAACCTTAACCCACTCAGGCACCTTGCCAAAAGCAGCCATGGGCCATAACTGGGTATTAACTAAGGCAGCCGATATGTCAGCAGTAGCAACTGAAGGCATGAGCGCCGGTCCTGATGCAGCCTATGTCAAAGCCGGTGATACGCGCGTTATCGCACACACAGATTTAGTGGGCGGTGGCGAATCAACGTCGATCACCTTTAGCACTGCCGGTATGAGCGCCACCGAAGCCTACCAATTCTTCTGCAGCTTCCCAGGTCACTGGGCGATTATGCAAGGCAGTTTCAAGTTAAAAGCTTAAAGGAATGGCTTAGCCTCACCTTAAGTTAGCCAATAAAAAAGCGGATCTTAGGATCCGCTTTTACATTTCAGCCATTGCACTAATCCATCATGGTCTTGGTTGGATGACTAATGGCGCAAAGCTCGTCATCGCATTACCGTTAGCTCCGTTCAAGTTAGGATATTCAACCCCTTCCTGTAAGGTGTAATACACGTCGACAAAGTCATCGTCATTGGTGAACCAAGCATCCGGCATCACACTTAAAATACCATTGGTGATTTGCGGGATCAGCGCATAACCCTGAGCTTCAGGATCGGGGATCGACTTTAAGATCTGCTCCGCCGCTTCCAACAGCTTAGTGGCCAACACTTTATAGTTAGTACCATCGTCATGCTCCATTAAGATCATGTCCGCAGCAGCCCAACGATAACGCTCCCAATGTATGATGATTTGATTCGGATAATAGGTCGTATCCGCATAATCTAAATAGGGCATTTCGACGATATCGAGCACAGGCTCTTCACGGCTTGGATCAACCCCAGTCACTATGCCGTAAATTTCGGCACGACCAGAAATCCACGGCTCATGGTCATCCTTCAAGGATATTTGTTTGATCACTGTGGTTGAAATCGGCTTATCTACCACCGCCTGTGTTTGCGCACGGCTCAGTAGCGCGCCCTCTTTTTTCGCTGACTGCGCCTCGGCAAATGTCGCCCGCATCACCTCTAAGCCAGCCACAAAGGCTTTTTTACTATCGATACCGACCACAAACACTGGCTGCTGCGGCAGGTTATACACGTCTAATTGATGCACTTGCCCATGAATATCAAAGGCTTCAATATAATCCCACTGACTCTCGTCACCATCGGGCTCATAGGCAAATAAAGGAGACTCACCTTGCTGCCATGGGGTTAACATGGTTTCATCCGCCAGACGCACTTGCACCAGAGAATCTGCTTTGGCACTTAAGCCCTTCACTCGGCGAATTGATGCATCGGCTTGGGTGATCACATGATCATTGAGCCTATGTTGGGACAGAATCTCATCGGCATTCACTGCTAACTGATACTGGTTTATTTCAGTCTGTAAGATAGGCGCAAGCTGCGCATATTGATGGCTTAAATCTAACGCCAATGCCCGCTTAGTATTGGTTAACTGCGCTTGTGCATCCAAAGTCGAATCCTTTAGCGACGCTTGTAGTAAGCGTAACGCCTCTCCATCTAAGGCTTGGCCATAACTCAGGGTTGCCGAAGCCGACAAACACAGCAATAAACTGGATTGAAGTAGTTTCATAGGAGTTCCCTTACCTTGATAAAGTTAAACGTGCGTTCGAATTCCTTACATATGAGCACAGAGCAGCATCTAAGTAAATCAAATGATAATAGTTATCGTTAATTATTAATGGTATAGAGTACGTAATCCCGGCTAAATACGATAAAAACAAGCTAATGACAGCATCAACAGATCAGTCCAGCCGAACAGTGTGTATGAAGATAAACGAGGAAATAGAATGAAATGAATTGATATGCACAGTTTCGCGAGCGACAAAAACACAAAAGGCAGATCTTAAGATCTGCCTTTTGCTGTTCATCGCCAGAGTAACGTTTCAGAACCCGTTATGCGCTCCCTTACGATCACACTGGCTTGATAAGACAAGGTTAAACGAATGAGTGTTACTCTTCGTCGAAATCATCTTCATCAAGATCTTCGGCATCAGTAGCCGCTTCAGCCGCTAATGCTGCGGCTAATTTTGCTTTAGCTTGTTTCTCTGAGCGACGTTTATTGCGCTCAGTTAACGTGCCTAAAAACACTTGTAATTCAGTTAAGCCCCAAGCTTGCGCTTCGGCTTCAGTCGCAAAGCCATCATGGCTCTTAGACACAACTGTTTTAGTTGATGTCATGCGACGAGTGATTTCAGTTTTCCAACCGTTGTCGCCCTGTGTCACGCGAAAATCGTATTTTTTGCCCTTGCTCATTCTGCTCTATTTCCTAAATGATGCTTGTCACGTTTGTCTTATCAAGCGAACCAAACGCTCATCATAAAACAAAAGGAGCGCAGTGTACTTGATTTCGGCCCAGAAAGATCGCCGAGATGAAAATATTCATGCCAGTTTCATCGACTCGCTCAGTGGAGTCAATGCTCAAGTCTAAAACAACACTGCGCATATATCCCGCTCATCCTCTATCTATGGATGTTTATCGCGAGCTAGCGCAAACACACACGCCTTAGATAATCGTCGTGCAAACGGTATATATTCTTGTTTATGTCATAAAAGTAGGCTTTTTCAGTCACATTAACACTTTAGAGTTTCTGATTAATATTAATAATTTACATCATTACTCATAGGTAAATCTGATGAAACTACGCCCTATTTCGTCGCTCTCACTCGGCCTGTTAATTGCCACGAGCGCTTTATTAGCCGGTTGCAATAATGACGATGATAACGCCGCAGTCACGCCACCCACCAGCAAACCCGTTCCTGCTCAAGTGGGAGAAAGACCCTTATTCCTCGTTCGTCAAATGCAAGACAGCACACTTAAAACCCGCTTAGAACAATGCACCACTGACAATTTTTATCGCAGCGAATTTTCCATAGGTCACCGTGGGGCGCCAATGAAATTCCCTGAGCATACAAAGGAATCCTACCAAGCGGCTATCGATTCGGGCGCAGGCATAGTCGAATGTGATGTCACCTTCACCGCCGATAAAGCTTTAGTTTGCCGCCACTCACAGTGCGATCTTGCTAGCACGACCAACATTTTAGCCATACCCGAACTTGCCAATAAATGTTCGAGCCCATTCACTCCTGCCGATCCCGCCAATGGCGTCAGCGCATCGGCAACCTGTTGCACTAGCGATATCACCCTCGCCGAATTTAAAACTCTCAAGGGTAAGATGGAAGGCAACAATCCGAAAGCGACCACTGCGGCCGAATTCATCAATGGTACCCCAAGCTGGCGCACCGATCTTTATGCTGGCAATGGCACCTTGATGACCCACGCTGAAAGTATTGAAATGTTTAAAAAAGCCGGTGTGAAGATGACGCCTGAGCTAAAAGCCGCCAGCGTATCTATGCCCTTCGATGGTTTTACTCAGCAGGATTACGCGCAAAAAATGTTGGATGAATACACGGCGGCGGGCGTCGATGTTTCGCAAGTATTCCCCCAGTCATTTATTTTGGATGACATCAAATATTGGGTCGCCAACGCACCTGAATTTGCGAAGCAAGCTGTGTTTCTCGATGACAGATACGATTATAACAGCGCCTTTGATCCGCAGAACTCTGCCACTTGGTCGCCATCAATGGCGGATTTAAAGACCCAAGGCGTCGAAATTATTGCGCCGCCACTCTGGGTATTAGTCGCCTTAGATGCGGACAAAAAGATCATTCCTTCGGAATACGCTAAGGCCGCCAAAGGCGCAGGGCTTAAGATCATCACTTGGTCGCTAGAACGTTCTGGTTTATTAAAAAATGGCGGCGGCTTTTACTATCAAAGCATTACCGAAGCGATAAATAACGAAGGCGATACCTTTGAATTACTTGATGTACTGGCGAAAGATGTCGGCGTGATTGGAGTGTTCTCCGACTGGCCAGCCACAGTGACGTACTATGCTAACTGTATGGATTTATAAGTCATCGATATAGAAAACAAAAAATGCGTTAACGATTCATCGTTAACGCATTTTTTTATTACGAAAATAATCTATATCTCGCCGCGAGCTATTTAAACAGGTGCTGGATATTCTTTAAATCGCCCTTACCTTCGGCAATTTCTTCAGGCGTTAACCCTGTAACTTCGTGCGGGAAAACTAACCAGTCTTCAGAGGCATGAATGTAATAGTCGGGTTTTAAAGGCACTGCGGTATTTTTTGGCTTGTAATAAGGGCAAGCGATACGGATATCGGTTGGCATATTTAGGCGCATCAGTTGGCTGAGTTTTTCTTTTAATGCATGAATACTACGGCCAGAGTCAAACACGTCATCCACAATCAACAAACCGTCACTCGCGTTCGCATTTTCAACGATGTAATGCAGGCCATGAACTTTGATTTCTTTGCTTTGTTTGTCGGTGCCAATCCCATAATAAGAAGAGGTACGCACGGCAATGTGATCGGTTTCAACTTGTTTAAAATCGAAAAACTCCTGTACCGCGATCCCGATTGGAGCACCGCCACGCCAAATACCCACGATAAATTGCGGACGAAAGCCACTCTCATACACTTGCGAAGCTAATAAAAATGAATCTTCCAGCAATTGCTGCGCGGTAACAAAATACTTTTCTGACATGACACAGTCCCCATCACATTGATTTTATTCTTAGGTCGTTAAAGCAAAAGCTTATGACCCCTGTAAGGTCTGTTCGGCGGGTAAAGGTTCCCAAAACACTAGAACAGCTTTGCCTTAGCAAGTGTAGGCAGCCGCCGAATTTTGGGAGCGAATTTTATACCAAAAAAATGCGATGTGCTGCAGTAATAGTAAGAACTTGCGTGACAACAGACATTTATTTTGCCTTTTAAAGCCAAAAGCAACAAAAAGGCCACCCTAAGGTGGCCGATAAACAAGCGAACAATACCGCATTAAACGATAGGCGTAATCACATGCTCGCCTACTTTTGTCTTAGCACTATAACCACGGGCCGTTGCAACTTGGAAATCCTTCGACAAAATGGTATCCACATAATGCCAGTCGCTGCGCACCTCATCAGCGGTAAAGGTGAGCGTCATAAAGCCTCGGTCTTTTAAGTTAGCGTACTTAAGATCTGGCACTAACTCGACGATTGCCGCCTCGGTCGCGGGGATCTGTTCCGCAGGGAGATTCAAATAATATTCAAGGCCTGGCGATGATACTGAGCTGGTCGCAAACTCCACCCCAACGGTATCGCCATTCACGTCTTTAAGCTCGTTTGCCCATGCATTATGGGTGTCACCCGCGATCACAACTAGATTGAGATTTTTCGATTTAGCCGTACCTAAAATCACTTCACGCTCATAGGCATAACCATCCCAAGCATCTAAGTTGTACGGGATTGCAGGTAATTGCAGCAGTGCGATAACTTCTGGCGTGAGTAAAGCTTGATTGGCTTGAAGATATTGCAGCTCTTGGGCAGTCAGCGTGGGATCATTTGCCGCCGCACGGGCCGCTAACTTAGCTAAAGCCCCTAACATGGCAAATTGGGGAATGCTCATCTGCTGAGTGGCAATCGCCGCCGGCAATGACATCTTACCCATTAATACCTGCTGTCCCAGTACCTGCCACTTGCCTGTCGACTGTAGCAATGTGCCCTGTAGCCATAATAATTGCGTCAGCCCCAGCATAGTGCGAGTGGTCGAAGTGACATCAGCAAGGAAACGATCTCCCGCAAACGAGCCCGTGGTAGGATCCATATAATCGGCATAATCGAGCTGTTTATCACGGGCTAATACGCGAGTATCCAGCATATGCAGATCGATGAGATTGCCGTAACTGAAGCTGCGGTAAATCTCTTCATGGTTCCCTTCACGCCATGGGCGAATCGGCAACCACTCGAAATAAGCTTGTAGTGCCGCTTCTTTACGAACGGCAAAATCCCCTTCGCCTTCGTTGTGATTCTCGGCACTATCACGCCAAGTATCATTGGCCACTTCATGATCATCCCACACTGTAATAAAAGGCACTTTCGCGTGTAACTTTTGCAGACTCGCATCGGTATGGTACTGACCATGGCGAGTGCGGTAATCACTCAACGTCAGCAACTCATTGGCGGGTAACACTTCACGCCCCAATTCGGCAGCATGCTCACTGGCATAACCACCGCGGGCATATTCATAGATGTAATCGCCTAAATGCACCACAGCATCTAAATCATCCTGCGCCGCCGCTAACTCATAGACGTTAAAATAACCGGCAGGAAAGTTAGCACAGGACATCACGGCTAATTTGACTGAGCTAACGTCACCCTCAGGCAGAGTGCGGGTTTTACCCACAACTGAGGTTTTATCACCCGTCATAAAGCGATAAAAGTAGGTTTGCCCGGCACGTAAACCACGGGCATCAATCTTAACCGTGTAGTCACGGCTCGCATTAGTGACAGTCTCACCTGTGGTCACTAATTGACTAAAGGCCGCATCGCTTGCCACTTGCCAACTCACTTTTACATCGCCCTCAGACTCAGGCGTGACACGGGTCCAGAGGATCACGGCATCGACTGCCGGATCGCCACTGGCAATTCCATGTAAAAATTGCGCGGGTACAGAATTATCATCATTACTATCACTACAGCCCATCAAGCCGTAAGAGATCACAGCAACACCAACACCTTTGGCCGACATAGCCAAAAAATCACGACGAGTTACGGTACGATTCATTATTATTATTCCTTGTTAGATAAGGCTTCACTGGTATGAGGTCTAATAAGACCACGATTGTGAGATATCACTGTTACATATTTGTGACATCTTTGTCAGCCTTTTATGATATCTATCAATTCAAACACTTATACTGGATAGCGTACTTTATTTGTGCAGGACTGGCGTAGGTTACAGAGAAGCTGCTAACATCGGTGCAGGCTAACGCAGCGTGTTAAATGCACGCCTAAGAATGGCAAGAAAAGGAATTTAACAATGAAAGTCAGCGATATTATGAGTGATCAAGTCATCTGCATCAGCGATGGCGCCAGCTTGAAAGATGCCCACCATCTGATGCAAACCCGTGGCGTACGCCACTTACCTGTGATTTCTGAAATTGATGGCACCCTCGTTGGCGTACTCACCCATAAAAAAATGATCGCCAGCGTGATGTCTATGCTAAACAAATACGGCCAAGGCGCGCTCGAACGTAAAGAGCGATACACGCCAATCACGACAGTGATGGATAAAGAGTATCAGCATCTAACCGCCGACGAGCCCTTAACTGTGGTGGTGGAATATTTTATTGAAAACAAACTCGGCTGCTTGCCCGTCGTCGATGTCGATAAAAAGGTACTCGGTATCGTCACTTCATCGGACTTTATTAAGCTGTGCCGTACCCTACTGCAACAGCAAGCGTAACGTTTTACGCTCCCTTTCTGCCATGTCAGCCTTTTGCTACGCAAGGCTGACGCTGTCTTTTTTATAAACTGTGTGTTCTATAAAAAGAAAGGATTCCCTTGGCTAAATTACTCTCACAAGAACAATTTATTCGCGCCTATGAATGCGCAGAATTTGGCTGTTTTGCCAATCAACAACAACTCGCCAAATTACTCGCCGATCCCGATTACGACTTTTTACATCAAGACAGTAACTACTTTGGCAAAGCGGCAACGCAAATCACCTGTATCAGTGACTTACAAAGTATGGAGGAATTGCATTTTGTCGCGGGGAACTTGAATTGGGACGATCATGACCCAAACATGGTCAGGGCGATTATCGAACATCCACTGTGTGACGCGGGTACCGCCTTATTACTTTACTGGTACGGACAAGGCTTTTATTACTCCACGCCGGAGACGCTCGACACACCTTTTGGACAGCTATTCAAAACCATAACCGATAGATTTGTTACGCGCGGCTATGCCAGTTATAAAATCCATTTTGACCCGATTAAAGAATGTTTTATGCCCTCATTAGAAGACGTTCTTACTAGAGGATGCCAAATTCCAGGGGCTATTTTTGCCCCTTATAGCACTATGGAAATCGAAACCGATGAAGGGCACCCAAGGTATCTACAATTTAAAAATGAACTACTGAAATCGGGCAAATGGGGCAACCAATAAGCGTTGACCTTTTGATATCAGCGCGGTTTAAGCTGGGGTTACTGGCGGAATACGCGTAAAACGCTGCCAGCGACCCGAGCGCCAACGGTGCACCATAATCAATCCACGCACCCACTCATCTGCCGCAACGGCCAGCCAAGCAGCCAACACGCCATAACCTAAATGCAAGCCAAAGAACCAAGCCAATAACACGCCAATGCCCCACATACTAAAGAGACCTATACGCACAGGGAACGCCACATCACCCGCGCCCTTGAGCGCCGAGATAATCACCAAATTAAACACTCGTCCGGTTTCAAGGGCGATAGAACCCGCAAGCAATAACGCTGTTAGTTGGATGACTTCTTCGTTTTCACTCAACCAGCCGACAATAACGAATCGCTGCCAGTAGAAGACTAATACTATGGTCAGTGAAGCGACAAAGCCCACCAAACAGTAACGCTGCACCCGAGTAGTGATTTCATCGAACCATTGTTTACCCACATAGTATCCGGTCTGAATTTGCGTCGCCTGCCCGAGTGCGACTGCAAAACAATAGATAAAACGGCTAATATTCAAGCCATAGGTGTAGGCCGTGAGCGATAAAGTGCCCATCTGGCTGATAAAGTAGATGATGGTCATCTGAGCCACATTGTAAGACAACATCTCGCCAGCATTGAGCAGGCCAATACGCATCACGCTCCAATAAGTGCTGCGAGGTAAAAGCTTAAGTCGTTGTAGTGGCAGCGGGATTTGCTTATGCCGGATCACCATCAGCATGATAAACGCACCGATGATCTGGCTGGTCACTGTCGATATCGCCACCCCTGTTACCCCATAAACAGGTAAACCAAAGGGTGAATACAGGGCAATATAATTACCGATCACGTTCATTAAGCCTGTGCTCGAGGTGACTAACATGGCCGAGCGGGTAAAACCGTAACTACGCAAAATAGCGGCGAAGGCAATGTTCATCACTAGCCCTATGCTCAAGCTGCCGCAAATCACCAAATAGTCATATCCAAAACCAGCCACATCGTGCTCAAGCGCAAATAAGCCGATAATGCCCTTAGCACCAAAGAACATAGATGCACCCATGACCAAGGCTAATACCAAACTCAATACGACACTCGCCACGCCTATGTCTATAGCCTGCTGCGGTTGGCCTGCCCCATTGCTTTGGCTAATCAAAATACTCGCGCCCGTACTCACCATCATGGACATGACCATCATGAAGAACATCAGCTGAGTCGTGAGTCCCACTGCGGCAACCGCATTATCGGAATAATGGCTCAGCATAAAGATATCGCTGATCCCAAGCAGAGATTGCAGCAAGGTCTCGATAAAAATCGGCCACGTCAGGGCAACTATGCCCATACGCTGTTGCAATGTTTTGGGTGCTTTTGCCACGAAAGATTCCTGCAAATAGAGAACGAATAACGAGTGTGGTCGCTGGCTCAATGTGTCGCTCAAACAGCATCTTGGCAACCTATATTTTAGCCAAGAGACTGAAACCCACTTTCACAAATAGACATCAAAGTGCTATCGAACGCACAATCAGGCGGACATTTAACCGCATTAAGCCTGACAGTCAATTAAGTTGGTAATTTTCTTACAAGATACCCTACAACTCAATCTGTAATAGTCAAAAAGATGCCGACTGCAACCGTATTCATTACTAAGTTAATACCAAAGTTAATTTCCGCAATCATGATAGAGCTCATGGCTGAGTGTGAATCTAGGCTACCAATTCAATTAAGCTGCCGATAAACTCAGCCCATTGCAGAACAGCCGAGCGCACTAAAAATTGAGGGAGTATTAAATGAGCCAACTCTATTTAGAAGAGGGAATTAAACAATTGGTTAGCGAGTTTATCGCGGCGGGTTGCCCATCAGTGCGAGAGCAAAGTATTGAGCAACGTAGGCAAGGTTATATTGCCAGTACCGTACTCGCGGGTGAGCCTGAAGAGGTGTTCGAGGTTAGATCTATTTCCATCGATGGCGCAGAATTAACTCTGTTTAAACCCTCGGCGGCAGACAATTTACCTATCGTCATTTACTACCATGGTGGCTGTTTTGTCAGTGGCGGCGTTGAAACCCACAATCAACAACTGCGAAAACTCGCCAATGATTCTGGCGCACTGGTGATCGCCGTTCGCTATCGCCTCGCCCCAGAACATGTTTATCCCGCTGCCCACGACGATGCCTGCCATGCAGCAGAAGTCATCTATCAACATTGCCACCAATGGGGCGGTGATAGCACCAATATCACCCTAATGGGCGACAGCGCTGGCGGCCATTTAGCCCTAGTCACTTGCCTGCGTTTAAAAGCCAAAGGGCAATGGTTGCCACACAAACAAGTGCTTATCTATCCTATGCTCGATGCCACCGCGAAGAGCCAAAGCTATAGCGACAATGGCGAGAAATACATCATCACCCGCGATACCTTGCTAACAGGTTTCGATCTGTATTTAGATTGGCACCCCAGAACCGATGCAGAAGCCAGTCCACTACGCCGTGATGACTTAGCAGGCTTACCAGAAACCCATATCATCACCGCCGAATTCGATCCACTCGTCGATGAAGGTGAACAGCTATTTAGGAATCTATTAGAGGCTGGCGTAAATGCCCACTGCCGTCGTTATCTTGGCGTCATCCATGGTTTCTTCCAACTCTCGGGCGTGAGCCGTTCCGCTCGGGATGCCATGGTGCAGGTGACCAATATAGTGAAGACAGCCTAACGTCATACTTGATGATTAATTCATAAAAAAGGCTTTCTATCTAGATAGAAAGCCTTTTTAACCGTTTGATATTCAGATTTAAACGGTTTTCTTTCGATACGCTAAGAACAACAAGACTATACCTACGGCTAAAAACGGTAAGCTCAGAAGTTGTCCCGCACTTAAGAAAGTTTCAGAGTAAGCCGCTTGGCTAACTTTAATCGACTCAATCGCAATTCGCGCACTAAACACCGACACCAGAAACAGGCCGAAAATAGCCCCATGTCTTTGTTTAATCTGCGTGTATTGATACAAAGCATACAGACCAATAAAGATAGCTAAATAAGCGAAAGCCTCATAGAGCTGTGCTGGATGTCTTGGCAACATGTCGACACGGGCAAATATAATGCCCCAAGGTTGAGTCGTAGGATCGCCTAAAATTTCTGAGTTGGCGAAGTTTGCCATACGCACAAAAAAGCCAAAAATGGCGGTGGCGATCGCGAGTCTGTCCAACAAAAACAGGAAGGGTAGCTTCACTTTACGTTGGTAATAATACAAGGCCAGAATCGCGCCTAAACCACCACCGTGGCTGGCAAGTCCGCCTTCCCAAATCGCCAAGATCTTAAGCGGATGAGCAAAGTAATAAGTCGGATCGTAGAACATACAATGGGCCAAACGCGCACCCACAATAATGCCAACCACACAATAAATCAGTAAATTATCAAGGGACTCAAGATCGAGATTTTCCTTGATATAAATCCGCTTCATCACCTGAAAACCAGCAATAATAGCAACAGCAAACAGGACTCCATACCAATGTATTTTTAGTCCCATAAACGAGATTAATACAGGATCGAGCTCCCACACTAAGTGTTCCAAATTCAATTACTCCATAACACTTGGTACATAGAGGTACGCCAAAAAGCATGTTTTACGTGGTTAAACGCCAATAGACAAGCCTTGTCGTGGGGATATCTTACTATTGAGTCAAATTTAATGACTCAGAGCGACCTTGGTTTAGCCGAATGAGGCAATGTCAACCAAGTTACCATTTAACAAATCAACTAGCTAAATTTAACTGACTTTGGCGCTTCCCTAACGGCTCAGACGTTGGATGATGTCACTATGCTGTGGATATTGGGCTAACAAAGTTTGTTGGCTAAACAGCTCAAAATCATCAAAGGTAAAACCGGGCGATACCATACAGCCCACTAATGAAAAACCATCTTGATTCATGGCTGAACCAAAGATACAGCCCTTAGGGACTAAAAACTGTGGCCGCTCGCCCGCAGCTAAATTAAGCCCTAATTGCGCCGTCGTTAGCACCCCATCAGGATCAATCATGTAAATCGTCAGCGATTGCCCCGCATGGAAATACCACATTTCATCAGCTGTCAGACGATGGAAATGGGAAACCTCTCCCGTACGCAGCAAAAAATAGATACTGCTCCATAATGCCCGAGTCTGATCAAATGCCGTTTCTGAACGATAGGATGAGCGGTAATAACCGCCTTCAACATGCTGCTCTAGCGCTAAATGTTCAATAAAATCATCTGCAGTATGCATTATAAATCCCTGTGTAAAATTAAAACCACAATTAAGGCCCTAGATTCTACTCGAAAATCATCTGTCCACTAAGCACTGCAATGAAGCTTTTTGAACATAAGCACAAACGCTAAAGTTCAAGACATCACGACTGACTCGATACGATCGCAGGGCTTAGGTTTTAAGCCTCAACAGGGATACAACTCTGCGCCATCGAACGCTCTGATGCCGTGGTAAAATCGCGACGACAAATAAATTGTACGGCATATTGTTATGGTTTGTTGTTACCCACAAAAGCGGCTAAATTGTAATGAGTTCGCAGGATGCATTCGCGGCTAAAGCGCCAAAGAGTAGTTTATCTATGATAACTTGGACACGCGGACTTAAGGTTGGGTGATTTTCCACAGGGATTTTAATCGATGATCAAAATAGAAGAAATGGCTTTAGTCCTTGATGCACTTCCTGATCCTACTTTTGTTCTGTCAAAAAGTGGTAAATACATTGCCGTCTTCGGTGGTAAAGATGACCGTTATTACCACGATGGTAGTGGCCTAATCGGCTTGTATCTTAGCGATGTGTTAAAGGCTGACAAACTCAATTACTTTTTACAGGTTATCGAAAGTGCATTAACCAGCCGAAAATTACTGATCGAAGAATATGAATTGAGCAATAAAGATGTCAAAGGCTTACCCGATATAGGCCCTGAACAACCCATTTGGTTTGAGGGACGCATTCAAGCACTAGACTTTCTGGTTGATGATGAGCCAGTGGTGCTTTGGGTCGCCAGTAATATTTCCAAGCGGCATGAGCTTGAACTGCAACTACGTCAGCTCAGCGATACCGATCAGCTGACAGGGCTGTATAACCGTCGCCGCTTAGAACGTGATTTAACCTTCCAATTCGATATATTTCAGCGCCACCGTATTCCCACCTCAATCTTGATCCTCGATTTAGACCACTTAAAGTCCATCAATGATCAGTTGGGTCACTATGCAGGCGATCAAATCATCATCGCAGTTGCCGAAACCTGCCGAACTCAATTTAGAAAAACCGATAGCGCGTATCGTTTTGGTGGCGATGAATTTGTGATTGCCCTACCTGGGGTAGAGCATTCGCAAGCGGTTGAATTTGCAGAATACCTCTGCGATTGCTTTTACACTGAACTGCAAAAATATGCGGTCAATGGCTTGTTTGCCACCGTAAGCATTGGAGTCGCCTCTATCGAACCATTGGATAAGTCCTATGAAGAAACGCTTAAGCGGGCCGATGCCGCCTTGTATCAAGCTAAACGTAACGGCAAAAATCGAGTTATATCAAATACAGCCTGAGTGGACTGAACATTTCAAACCACACATAGCAATAACAAGCGTCCTTAATAAGTGATAGCCACAAGTGCTCATAAGAAGCGCGAATCAAAAGAGCAACAAACAAAAAAGCGAACCAAAAGGTTCGCTTTTAAACACATTAAGCTAATGCCAAATAACAGAATTAATTCAGGTCTTTCGCAGCTTTACGGGCTTGATGCAACTTCTTATAGCTTTCAATCAATCTTAAATGCGGCTCAATGCCTTCGAGCTGCATGCTGGTCTTAGTTAAGCCATAAAAACGCACTTTTCCTGTGACTGAGCCAACGACGTTGTCCATCACTTCTTTACCGAACATACGGTTGAAGTTATGGATAAAATCATCAAGTTCTAACTCTTCATCTAAGGTCACTTCCAGCACAGCATTCATGGCTTGGTAGAACAGGCCACGTTTAACGGTATTGTCGTTAAACTGTAGGAACTCACCGACCAGCTCAATCGCGTCTTCGTGTGCACCGAGTGCCAAATAAATCAGGATCTTAAGCTCAATAATCGTCAGTTTTCCCCACACAGTATTTTCATCGAATACAATGCCGATTAAGGTGCGAATATCCGTGTAGTTATCGAGTTGGCTTTCTTCTAAACGGTTGACCAAATTAGCCAATTGCTTAGTGCTTAACGAATGCAGATTTAAGATATCTTCACGGTACGCCAGTGCCTTGTTGGTGTTATCCCAAATCAAGTCATCAACTGGATAAATCTCCGAATAATCAGGAACTAAAATACGGCACGCCGATGCGCCTAAATCGGTAAACTCGGCGATATACACCTCTTTACCTAACGCTTCTAAGATCCCAAACAGGCCGCTGGCTTCTTCTTCGCTGGTGCCAGAAAAATCCCATTCGCAAAATTCATAATCAAATTTACTGCTAAAGAAGCGCCATGAAATCACTCCTGTTGAATCAATAAAGTGCTCAACAAAGTTTTCTGGCTCGCTGACCGCCATGCTGTTAAAGGTCGGTTTTGGCACATCGTTTAAACCTTCGAAACTACGGCCTTGCAGCAATTCAGTTAGGCTGCGCTCTAACGCCACTTCAAAGCTTGGGTGCGCGCCAAAGGAGGCGAATACACCGCCAGTTTTCGGGTTCATCAGGGTGACGCACATCACTGGGAACTGGCCGCCGAGTGAGGCATCTTTAACCACAACTGGGAAACCTTGCTCTTCTAAACCGTTAATGCCCGCGAGGATGCTTGGGTACTTTTCTAGTACAGACATAGGCACATCGGGCAGGACAATTTCTTGCTCAATAATTTGGCGTTTTACAGCGCGCTCAAAAATCTCTGACAAGCACTGCACATGGGCTTCTTGCAGGTTATTACCCGCACTCATGCCATTGCTTAAGAATAAGTTTTCAATCAGGTTCGACGGGAAGTAAACCGTTTCACCGTCAGATTTACGGGTGTAAGGAATCGCACAAATGCCGCGCTTAACATTACCCGAGTTAGTATCAATCAAGTGCGAGCCGCACAGCTCGTCGTCTGGGTTATAAATCTCTAAGCAATAGTCATCGAGAATACCCGCTGGCAGCGCATCGTCTTCCTCTAACGCAAACCACTTTTCATTGGGATAATGCACAAATTCGCTATTGGCGATTTCAGTCCCAAAGAATTGATCATTATAGAAAAAGTTGTTATTCAGACGCTCAATAAACTCGCCGAGTGCCGAGCACAGCGCGCTTTCTTTGGTCGCGCCTTTACCATTGGTGAAACACATTGGCGAAGCGGCATCACGAATGTGCAGTGACCACACGTTCGGCACTATGTTACGCCATGAAGAGATCTCTATCTTCATTCCAAGATCGGCGAGCATGCCCGTCATATTGGCAATGGTTTGCTCCAGCGGCAGATCTTTACCCAGAATAAAGGTGCTCGATGCGCCATTAGGCTGGCCCATTAACATGGCATTGGCGTCTGAATCTAGGTTCTCGACGGTTTCAATTTTAAATTCTGGACCCGTTTGCACCACTTTTTTAACCGTACAACGGTCAATCGAGCGCAAAATACCTTCGCGATCTTTCTCCGAAATATCTTCGGGTAACTCAACTTGAATTTGGAAAATCTGGTTGTAGCGATCTTCTGGATCGACAATATTGTTCTGCGACAGTCTAATGTTATCCGTTGGAATATCACGGGCTTTGCAATATACCTTCACGAAATAGGCCGCACACAGGGCTGACGATGCTAAGAAATAGTCAAACGGACTAGGGGCAGAACCATCCCCTTTGTAGCGGATTGGCTGATCGGCGGTCACGGTAAAATCATCAAACTTGGCTTCAAGTCTAAGATTGTCGAGAAAATTAACTTTGATTTCCATTGAATATGATTTCCACTAAATATGCGAGTCTGTAGCAGCCCATCGACCAAGTCGCGTCATTGGTAATGAGTCATTAAGGGTGAATTATCGGTGTTTTTGGCCCATTAGTCTTGGGTTAATTATGTTAAAAACCATAATCAGGGCATTTACGGCTGAGCTTGACGGTTTGAATAGCAGGGTTAAGCGAGTACTTAGATTGAGTCTCAAGAAGGCGAGGAAACCAATGAGTCGCAGAGTAACACTCTGTGCAAAAACACATTATGGATGTTTTTCAGTTTCTCGCTTAACCAACAGAAAGGTTAAATACATCTTAGTCGGTAATGACAAGGCCATGCCAAAGGCGACACACATAGCGCTGATAATAATCCCTTGCACGCCCATCGCCTCAACAGTTTCATTAAAGTTATGTAAGTAGATGCCCAACGCAATAAGACAAATGCCTACAGTAATGCAGATTTTCAGCGTTAGGATCAACTTTTCATTCGTCACAACCCTGCCCTTACTGTTCGCCACTATCTACACCAGGCTGCACCAGCTCTAGCTAATTTTGCATCAATTTTAGCTAATATAGTGAACTCATTGGGCCCATATAGTGTTGATAAAGATCAAAAGAAAGGCCTAGATTCACAGCATAGTTAACAATTTTGGAATAAATCAACAGCGCGCATTTTATCGATTTCCATTACATTTTTGTTAACTTAAACACTTAAGAATGCGGGAAATTAGCTATACTGCCCTGCAATAAAAGAGATGTTCATCATGGAGTCGTCAAGCATGTCTAATTTCAGCCTACGTAATAAATTACTGCTGTTGTCGTTATTCCCTTTAATTTTTACTTTGTTCGTACTCATGACAGTTTCTTACTATGTCGAAAAAGACGCCCTTGCAGATGAAGTGACGACCTTTAGAACTAAGCTCATCGGTGAACGTAAAACACAAATAAAAGAAGCCACCGAAATTGCCGCAGGAATAGTGCAGTATCAGTTGTCTTTAAAAGAAAATGGCAATGTAAACCAAGCGCTACGTGATATCCGTTTTGGCAGTTCTGGTTACTTCTTTATTTACGACTCCCAAGGTAAAAACCTGTTCCATGCCGTCATGCCCAACCTCGAAGGGCAAAATAAAATTGATATGACAGATCCCCGCGGCACTAAAATCATTGTCGGTTTACTCGATGCCGCTAAAAAAGGGGACGGTAACTTCTCGTTCTACTTTCAAAAACCCAATACCAATGAGCAAATTGAAAAAATCGGTTACTCCATGATGATCCCTGGCACTGACTGGATGCTAGGCACGGGAGTCTATATCGATGATATCGACACTGTCGTTGAGGATTATCGTGCGACGGTCACTGAGCAGATGATCGAAAAATCCTATGCCATTCTGTTAATTGCGCTGTTACTCGCCGCGATTACTGTCGCTGTTATTCTGATCACTGCCCAACGTATGGTCGCGCCCATTAAAAATATGGCGAATAACTTAAACGATATCGCTAAAGGCGAAGGCGATTTAACCAAACGTCTTATTGTGAAAGGTGAAGATGAAATTGCACAATTAGGTCAATCCTTTAACCTGTTTGTCGATAAACTCCAAACCATCATAGGCGATGTGGCAAACGCGACGGCTAAAGTTAAAACCGCCGCCAACGCGATTCACGATCAAACCAAAGTCATGTCGAGCCAACTCATCAGCCATAACAATGAAACTGATCAAGTGGTTACCGCTATTACTGAAATGTCAGCCACCGCCAGCGAAGTAGCGCAAAATACCACGCAAGTGGCTGAAGCGACTCACGCTGCCACTGGCGATGTAGCCAATGCTCAGCGCTGCGTCGATGCTTCTTTAGAAGAAATTTCGGCACTCATGGCGCAAATCAACAATGCGGCGGGCAGTATTCAATCCTTGAGCGAACAGTCTAAAAAAATCAACAACGTGCTGTCAGTGATTGGCGGTATTGCTGAGCAAACTAACCTATTGGCATTAAATGCCGCCATCGAAGCTGCCCGCGCCGGAGAACAGGGCCGAGGCTTTGCCGTGGTGGCCGATGAAGTGCGTAACTTAGCGAGCCGAACGCAATCAAGCACTTTAGAAATCAACGAGATGCTAACTGAACTGCACAAGCTTGTGGCGCTAGCGGTGAAAACGATGGAAGAAAGTCAGCAAAGCTGCGTACGCTCGGTAGACTCTTCCCGTGCAATTTCTGAAAGCCTAGGCTCAGTGACATCGGCGGTCACGGCAATTAACGACATGAGCACCCAAATTGCGACTGCTGCCACGGAACAAAGCTCTGTAACCGAAGAAATCAACCGTAATGTGTTCGCCATCCAAGAGATTGTGAATGAGTTACTCCATTCCAGCGAAGATGCTGCCAGAGTCAGCCAGACCGTGTCGCAGGAAGGAATTAACTTAGGTAAGCTCGTCGGTCAGTTTAAGATTTAAAAATATTTTCAATGGGTTGCAAGCTAAATAAGACATCGCAACCCATTGGTTTGCTGAAAATGTAAGATAAGGTCTCAGCCTTGCTGAGGCCGGATGGCAGTGGAATTGAAGGATTGTGGATTGGAAGTTGAAGGCACAGCTTTTAATTTCAAAAAGTAAAACCTAAATCCCATTGCCTACGTATATAAGCCCAAATACCCAATCCAATAGAAATGGCCATGTTCTCAATATTTAAGAAAAATCCCTTAAAAAAATTAACTCAGCAATATAACGCCAAGCTTGAACAAGCTATGCATGCCCAGAGAAAAGGCGATATTAGATCCTACTCAATGCTGACCGCTGAAGCCGAGCAAATCGAAAATCAAATAAAAGTGTTAGAAACAACAAGCCATAAATAAACCTTCAAAGCAAAAACACTCAGCAGACAAACTACCAAGAGTCGGCTTGAAAACGTGCCAATCTGGCCTCTGTGACTGTGCATTGGGTCAATTGCATCAACTCACCTAAGGTAATCGCAGGGTTATCTGTGATAAGCCGAATCAGCTTAGCGTCTAATGGTTCAAGTTTGTCCGCATGTTGCAGCAAGGCTGACTCCAACTTTTTGATAAGATAACCAAACTGGCCATCTTTAGCTGTTAACTGCTGCGCCAGCAATGGCTCACTTTGTAAATGCGCACAGCAGGATTGGATCTTAATCGCCGCGCCAACAATGCACCAATTCCTTG
This sequence comes from Shewanella sp. M16, assembly GCF_018224605.1. NCBI lineage: Bacteria > Pseudomonadati > Pseudomonadota > Gammaproteobacteria > Alteromonadales > Shewanellaceae > Shewanella > Shewanella sp. M16. The sequence continues at coordinate 37,906 of NZ_JAGTUL010000004.1, read as the reverse complement.
AACGCCGCACACGCTTAAGCTCGCAATCATATTGGGTTGCAATCACTTGAGCTTGTTTAACCGCCTCCCGTCCAATTCGATGAATCAGCGAGGGCAGCGAGATACTAATGTCGTCGTTCATAACGCTTGGTTAATCGCCGCTCTTTTTATGCCTGCATGGGTAAAAGCCTGCTCGACTTTACATTCAAATACAAAAATTCAATGCGCGGCAGTGTACTCTGCCTCACTTTATTCTAAAAGCTCCACCCTCTGCCGGATAAGATTTGATGCGATTATGCTTTTACTCATTAACCCACATATTTTGAGTGAGTTTCGCACCAAGTTTGTAGCTTATGTTGTAAATCGCGCAGCTTCTTTGGGTAATGGCTCTGCTTGGCATAAACCATATACAACTCATGTGGATAGCATTGCCATTGGGGAACGAGCAAAGTGAGTTTGTGCTGAACGATATCCTCCTCTACCAAATAATAAGGCAGGCTAGCGATACCTGTACCACTCAAAGTAAGAAGATGTGTAGTGGCATAGTTTGAACTGCACAGTGCAGGCTCAAAAGTGAGCGTGAGACTGTCCCCTGTGAGCGGTTCAAACACCCACTGAGTTTCGCCCGAAGACAATAGACGATAATGGCGTAAATCATCAGGGTGACGAACTTCTGCGGCTGCGGGATGCGCGGGCGAAACCACTAAGACATGGCGAATTCTGCCAAGATATCTGGCGATCAGATTATCGCTGTGCGCAATGCTTGTTCTTAAGGCGAGATCAAAATTACCGAACTCAACATCTTGAATACTCTGCTCAAAACACAGTTCGAGTTTCACTTGAGGATACGAAGCAATAAACTGAAGCAGCATAGGACTCAGCAATTTTTTGCCCAGTTCCGTTGGAGCGGTGAATTTTAAAGTCCCACAGGAGTCCTGCGTTAAATCCTGCACTAAACGTCCAGCTTCATTGGCCAGCCTCTCGATTTCGCAGGCTTTACCATATAATGCTTGCCCTGCTTCGGTCATTGATACTCGCCGCGTGGTTCGGTGGAGTAATTGACAACCCATTTCATCTTCAAGGGATTTAACATGGCGCGACACTAAGCCTTTAGATGCGCCGAGTTGTTCAGACGCAGCGCTAAAACTGTGCATTTTGGCAACCAGCATAAATGACTGCAGATGAGTGAGATTCATCAATTAAGCCTATTAACGAAACAATGTGGTGATTATATGCGCTTTTTCTATTTAATTAACCAGATTATCCTCAATTCGTATTCAATTTAGGAGCATGTCATGAAAATAGTCGTAGTGGGTGCATCAGGCACAATCGGACAAGCCATAGTCCGCTTATTTCATTCAACTCAGCATGAAGTTATTCAGGTAGGGCGAACAACGGGGGATGTCCTGATAGACATTCGGGATGAACATTCACTTCATCAAGGGCTAGAAAAAATCGGTAAAGTCGATGCAATGATTTCGGCCATGGGTGATGTCGTGTTTAAACCCTTTAACGCTATGACTCAAGCAGACTGGTATACAGGGCTCCAAAGTAAGTTATTGGGGCAAATACAGTTAGTGCAAATAGGTAGCCAATACCTCAACGCTGGGGGCAGTTTTACACTGACCAGTGGCATTATTGCCGATGTCCCAGTAAAAGATGGCATCAGTGCCGCCACAATCAATGGCGCACTTGAGCATTTTGTTACCGCCGTCGCGGGTGAATTACCTGCGCAGCAGCGGATAAACATTGTCAGCCCAACGGTATTAAGCGAGTCATTAGCGAGCTATCAGGACTATTTTCCCGGTTTTAGTGCAATCAATGCCGACATATTAGCCAAGGTTTATTTGCGCTCAGTCATGGGCAGAGAAAACGGCCGAGTGCTGAAAGCCTTTTCCAGCTGCGGCACAGTGTCCTAACAGCTGTGCCCTAACAGCAGTGCCCTAACAGCAGTGTCTTAACAGCAGTGTCCTAACAGCGGTGTCCTAACAGGACAACCTAACCTTGTAACGCAAGGCGCGTAATCAGTCACAGTTAAAGTCTTGAGCGTTGCGCTGGGATTGCCTACAATAGCGCACGCTTTTTCACTATAGACAACGACAGATCACGACCATGACCGACACAACATCATTACCTGCTTTACCGGATCGCCTTTCCGTTAACCCACGCAGCCCACACCATGTGGCAGAAATTTTCGAGCACGATATCGGTATTAAGCTCAACGGCAAAGAGCGTTTTGATGTCGAAGAATATTGCATCAGTGAAGGTTGGGTAAAAGTGCCAAGCAAATCCTTAGACCGTCGCGGCCAACCTCTTTTGCTCACAGTAAAAGGCACAGTTGAAGCATTTTATCGTTAAGCTTTAGTGCAAAGAGCTGGATCATAAAAACGGCCAATCTAATTGGCCGTTTTTGTTTGCCCAGCAAATGATACTAATTCAATACTAGTTGCTGAAACTGCACCAGTGCAGTGAACGACTATTCGGAACAGCTATCTAGTCGGTTTTTGGCGAAATGGATTAAATCAAATAGCATTATGCATGCCTACTTATTTGAATATCATTAAGTTTATTTGGGGATTCGCTAGAGAAAGCGTTAGAGAGAGGAGAAATAGTTGATGTCTCGGTAACTCCAATATATAAAGGTCCTTCCAGAATACCGGCAGGTATAACAGTTACTGCTCAAGGTAGTGGTGGTTTCTTTGAAAACATTACTCTTCTTAATCCTCGGGAATGTAGATCATGACCCTATCTGTATTAAATAGCATTTTAGTTCCCCCTAACTTCCCTAATGAATCTGGGATTGGTAACGTTTGGCCTTCTATAGATGAAGGTCTTAGTTTTCCCAGTGATTACATTGCGTTTATTAATCGTTATGGCACAGGAAGAATTGCCGATTTTATTGCGATATTCAATCCATTTACTACAAATTATGACCTTGATTTTTTTGAGCAGAAGAAATCAATCATTGAGGATTTCAATTACCTTAATAATGAAGACCCAGAGTATTTTAAATATAACCTCTATCCAGAAATTAATGGCCTTTTACCAATAGGCGTAACGGATAATGGTGATTGCATATTTTGGGTTGTTTCCGATCTAAAAGACAGTGAGACATGGGGCACTGCAATAATCGCATCTAGATCGCCAGATGTAGAATATTTTGATGAAAATATAACCTCTCTATTGACTGGTTTATTGTTAAGAAAAATAAGATCAGGATCATTACCTAATAGTTTCCCTCCTAAAAATGTTACCTTTGAAAAAATTTAAACAAAAAATAAATGGTCATCCGCAATAAATCATTGGACCACCGCGGCCAACCTCTTTTACTCACAGTAAAAGGCACAGTTGAAGCCTTTTATCGTTAAGCTTTAGCGCAAAGAGCCGGATCATAAAATGAGTAAAGGCTAGCCGTGGGAACCCTAGCTAGCCTTAGATAACAAACACAGTCTTCCTTACGTTATTGTTTGCGCACTAGTTTATCCGCAAGATAGTCAGCTAATTCAGCAAGAGGGATATGAGTCATCACACCGTCTTTGCGGCACTTAACTGACACACACTTCTCGGCCTCTTCTTTATCCCCAACCGTTAAGATATAAGGCACTTTTTGCTTGTGAAAGCGTTTCATTTTGCGGGCAACTGAGTGTTGACTGATATCAACCAACACTCGCATGTCTCGTGCTAAACATAGTGCAGCTAACTGACGGACAAATTGGCTGTTTGACTCATTCACTGAAGCGATAGCAACAGGCACGGGATGCAACCAATCCGGCAGGTTACCCTGTGAGACTTCCAAGAGAATTCCCAACCAACGCTCGATAGAGCCATACATAGCTTGGTGCATAATCACTGGCCGTTCGAATTCACCTTGCTCATTGGTGTAGTGAACATCGAATCTTTCAGGCAAATTGAAATCAAACTGGATAGTGCCACACTGCCAGCGTCTTCCCATAGAATCTGTCAGTGACAATTCAATTTTGGGACCATAAAAAGCCCCTTCGCCAGCTTGATACTCGGCATCAAAGCCCTCAATCTGGCAGGCTGAATCCAATAGCTTTTGTGCTCGGCACCATTGCTCATCGCAGCCTAATGCCTTCTCAGGTTTAGTCGATATTTTTACGTCTAAATTATGGTAGCCGTAATCACCATAAACCTGCTTTGCCCGTTGAAGAAAACCACGTATCTCCTCCTCTGCCTGAGACCAACAGCAAAAAACATGGGCATCATCCTGAGTGAACTGGCGTGCGCGCAGGCAACCATTTAACGAGCCTGAGGATTCATTACGGTGCACCAAGCCAAACTCAAATAGTCGCAGTGGCAAATCTCTATGGCTATGTACCCCGCGCTTAAACAGCAAAATATGGGCAGGACAAGACATAGGTTTTAAAACATATTCATCCATGTTTTCCTTTCCGCCACCGAAAAACATGTTCTCTGCAAACATGTCCATATGCCCAGACGTTTGCCATAAATCCTTCTTCATAAAAACAGGCGTGTTCACTTCCTCAAAACCATTTCGGCGATACACGCGCCTCATGTGCTCTTGAATATCTCGGAATAACGCCCAGCCATTCGGGTGCCAAAAAATCATACCCGGCGCCTGTGGTTCAGAGTGAAATAGGTCAAGTTGTTCTGCAATTTCGCGATGTGTTTTCATCATTCTCTCCTGAGTGAAATCTGAGCGAAATACAAAACCAAGGTATAAAAAAACCCTCTGGCGATTTCGCTCAGAGGGTTTTTTTAAAGACGCAAAAAACTACCCCCCGAGAATTCTCGTGGTGGTAGTGGTGGTGTTAATTGCGCTTACGTATATTTTGTTCATGCGTCAGTAATAACAAATCATCCATATTGCGGCAAGCATTTTGTTTATAAAAAAAATAAATGGCAGACAAAATAAAGACAAAATAAATGGCCATCCATAATGAATTATTGGACCGTCGCGGCCAACCTCTTTTGCTCACAGTAAAAGGCACAGTTGAAGCCTTTTATCGTTAAGCTTTAGCGCAAAGAGCAGGATCATAACAACGGCCAATTAATATTGGCCGTTTTTGTTTGCCTATTCTACTTCTGCGGCTAAACCATAGGCCTGGTAAATCTGTTTTACACGGCCCGATGCAGCCATATCAAGCAGCGCCCGATTAAGTTCATCGAAAATAGCAGCATGGGTAGAGTTACGGGACATACCAAAATAATGTTCGATCCGATTCGACTGACGGTAATCGGCATAGCTAAAACGATCGTAACCGAGATGCTTGAAGGCATTCTCAATGGCGGCACGATCGAGCACCACCATAGTGTCGAAACGCCCCATGATAAACATGCGAGCCATGTTTTCATCATCGGTAGACTCAATTTTACGTAGCGCGGGATCCGTATTAAAACGCTCAAAATAAACTGTGCCCCGTTTAACCCCTACAGTAAGCTGATACAAATCCTCATAGGACTTAATCCGTCCTTCCTCGCCGGCTTTTACGAGAAACAAAATATCGCGAGTCTGAGTGCCGATAGGACCAAGAAACCGTACAAATGCCTCTCGCTCTTCGTCTCGTATCGTATCGTGCGCGGCACAATATCGACCGTGCCTACCCGCAACTCATGAATGCTGCGAGCAAAAGGACGCGCGCTCCATTCGACGCGATAACCGACCTTAGCCGCCGCTTCCTCAAGAATATCCTTTAACGGACTCGTCATAGTATTAGTTCGCTCATCAAGCACCATCTCAGGAGGACGATGCCGAAAATCGGCACGCAACACGTTAGAAAAAGTAGCCGATTGCACCTCAGCGGCGACAATGATGCCCGCGAAAAAACCACAACCAAGCACACACAAAATTGCGTAAACAGAAGGCAATGAAACAAGGATACTTTTAAAATACATAGAGATACCCGCAAATTTATATGTTGCATTTAGCATAACTCAAAAAATCGAAAACTAAAGTGCATAAAACATTAAAATAAATGGCCATCAATAATGAATCTTATACCGTCGCGGCCAACCTCTTTTACTCACAGTAAAGGCACAGTTGAAGCGTTTTATCGTTAAGATGTATGCGTACTGATAATATCGGTACGACTGTTGATGTAGTGGCTAACAAGATGTGACCACTACACTCAAAGACTCATTATTTTTGGCATAAAAGTACTAGCAGCTAACAGATATGTACTTAGCAAGTTACAATGACAATACTAAACAAGGATGTAATGATGAATTCGAATCAATTAATACTTATCGGGCTGGGTTTGGCGATTATCATTTTCGTGCCGCTACTCTTACGCATTTTCACTAATCTGCTTATCCCATCATCAGATAATAACTATCGCTACCGTAAACAAGACGCCCTATTTTCCAGTGCTGAACGATCCTTTCTCGGGATATTAGATCAAGCTGTAGGCGAACAATTCCGAGTTCTGGGCAAAGTGCGTATCGCCGACGTTATCACCCCAGAAAAAGGCATGAACCGCAAACACTGGCAAATTGCCTTTAATAGAATTTCAGCCAAGCACTTCGATTACTTACTCTGCGACAAAAATACACTTGAAGTTATCGCCGCCATCGAACTCGACGATAAAAGCCATAAGCAAACACGTACTCAGCAACGCGACCTCCTCATCGAGCAAGCCTGCGAAAGCGCCAAACTGCCATTAATCCGCTTCGATGCCAAACGCAGCTATCAGCTAGAGCTTATTCGCAGCACTATACATGCAGCCTTACCAGCAAAAACTCACGCAGCTGAAGAGTCGCCACTCATACTGACCGCGGACTAAACATAAACTAAATCCATGAACACTACACATCCTGAGTTTAAGGATGTTAAGCTTGACTCGATTTTTTACCCTTATGCTGCTTTTTGAATTCATGTACATCATGTAAGCGGGCAGCGCTTACTCGTCTAACAGCGCTTGAGATTTAAAGCGGCCTTCCCCAAACGCACCTTTAATACTTGTCTTCACGATTGGCCTTGCGAGCAATTTCTTCAATAAAACAAAGCATAAGCTAGCTAATACTACTTAGCAGCTCATTCTACTCGGCGAGCAACACGTCAAGTAACATGATTTCACCACTGTTCAAAGTATCAACATTATTCGGGCAATTTAACAGCGGTGCTAAAAAATGCAAAAGATGTGGCTTTACTGGCTTAAATTATAACTGACTCAATTGACTCATGGAGGTAAAGCAGCTTTGACTGGCTTACCTCCATATTATTGATTATTTAGAGATATATTTAACCAAAATATCTTACTCGCCGACTATTCTTCTGTTAATGACGATTAAAAAAACCTGTTTCAATAATCTTATCCGCAAAAACTTTATGCACGGCAGTCGTTGGATGAGTGATCCCCCAAAACAGATACTTATCAGAGCCATAGTAGGCGCAATCTTTTGTTAAGCTGTGTGACAACAAATAATCCTTACTACTATCTCTATTGATATCTAAGCAAGCATCTGTGACATTAACAAAACCATACTCTTTAGGATTTTGAATAATTTCATCAAAGATAGAATGAGCATCAAACAACACAAGATCTATACCTTTTGCTTGATACAACAGAGCCTGCTGTTTAATAAAGCCATTGAACTCTTCAATTTTTGATTTTATTTTCACAATATTCTCTTGAGTAGAATACTTGAACTGTGGTGCACGCGTAGCATCAGGCAACGTGAATAAAATAATATGCTGAGCCCCGCCTTCATCAACTAAACGTTTTAACCCATCACTTAAATTCTGACTCACATCTTTAACCTCACGATCATAATTCATAAAATCATTAAGGCCAATTTCAAGTGTAAATAACGTATTTGCAGGCTGGTAATTTTCAGCCTTTTTTAAATAATGAAAATAGGATTGTATTTGATGACCTAAACCGGGAATAATTTTATATTCATCAATACCTGCGGCCCCGCCAACAGACCAATTATACAGAGGAATATTCTGCGATTTAGCTAAATATTCCGGCCATACAAATCCATTAGAAAAATGACCTAAAAACCAAGAGTTAGGATTTGGAAATCGCCACTCAGAACCATTAAATAGATTTCCCGTATCAGACAAACTATCACCAAATGCGATAATTTTGTTAATTTTATTCCCTTGTTCAGCCTTATCTTGCGTCCAGATAGTCTGATTAAATGACAATTTTTCATTAGCAGCAAAGAAGGTAATGTCTGCGACTTCGTTGCTTGAAACGCCTAATGTATCGACACACCGTTGCATGATTTCATCTTGTGACGTCTCTGTATAAAACATATTTTTACCCGAAAGCTTATGTCTCCAAGCGCCTTGAATAGAATAATATTCATCACTGTCCTTTTGCTTTGCCCATCTATGTTCAGTTGCAGGATTATTATGCGTTTGATCTAATCTATACCAACAACGAATATAAGTATGACTGTGACCAGCTTCTAAATGATTATCTGGACCATCAGTCTCATCTATATCATCTATCTCATCGATATCCGCAGATCTAAGCGTTTCCAATATGCTAGTTTGGCTCTCCATATCATCCCTAAACGTTTCATTAGCAGCCCAAGCAGCTGAAAAAGGTAGGGTTAATGAAACAAATAATAAAGCCTTATTCATACATTTCCTTAACAAAAATAAAATCAACACATATAAATTGGCCATAAAATTAAAATTGAGAAACCTAGTAATTCAATAGACTAATAAGTTTTTTCACAGCCAATATCAGATAAATATTAAGTATGGGAGAATAATGATAAAAAACTCAAAAAAATATTATAATTAGTATGTTGACACTTAAAACTGGTCCGATGAGGCAATATAAAATATCCTTACTACGGGCAGTTATTTACATGAAGTGCTTAATCTTGTTTAACACTTGTGTAGATCGGCAAGTTTAGTAAGGAAAAATATCAGAATCTAAAAACGCGACGCGACAAATGATACCTATCAGATCTTTTCCCCAGAGTAACTTGTATACAAGTTGTTATTTAAAATACGTTTTTGTGATAAAGCGCATTGATTAAACCGTATAGAGCGGGTTAAAGTGTGACCACTCAGGAAAATGCAGGGCAAACTCGAACTCAATCATCGAGCACGCCATTTAGGGAAGAAGAAGCAAATCAGCAATGTGCGCCCAAACTCTAAGCAGACAAGTCTGCCACCACTTTCCAAAATAATAAGTACATTTGATTAGCGGGTTATGTCATCGGGTTAACTATTGACTCGCATTACTTCAGGGACGTAAATGACCGATTTCAGCAGCATTCTTTTATCCTACGGGATACTTCTATCTGCCCTACTTGTCACAGTGGGTGTGATGTATGTGTTGCTCAAACATCGCGATGCAACCGTCAAGCTGCCCGTTGATCGTGAGCAACTGGCCCGTATCCCCGCCTATGGATTACAACAGCAAATCCATGATCTGCAATTAGATTTAATCGGCTGCATGATGATGGGACTATTGATTGTTTGCCTTCCATTTGCTGCCAGCAGCATCCAAGCGCATATCACAGCCGGAAAATTCCCTTGGTTGTTCGCCTTAACAGGTTTAATAGGAGTAATTTACTTCGGCATTAAAACTTGGAAACTCTTTTCCAAGCTCATCAAATTACGCCTCGGTCATACAGCAGAAATCGCCACAGCCAATGAACTCATAGGCTTACAAGCCTTGGGTTATCAAGTGTTTCACGATGTCCAAGCCGACGGCTTTAACATCGACCATCTTGTCGTAGGCAAAAATGGCGTATTCGCCATTGAAACCAAAGGCCGCCATAAACGGAACAAAGACCTACTTCAAACCAATGGAAATGGCCCAAGCTCTGGTAAAAAAGGCTATCAAGTATTTTACAAAGACGGACGATTAAACTTCCCCTCGTGGACAGAAACCAAGCCAATCGAACAAGCAGAACGCCAAGCCAAGTGGGTCAGCCAATGGTTAACCAAGGCTACAGGGACACCAGTATCATCAACCCCAGTCCTAGTATTCCCCGGCTGGTATGTCACAAGCCAATCGAAACCACCGTTTCCGATCCTCAACCACAAACAATTAGTCGGCACTATCCCAACACTCAAAACCCAAGCACTCAGCCAGCAACAAGTAGACACCATAGTCTATCAAGTTGCCCAAAGATGCTTAAGTAAAAGTGAAGCGGGGAAATGATGAAAATATGCAAATTTAATCATCCCTATCATTTCAAAAAATACAACAAGGTATTTTATTACAAGGAGTTAAAATGATAAATTATAGAAATCTAGGTGGTGATTCAAATGTTATCGCTTATCAAATAACTGAGCAATCTATTACAGTACAGTTTGCTTCTGGAAGGTTTCAGTTCTACTTGTATGATTATGCAAACCCAGGCGCTCAAGTAGTAGAAAGGATGAAAGAACTTGCTCAACAAGGCCGTGGCTTAAATTCCTATATATCAACTACAGTAAAAACAAGATTCGCCCGAAAATGGTAAAGCATAAATAACTATTATTATCCAAGGATGAAGTCAATAAATAGTGTGTTTGAAATTTTTATCAAACACACTATTTTTATAAACAGGAAACCATAATGAAGTTAAATCAAGCTGTTATACATGAACTAGTAAAAAAACAACACAAAGATATTCAAAAGTCGATAATAAAAGAGAACCTTCTACCAAGTGATAATGAAATAGTACTTAAACTAGTTGCTGGCGTAGCAGGGCTGTATGGTAAGAAAAATAATAGTGCACATTATGGTATTTTTAATGCATCTGAAGAATCTAAGTATTTTCCAGCACATTTTGAGACATTTCAATCGATTTCACCAAGTACAGATGATTCATTTCTGACTCTAACAAAGGAAGCAATGTCTCGACTAAAGCACTATGGTGGAATAAATAAGCCAAGCTCAGGTGGCTATATGCTATTTGCAAATTATGAAAATGAACAAGGAACTTTCTTCTTAGCAGCAATGCTCAAGAAAAAAGCAGGCATAACGCTATCAGATGATTTAGTACCTACAGCCCTTGAAGAAATTGATTTAAATAGCCTACACCAAGCTGCCAGAATTAATTTGACACGATACAAGCTGTATAAAGAATCTACTGATGAAGAGCGGCAAGATTTATCATATCTTAGCTTTGTTAGTCCACGTACAACAAACTCTGCTGCAGGCTATTTTGTTACAGCACTTGGTTGCGCAAAAGGAACAGCATCAGCAAAAGCAACAAATACCCTAGTAATAATTTCTAATCAGTTTTTTAAAGATAAACCAGAACTAAAACTACACCAAAAAGAATACAAAGATGACCTAGTTAGGTATCTAACTATATGTGAAAACAAAGGTAAATCAGCAACATTAAGTGAAGTTGATAAGATAGCAAGGAAGTATTTCCCAGCCAATGATGAACAAGAGGCTGACAAACTTTCTGATGATTTATTCGAAATTCTAAATAATGATACAAATCAAGTTCCTGTGGAATTCCCCGTTAATAAATCAACCCTTAAGAAACATACTCACCTACAGTTTACAGGGGCTAATTATCAAATATTACTAGATAAAGGAATTTTAGGCACGACGAAAAATGCTACAGTTCAGTACGATAAAGCTAAGAGAACATTGTTATTTAGAAACATTCCATTTGAATTAATTGAGCTAGTAGAAGCAGAACTCAAAGAGTCCGATGAAGGCCAAAGCAAGTGAGTTTAAAAAGTTTCAAATTACTCCATCATCAGATTGGACCATATCAGCTACTTCTAAATAGTTCACTTGAAGGTGAGATTGATTGCACCGAAGAAAACATAAAACTATTAAAAGATTGCAATAATTCACAACACTCTAGAGTTGATGAAACATATATTAATGGGAAAGACGTCTCTCTGGAAGAATTGACACCTTGTAATTCAAAAATATTAATATCATTAAAGATACTAGAATCAGATAGTTCACTTATATTCAAAGACCAAAAATCACTATTAAACCGACGACTGTCTCTAAGTAGTGGAAGTTGTATTGAAGATTTTTATTTTTGGGCAACAGGCGAAGACTCGACTACCGGAAATGGTAAAATACTAAAAAATAAGATTAATTCAATCTGCACACTTATAAGGGGCTTAGCAGATTTAGCACACTATCACGACAATAAAGTTGGCACTGATAATCCAAATTATGTATTTGTAAACGAAAGTGATATCTCTAACGGATCTCCCCTTGTAATTGAAACGTCGATTTCTGAAAGTATGTTGCTTTCTACACCAATAGATGTATCAATATTTGAAGCGTTATCCTCATCAAACTCAGAAAAAAACAATCCTAATATTGGTAGAGAAAAATCAGTTTTTAGAGCAACTTTGATTGAATATTTAAAAAGCAAGCCTAGTTATTCTGGTGGCGAATTCAATTTTTTAATTCATGGTTGGAATGATTTTCTAACACTATTTAGGAGGAATTTTGATACTTATATTAGTGGCTTTGCATTTCATAAGGTAAGAAAGGAAGTTGCAGATGCAGAATTATCTATTGCTAATGAATTATCTAAAATAATGGGAGAAATAGGAGGAAAGGCTCTAGGAGTCCCTATCTCAATGGTTGCTATTATCCCCATGTTAAACACTACATCTACTGTTGAAGTTTTGCTAATTAGCCTTGGGTTATTAATTTCCTCTATAATCTCATCACAAGTTATATTCAATCAGCAAAACCAACTAGAACGTGTTGTACATGCAAAAAATATTATGTTCCCTCCGGAAGATTCAACAAACAGTAACTATCCTGATTTTTTAAAAAAATTAGTTTCATCTGCATCACGTAACTTAGAAAATAATCAAAAAAAGCTAAGTATTACATTATGGTTTTTCAGAATTATAAGCTGGTTACCTGCAATCTTAGCAGTGATAGCTACAAGCCATTTATTCATGAAAATATTTGATGTCGAAATATTTATTTCAGTCTTTATTCCGTTAACAATTATAGTAATTTTAATAAAAAATGAATGGGCAAGGAAACATATTTTCAATACATAAATACTTAAAAAGGATGTGACGATTTAAAGTGGGTGGCACGATTTACTCGTTAACGATTTAAGATCCGTGACACAATTTAACTAAAATAGAAAGTTGTGATTGAGGTGATAAGATACTGAGTCATGCTCTTTCTATTCTAAGAGGTAAAAGATTGTGAAAATGAGATATCAAGAAGGTGATATTTTTATTATTCCTACAGAGGGTAAATTTGCCATCTGCCAAATTGTTTTGCCCCAAAAGGGAAGTTTAAGCAAGTCATAGGTTTCTGCGTCCTATTTCTACAGGATAATAAAGTTTTTAAAAGTGATGACGTACTTCGCCCTCTTCCTATCATGGATATGGGGAAAGAGATGAAAGTTATATTTACTGGGAATCAAAATGTAAAAAATGGTTCTTGGGAGATAATTGGACATGCAGACCTGACCGAAGATAAAGACGAGTTAAGGATCTTTAATTACGCAGGAGGGCTATATAAGGGAGAGGAAGAAATTAAACGAATCCCTGTCTCTGAGTATAATAACTATACCTCAATGGAGGTGTATGGTTTCGAGCTTGTTAATCGCTTATTGGCAAGCCTGTAACACCTCTATTTTATCAGCCAGCGTCTCGTATTTGGGATATATCAGAACAAGCATAACTCTGTACTAAACCGTTACACCAGAACAGGCATTGTTGCACCAGTGACCTTCTAAAATATGATGTTTTAGTAGAGCCTACAGGGGCTATTTTATTTAAGCATAAGCACGGCGAGTCACAGGTGTAGCTCATACAAGAGCGTCAAGAGCATGCAGAATCCTGCGGCAGGCAACAAAAAAAGCGACCTTTCGGTCGCTTTTTTATGCTTCAAATTCGCTGAAGCCGAAGAATGATAATGGCGTTACTGCCGACGATAAGGCAAGGAAGCCGATGCTTTTCGCCACGGAGTTGACTGGTGTCAATGAGTAGCGAAAAGTGTTGGCTGACGCCGAATTATCTAGGCCAAGTAGCCATTATTAATTATTCGTAGTCTGATAATGGTGCACACGAACACATTAGGTTACGGTCGCCGTAAACATCATCGATACGATTCACGGTTGGCCAGAACTTGTTAGTGCGTACTGCTGCACTTGGGAACACGGCCACTTCGCGGCTGTATGGACGCGTATCAAACTCTGGGTCCATGATATCGGCCATAGTGTGCGGTGCGTTGTGCAGCGGGTTGTTGTCCGCTGGCCATTCGCCCGATTCCACTTTGGCGATTTCGGCACGGATTGACACCATAGCGTCGATGAAACGATCGAGTTCCACCTTAGACTCAGATTCCGTAGGCTCAATCATCAGAGTTCCCGCAACAGGGAAGCTCATGGTTGGTGCGTGGAAACCGTAGTCATTCAAACGCTTAGCGATATCCATCTCAGTCACGCCTGACGCTTCTTTCAGTGGACGTAGGTCGATAATGCATTCGTGCGCGACGCGATCGTTACGGCCACGGAACAATACTGGGTAGTGTTCAGACAGCTTCTTCATCACGTAGTTAGCGTTTAACAGCGCAGTTTGGGTCGACTTTTTCAGGCCCTTTGAACCAAGCAGCTTAATGTACATCCAGCTGATCGGCAGAATGCCCGCGCTACCGTAAGGTGCGGCTGATACGGCGCCGTTGTTGTCGCTAACGCGGCCCGGTTTAACCACAACGTGACCCGCAACAAATGGGGCTAAGTGTGATTTCACGCCGATTGGGCCCATACCTGGACCACCACCGCCGTGTGGAATCGCGAAAGTTTTGTGCAGGTTTAGGTGTGATACGTCGGCACCGATAAAGCCAGGAGACGTTAAGCCGACCTGAGCGTTCATGTTGGCGCCATCTAAATACACTTGACCGCCGTGCTGATGCACTATGTTGCAGATTTCGCGGATAGATTCTTCATACACACCGTGGGTCGATGGGTAAGTGATCATGATGCAAGATAGGTTTTCAGCCACTTCGGCGGCTTTCGTCTTCAGATCTTCTAAATCGACGTTACCTTGCTTGTCACAGGCCGTCACCACCACTTGCATACCGGCTAATTGCGCCGATGCAGGGTTAGTACCGTGGGCAGATTGCGGGATCAAACAGATGTTTCTGTGCGCATCGCCACGTGACTCATGGTATTTCTTGATGGCTAACAAGCCAGCGTATTCACCTTGAGCGCCTGAGTTTGGCTGGATGCACACAGCGTCGTAGCCTGTGATGTTCACTAACCAAGTCGACAACTCTTCAATCAACTGAGTAAAGCCTTTAGCTTGATCCAGTGGGCTGAATGGGTGCATGTTGGCAAATTCTGGCCAGCTTACGGGTAGCATTTCAACCGCTGCGTTTAACTTCATGGTGCAAGAGCCCAGTGAAATCATTGAGTAGTTAAGAGCTAAGTCTTTGCTTTCGAGACGTTTGATATAACGCATCATCTCGGTTTCGCTTTGGTAGCGATTGAAGGTTGGGTGGCTTAAAATCGCATCTTGGCGCACGAGTGCCGCCGGAATCGATTGGCTACCTTGGCTAACTATTTGCGCGTCTAACGCGGCAACATCTAAACCATGGCCAGCACCTAAGATCACATCGAACAAGGCTTCGATATCTGTGCGCAACGTGGTTTCGTCTAAGCTCACGCCCACAATACCATCGGCATCGAAACGTAGATTCATTTCAGCAGCCAGTGCGCGTGCATTGACGGCAGCAACATCTAAGCCTTTGATGCTAACAGTATCAAACCAAGTGCTGTTGACTAAGTTCACGCCCTTCGCTTTTAAGCCTGCCGCTAAAATATCGGCGAAACGGTGAATGCGTGATGCGATAGTTTTCAGGCCATCTGGGCCGTGGAATACGGCGTAGAAAGACGCCATATTCGCTAACAGAATTTGTGCAGTACAAATGTTTGAGTTGGCTTTTTCGCGGCGGATATGTTGCTCACGAGTTTGCATTGCCATACGCAGTGCGCGGTTACCACGGGCGTCTTTTGACACACCAATGATACGGCCAGGCATAGAACGTTTGTGCTCGTCACGGGCAACGAAGAAGGCCGCGTGTGGGCCACCAAAGCCCATTGGCACGCCAAAACGCTGCGCACTACCGAATACCACATCGGCGCCCATAGCGCCCGGTGATTTCAGTAATACCAAGGACATAATGTCGGCGGCGACAGTCACAACCACATTCTTCGCACGCAGAGTTGCGAATAATTCGCTGAAGTCAGTGATTTGACCAAAACGGTTAGTATATTGGAACAAAGCACCAAACAGCTCATGGTTAACGGCCTCAGATGCTGGGCCAACCACCACTTCAAAACCAAAACACTCAGCGCGGGTTTTCACTACGTCTAAGGTTTGCGGGAACACATCATCGGCAACGAAGAAGATATTGGCTTTTTTCGCTTTAGAAACCCGCTTTGCCAGCGCCATCGCTTCGGCAGCAGCAGTTGCTTCATCTAACAAAGAAGCAGAAGCCAAATCTAAACCCGTTAAGTCCATCGACACTTGTTGGAAGTTTAGAATGGCTTCTAAACGGCCTTGGGCGATTTCTGGCTGATATGGCGTATAAGCCGTGTACCAACCTGGGTTTTCAAATACGTTACGCAGGATCACGTTTGGCACTTGAGTGCCGTAGTAACCCATACCGATATAGCTCTTAAATACTTGGTTTTGTTTCGCTAAACCACGAATGTAAGCAATGCCTTCGGCTTCGCCGCAGGAATCACCAATGCTCAGATCTTGGCTTAAACGGATCGACTCAGGCACAATTTGCGCGGTCAGATCGTCCAGAGACTCAGCACCAACATAGTTCAGCATGGCTTGCTGTTGGCTGCTATCTGGGCCGATATGACGACGTAGGAATAAATCGTGCTGTTCTAACTGAGTGAGGGTTTGCTTGGTCATGATAAACCTTGTTCCAGATTTGCCGAAATTCAGAACTGTAGGGTACTGATTAACGGACTGTTGTTATGTCAATCTTGCGCTAAAACAAACGAAGCCCCTTAGGGCTTCGTTAGCGTCGACGATTATTCTTCGTCGATGACAGCTTGGTAGCCTTCAGCATCCAGCAGAGCGTCGACTTCTGATTCGTCAGAAGGCATTACGCGGAAGAACCAGCCTTCGCCGTAAGCACTGCTGTTAACGAGTTCTGGCGAATCTTCCAGCGCTTCGTTCACGGCAATCACTTCGCCAGAAATGGGGGCATAAATGTCAGACGCCGCTTTTACTGATTCAGCTACAGCACAGTCTTCACCCGCAGTCACAGTGTCGCCAACTTCTGGGAGTTCAACGAAAACCATGTCACCTAACAGCTCTTGGGCGTGCTCAGTGATACCTACTGTGTAGCTACCGTCTTCTTCCTTGCGGATCCATTCGTGTGAAGAGGCGTATTTCAGTTCTGTCGGAATATTGCTCATTGTTCTTGTTCCTTGTTCCGTTTTTTTAAAATGCTTGTTTACCGTTGCGCACAAAGTTTGGCGCCACTACTCTAACAGCCACACGTTTTTTACGCATTTCGACTTCCGCAGTATCCCCAATCGAGCTAGGAACACGTGCCATCGCAATAGAATAGCCCAATGTTGGCGAGAAAGTCCCGCTGGTGATCACGCCTTGTTGCTCTACACCGGCTGAGTCGGTGAAAAATACAGGCATATCATGGCGTAACACGCCCTTTTCTTCCATCACTAGACCAACAAGTTTGCTGGTTCCGGCATCGCGAAGTGTTTCGAGGGCTTTACGGCCGATGAAGTCACGGTCGTTTGGTTCCCATGCAATAGTCCAGCCCATGTTGGCGGCCAATGGGTTGATGGTTTCGTCCATGTCTAAGCCGTAAAGATTCATACCAGCTTCGAGACGCAGCGTGTCACGGGCACCAAGACCACAAGGTTTAACCCCTTGATCTAACAATGCTTGCCACAAGGCTTGGGCTTCATCTTCTGGGACGATAATTTCGTAGCCCGCTTCGCCTGTGTAACCCGTAGTCGCAATAAACAGTGAGCCAGCTTGCTTACCGAAGAAAGGTTTCATGCCTTCGATGGCGGCGTTTTGCTCGGCACTGAACACGGCAGCGGCTTTCGCTTTTGCATTAGGACCTTGAACGGCAATCATCGCCAGCTCAGGACGCTCAGTCACAGTGACATCAAAACCTTGGGATTGCTTGGCGATCCAAGCGAGATCTTTTTCGCGGGTCGCTGAGTTCACTACCACGCGGTAGTTAGTGTCAGTGAGGTAGTAAGTGATGAGGTCGTCGATGATACCAGCATTGTCATCTAACATGCCGCTGTATAAGGCTTTACCTGGCACTTTAAGTCTAGCCACATCGTTCGCCAGCAACTTACGTAGAAATGCACCAGCGTCGCTACCTATCACATCAACCACAGTCATGTGGGATACGTCGAACATACCCGCGTCTTGACGCACAGCGTTGTGTTCTTCGATTTGTGAACCATAGTTGAGGGGCATATCCCAACCGTGGAAGTCGACCATCTTAGCGTTTGATTCTAAGTGCTTGTTAAACAGAATAGTTTTGTTAGCCATTGTTATCCCTTTTTGCGGCCTTTTTCAGGTCTCTGCCTAGTGTAGGGTGTAGATACTAGGGTCTAAAATGCGGCGAAATTATACCTTGCGTCACAAATTTGTATACAGGAGATTTTTCTAATCCGAAGCCATTGTCATTAGATTTTCTCATCTTCAACATGTAATTTTTTTACATGCGAAGGCCAGATTTGCGCAGCTTGCAGTCAATATGCTGATATTAGCAGCAATTCTGATCACATTAGCGCAACCTAGGCTAACGGCACAACTTAGGCAGTGCCGACTTATTACCCATGGCCTGTTGTATGAACACTGTTTTCAGCCCAGCGACATTATCAACCAGATTTAATCCCAGATCGCGAATCGCCTTTTTGACTGGGTTTGAACCTTCGAATAGACGTTTAAAGCCCTCCATCGCCGCGATCATCTCCATTGCATCGGCTTTGCGCCAACGTTCAAGTGCACGCAGCTGCGCATAATCGCCGATATCTTTACCCGCTTGCTGTAATTCGCTGATCACTTCGATAATGCTGGCCGCATCTAAAAAGCCGAGGTTCACCCCTTGGCCAGCCAGCGGATGAATAGTATGGGCAGCATCGCCTGCTAATACTAAACGGTGGCGGGCAAAATGGCGGGCGTAACGCATCCGTAATGGGAAGGCTTGGCGCTCGCTTTCCAGCTTGCAAATCCCTAAACGTCCGTCGAAAGCCGCGGTTAAGTTGCGCTCGAATTGCACTTTATCCATTGCCAATAATTCAGTGGCGCGCTCGGGCGGCACCGACCAAACGATAGAGCAGAGATTGTCTTCATACAAAGGTAAAAATGCTAGCGGGCCGTCCTGCAAAAACACTTGGCGGGCGGTGGCAAGGTGTGGCATTTCGGTACGAATAGTTGCGACGATTGCGTGGTGGCCGTAATCCCAAAAGGTCAGCGGGATCTTGCATTGCTCACGCACCCAAGAGTTGGCGCCATCGGCGGCTATCACAAGTGCGGCACTGACACTTTCTATTTCAGACTCGACGCCATTGGCAAGGGTCAACCAAGCTTCGCGCTCACCAAAAGCAATGCGCTCTATGCGTTGGTTTTGAATATGGGTGATATTGTCAAACTCACTGGCGCGTTTGGCGAGGGCAAAGCTAATGGCATCGTTTTCGATAATCGCGCCGAGACTGGTTTCGCTGATGCTGTTGGCATCAAAGGCAATTTTACCGAAACCGTCTTTATCCCACACAGCCATTTTTTGATAAGGCGTAGCGCGGGAAGTGTCTAAATAACTCCATGCCCCTAAGTTTTCTAACAAGCGCTGGCTCGCCTTATTGATGGCGCTCACCCGTAAACGCGGCTCGCCGCTCACGGCCTCAGTGTGGCCCGCATCGATAACGACGACATTCAGATCGGCCTGCGCCAATCCAATCGCGGTGGCGAGTCCCACCATGCCGCCACCCACAATGGCAATGTCATAGGCTTGTGAACTTAACATGGGTACATCCTTTTCGCGTTGCGATACCAGTAAATTGCGGAGTTATTTCCAGCCCATTGCCTTTTGAGCGACGGGGGTTTTCAGTGGCGGAAACCAAGACAAGAGCCGTAATCCTAAGTTACGCCCCAGCGCCATCGGCCAATATTGGCTTGAAAAGCCACGGACTAAAAATTCGATATTTCGGATAGTACTGTTTCTGTCGTGCTCGCGGGCATTAAGGTACGCATGGGTCACAGCGGCGGAGCCGATATCGTCGCCCTGTGCTAGCGCCGTATTGAGCACATCGAGCAAGCTCACCACATCCCTCAACCCTAAGTTAAACCCTTGCCCCGCAATCGGATGCAGTGTCTGCGCCGCATTGCCGATAAACACACATCTGTGATGAATTGGCCTTGGCATATAAGACAAATTAAGCGGATACGCATGGCGCGCGCTGACATCGATAAACGTGCCCGCACGATAACCAAAGGCCTGTTGCAGCGCCGCTAAAAACTCGGCCTTAGGCGCCGCTTGCATCTGTTTAGCCCGCGTATCATCGAGCGCCCACACGAGAGATAAGCGAGGTTGACCTTGAATATCGGCCATAGGCAACAACGCTAAGGGACCTGTTTGGGTAAAGCGCTCATAGGCCCAATGTTTGTGAGGCCTATTGGTTGGCAAATCGGCAGTTTGAATATTGGCAATAATGGCCGTTTGCTCGAAGGCCACTTGGGTCACGGGCAAATTAAAACTGCTGCGCACTTTGGATTGCAAACCATCGGCGGCAACCACAAGTTTGGCTTGAATTCGCTCGCCCGTATCGAGCACTAAGGTGTGACCTTCAACGGCGGGTTCTACTTGGGCAAGCTTGGCGGGGCAATAGAGTTTGACACTACTCTTATTCAACTCGTTAAACAGCACTTGGCCAACTCGTTCAAGCTCAACCACTTGGCCTAGGGCATCTAAATGAAACTGCGCCGCATTGAGTTCTGTCATGCCAAAGTGGCCGCGATCCGACACATGGATATTTTCAATCGCCGTGCCCAAATGGGCGAGCTTTTGCCATAAACCTAAACGGGATAATTCGAAAATAGAACCGTGGGCGATAGCAATAGAGCGGGCATCGAATCCGGGGTGTTGCTTATCGGGAAGGTGCGCTTCGATTAAGGCGATAGAAAGTGGCCGAGCTGCGGATAAAGAAAGACGCGCGAGAGCTAACGCTAGGGTCGCCCCCGCCATCGCACCGCCTACAATCGCGATGTCGACGTGTTGAACTGAAGTATCCATGTGATTTGTGGCCGTCATGGGGATCTCATTCAAGCTTTGGCATAACACTAAGGCATGTAAACATAAAAGATGTAAACATCAATGCTATGCACTCAAAAACACCAGTGCTATGGACTCAAAGGCAGGTTTGCCCACCTTTGACATCTAATGAAGCCACTACTGTGTTAACTTATTGAACATTAAACAACTGCGGTAAATTAATGTACAACCGCAGTATCGTCAGCCTCACCATGGGGAAGCTCAGGACCAAACTCCGAGTAACACATGATGGCTGCAATACGTACAAACTCGAGTAATTCAGTGTAAGCGGCTTCGGATTCTTCATCGTCGGCAACATCAAATTCCACTTGGGCAATTTCCGCCAAGTCTTTGATCACTTCACGTACTTCTGCCGAGGCTTGATTCAGTTTCGGCTGAATAATCGCCATGCCAGTCAAAAAACTCTGGGTCCACAGGGACAAAGCTTCAACACGTTGGCTGAGCGGCTCTTCTTCTTCAGGCAACAGCGGCATGAAACCAAATTCAAAATCCACTAAACGCGTCACTGAATCGTTAAACAAATCACACACTAATTGGTGCAACTGCGCTGGCAAAGGTTGACCATCGTTCATCAGGTCGAATAAAGGCTTGATCCAAGTGTCGCCAGTTTGCTCTACACCACCGCAGATTAAACCGACTAAAGCACCGTGAACTTCTACCGGATGCTGGCCGATTTCAGCCGCATCTAAGGCGAGTTTTAAGCTGTCGATACGTAACGAAGGAGGGGTTGCCATATCAGATCCCAATAAGATTTTTCCAGCAGCAATGCTAGCAGAGATAAAGACTTGAACCAATACTGAATCCCAATAATGGCGAAATCGGCCACGCCCTGATAAAAAACTATCCAACTGCTCACACAAACAGCAAACAAAACCGTCAAAGACCAATCCATTTGCGGCTTACCTTGCACTTTTAAGATCAGCCCTATATAGTCCGCCCTAAGAGGCTAACGAAAGGATCACCCGCGACATGAGTAACAGTGCTGTTGAAATTACCCTACTTGGGCGCACCTACTCTATCGCTTGCCCGAAAGGTCAAGAGGATGCCTTACGTACGGTAGCGTTGGGAGTTGAACAACAACTCAGTGCGTTAAAAACCCGAACCAATAGCCTAAGCCGTGAAGAAATTGCGATTATGGCGGCGCTGAATATTGGACACGAGTTGTTCCAAGAAAAGCAAAAAAATAAACACTACATGCAACAGATGGACGACAGGATCAGCTTGCTGCAGTCGACCCTCGAAAGTGCCTTAGTTGAGCGTTCAACTAAATAGATTTAAACTGTGCACCTTAGTGATTTAACACTCATTGAGTTAAACCAACTGACGCACAGTGAATGGCTAAACTGGATTATCAACATAAACCAATGCTTTAGCGATTCAATACCGTTTTGCTCCCTGGGATGCATGCCAACTGGTAATGTCCCTGTGCCGATAATTTTTATCTCAGGGTGAATGCTTTACTGACATTGTGCATGCTCGGCTTGTACCGAGAAGCCTTAGGAGGTAATCATTTACCCGCCTTGAACCTACGGTTCAAGGGCTACACCGGTAGCGGCATTCTGGGGAGCATCTTAATTCTATGTCTACATCTTCCAAACTTTCTCATTTGAATCCCCAAAGCGACACGGCGCAACTTGCCGTAGAAGTCGCTGATGCCGTAGATGTCACAAACTATGCGGCAAATATCGCACTCCATACAAAAGAAAGCCGCAATCTGTTACGCAAAGCCATTCGCACCGCCCGTAAATCTCTCTCCGAAATAGAACAAACCCAAGCAAGTTTAAACGCCTGCCAGCGAATGCTCGATGCATTGCAGGCTCAAAATGCGCAACATGTGGCGCTGTATCTCACCCACGATGGCGAACTCGCCACGCCGCCGCTGATCGCTGCGCTGTGGCAATTGGGCATAAACACCTATCTGCCTAGGTTACATCCCTTCAATGCCGGACAATTATTATTCCTGCATTACACCGCAGACACCCCCATGCAACCCAATCAATTCGGCATCTTAGAACCTAAATTAGATGTGCGCGCCATTATCCCAGTGACAGAGTTAGATGTTGTTATCACACCCTTAGTGGCTTTTGATTTAATGGGGAATCGCATGGGCATGGGCGGCGGCTATTACGATAGGACGCTGGCAAACTGGCAGCTTAAAGGTAAACCTTTGCCTATGGGTTACGCCCACGACTGTCAGCAAGTGACGAGTTTACCCTGCGAGTATTGGGATGTGCCTTTACCGTTCATCATCACCCCAAGTCGGGTACTGACATTTTGAAAAAGAAGGATCGAGAAACTAGAAGCTAGGGCGCTTCGCTGCTAGAAAAAGCAGAGCGTCGCTCCATAACTGCTCCTGCACTCTTTTTATTAAAGAGTTCTACCTCCTACATCTGACCACTATGGAGGGTGAAAATGTCATATTTGGTATGAAACAAAATAGATCATGCAGTCGTTCGCTCCTTCTAGAATCTAGATTCTAGAACCATCTCTACCTTAAATGCCGGCCGCCGTCGACATTATGGCAACGACCGGTGACGTAGTGGCTATTCAGCAGATATTCCACTAAGTCGATAATCTCCTCATTCCCCGCCTCTTTCGGCAACAGCGCTTTGGCTAAGGTTTTTTGCTGATAGGCTGCGTCATCACCCGCATTAAATAGGATCATCGCTGGCGCAATCGAATTCACTTTGACCTCGGGCGCAAATTTGGCGGCAAAGGATAGCGTCATATTGTGCAGCGCGGCTTTACTGGCGGCATAGGCGATATGCTTCTGACTGCCCTTCTCTGCCACATAGTCAGTAATATGAATCACATCACTGCCGCCGATTTCATCGCCAGCACCCGCACGTAGCTGCGCCTCTAAGGCCAAGTTCAACTGATAGGGTACGCTCACATGCACTTGCATCATCCGCTGCAGCACTTCGCTCGGCGCAAAAGTGGTACTCTTTAAAGGCTCATTCTTTGTAAGCACAGGATCAGGCTGCCAGTCCGAGGCATTGTGAATAATGGCGCGAATTTGCGGCAATTTAGCTAACTCAGCAATTAAGGATTGCACTTGGGCATCGTCATAAAAATCACAGGGATACAGAGTCGCACCTAAAGCGTTAAGCTCATCGATGCTAGCGTAATGGCTGCGATAAGTACCAATCACACGCTGACCTTGGGCGAGAAAATGTTTAGCTAAGGCGTAACCTATGCGTTTACCCACGCCTGTGATTATGATGGGAGATGTCATACCTATCCTTTTGAGTCGTTATTGGTCAGGTTTTACCTTGTTCGCTTAAAAATCAGCAATCAAGTTAAACTGATGAATAACCAAGATGTTACTGCACTCATTTGAATTTAACCTAACAAAAACCAAATGAGATGCTGATCCGTTCTACAATCGCTTCGATCTAAAACCCTTTTTTCTGCGTATAGGGTAGAAGAAAACCAAGCTTAAGTACTCAAGCCAAGAGCTTAGACCAAGTATTGTGATCAAGTCATCAGAGGTAATACCGATGGAACTGCGGATTTTTTACGATGGAAATTGTCCATTATGTAGCGCCGAGATGCGCCAACTGAAAGCGCGCGATCCGAAGAACTTGATTGCGCTTGAGGATTTAAATGCGCCAGACTTTAGTAAGCGCTTCAGCCATATCGATAGAGACTACGCTAATACGATTCTCCATGGCGAAACCGCAACGGGCGAAGTGTTACTCGGGTTAGATGTCACTTGTAAAGCGTGGGCACTGACAGGGACGCGCGCTTGGATCCAACTATTACGCCTGCCCGTGATTAAAACTGTCGCCGATTGGTGCTATCTCAGATTCGCAAAACACAGATATCGCATCTCTTATTTACTGACGGGCAAAGCCCGCTGCGATGATAACTGCCAAATTCCCACCAAGCGCCGCTGAATGAGCTTTAGAAAGTGTAAAACGCAGGCATAAAAAACGGAGCTCAATGGCTCCGTTTTTTAATTCGTCATAATCTAAAAAAGATTATCCGAAAGATTATTTAACGAAATCAACGCCTAGTTTGATATCGCCTTTCAGCGTATCTAACATAGAATCACGAGCGTTAGCTTCGAATGCACTCACTTCACCGTAAGGCAGTACTTTTTCAATACCGTTTTTGCCTAACAGTACAGGTTGTGCGAAGAATTCAGCATGCTCGCTGCCGCCGTCAACATAGGCGCATTCAACGATGTTAGCTTCGCCTTGCAGACCACGAACCAGAGACAGACCGAAACGGCAAGCCGCTTGACCCATAGACAGAGTCGCGCTACCGCCACCGGCTTTAGCTTCAACCACTTCTGTACCCGCGTTTTGGATGCGAGTCGTCAAACTTGCCACTTCTTCGTCAGTGAAAGTCGCGCCTTCAACTTGAGACAGTAATGGCAGAATGGTCACGCCGCTGTGGCCGCCGATCACATTGACTTTAACGTCAGCAACGTTCAGACCTTTTAATTCGGCGATGAAAGTTTCAGAGCGGATCACGTCTAGAGTCGTGATACCGAACAGACGGTTTTTATCGTAAACACCCGCTTTTTTCATCACTTCTGCAGCGATAGCTACGGTCGTGTTGACTGGGTTAGTGATAATGCCAACCAAAGCCGTAGGGCAAGTTGCCGCTACTTTTTCGATCAGGTTGCGAACGATACCCGCATTGATATTGAACAGATCTGAACGATCCATACCAGGCTTACGTGCAACACCAGCAGAAATTAGAACAACGTCAGCACCCACTAGGGCAGGCGTTGGATCTTCACCAGCAAAACCTTTGATTTCAACAGCAGTTGGAATGTGGCTCAAGTCAACCGCAACACCCGGAGTTACCGGTGCGATATCATATAGAGACAATTGTGAACCCGCAGGCAATTGAGTTTTTAACAGTAGGGCAAGAGCCTGGCCGATACCACCAGCAGCACCAAGTACAGCAACTTTCATAGTTATCTCCGTTATTTCTCGGATATGTGTGACATGGATCTAATTTGCGTTGGCGTCACATTACTGGAATGTCACAACAATTTCAATTATCCCTTAGTCGTGGGACAAAAGAATTCCGGAATAATGTAGAAGCAATGTAGAACAATTACTCAAATTGGGATTTTTACGCCCCCAGCAAACGCTTAACCACTGGGACTTAGTGAATTTTTATTCAACCAATCTGGTTATTTGTTGACAATTTTTCTAAAAATATTCAAAATGGGCCTGTTTTTTTGAATAACGAATAATAATATTATGCAAACGACCAAGAATCAGGATGACCTTGTTAGAATTTTTAAGTCGATTTTAAAAGAAGAGCGCTTTGGCTCTCAGAGTGAAATCGTCACCGCCTTGCAAGCTGAAGGCTTTGGTAATATTAACCAATCGAAAGTGTCACGCATGCTCAGCAAGTTCGGCGCAGTGCGGACTCGCAACGCTAAGCAAGAGATGGTGTATTGCTTACCAGCCGAATTAGGCGTACCCACCGCGGGTAGCCCGCTGAAGAATTTGGTACTCGACGTCGATCACAACCAAGCTATGATCGTCGTGCGAACTAGCCCTGGTGCCGCGCAGCTTATTGCCCGCTTGTTGGATTCTATCGGTAAACCAGAAGGCATTTTGGGTACGATTGCCGGTGATGACACTATCTTTATTTGCCCATCGAGCATCCAAGATATCGCCGATACCTTAGAAACCATCAAATCTTTATTCAATTATGCAGAATAAAAAAACAGGTCAGTGAGCTGACCTGTTCTATTTTACCTGTACA
Source organism: Shewanella sp. M16 (assembly GCF_018224605.1). NCBI lineage: Bacteria > Pseudomonadati > Pseudomonadota > Gammaproteobacteria > Alteromonadales > Shewanellaceae > Shewanella > Shewanella sp. M16. The sequence continues at coordinate 10,934 of NZ_JAGTUL010000004.1, read as the reverse complement.
TTTTGAAGTGCTATACCGCGCTGGTTATTTGGCCATTGTCCCGATTACGTTACACATTCAAGCACAATATCTAACTCACAATCTCTAACTCAACTATAACGATATCAGTAAGCCACACTGATGCGCTGGTTTGGGTGAGCGCCCTTTTCGGCTTCATCTACCATGGCTTTTGCGTAATCGGTTACAGAGATACGGCTTTGACCATTAGCATCGGTAAAGAAGCTGTCTCCACCAAGACGGTACGGGCCTTCACTCTCACCGGGATAAATCTCAGCCGCTGGGCTCACAAAGGTCCAATTGATTGCCGTTTGCGCCGCACGGAATACCTTCAAGGCTTCACCCTGAGCTAACGCCTCATCTTTATATGCTGCAGGGAAATCTGGACTAGAGACCAGCGTCACACCCGGCGCCACTTCTAAACTCCCAGCACCACCGACCCACAATAAACGTGACACGTTAGCGTTAGGCAGCACATCCAGTAAATGCTGAACCGTACTCGCCACTAGACCATGATTTTGTTGGGCACGGCCACCAACGGCGGCAATCACGACATCTACGCCAGCAAAGGTATCGGCGACCAATGGCTGCTCTAAATCCACGGCACGTACTGCCACGTCAGCCACGGATAACTTGCTTGGATCACGCACTAATGCTGTCACTTGATGTCCACGACTCTGTGCTTCTTTTAAAATTGCACCACCAATCCAACCCGTTGCACCTAAAATTGCGATTTTCATTTCATTGTCCCACTCAGATGATTTACATTGGATCCAGTTTACTTGCAGTTTTTCACCTAATAAACATCAATAATTGAGCATGATTGTTTCAATATAGGATACTAATGTGGATAAAATTGCCGCAATACGCAGTTTCGTCGAAGTCGCAAACTGTGGCAGCTTTACCAAAGCTGCCGAACATTTAGACCTCAGCCGCCTGCAGGTTTCCCGTCATATTCAAGAAGTGGAGCAGTGGTTGAGTTTACGCTTATTACACCGCACCACGCGCAGCGCCAGCTTGACTTTGCAGGGTGAGGAAGCGCTACAATTTTGCCAGCGGATCTTAAGTGAAGTTGCGGCCATGGAGAGCCGTGCCCACAGCCATAACAGTGAACTGGTAGGCAGTATTCGTATCGCTACGCCTATTGGCCTTGGGCAGCACAGTCTGTTTGATGTCGTCGATCGCTTTATTAAAATTCATCCTAAGGTCAACATTCAACTTGTGATGTCGGACAGTTTTGCGCAATTGGTAGATGAAAGAGTCGACGTGGCGCTACGTTATACCGAGCAACCCGATGATAATCTCATAGCTCGGCGTTTGATGACCATAGATGCGGTACTTTGCGCGGCGCCGAGCTATCTTGATAGCGCAACGCCACTCCTCGAACCCATAGATCTGCTGGCCCACAACTGCCTGATACACTCAGCGCAACAAAACTGGCCTTTTCTAAAAGAACTGCAAGCCGAGCACGTCAAAGTTACAGGGAATCTTAGGGCTAACGATATGGGAGTGTTGGTCAGTGCGGCGCTACGTGGACATGGCATAGTGCGTTTACCCTGTGACTTGGCTAACCAGTACCTTGCCAGTGGTCAGCTCAAAGAAGTCCTACCTGAATTTACGACACCAGGCCAAACCCTGTGGGCAGTGTATTTGTCCCGCAGTTATCAGCAAAATCTAGTGCGCGCCTTTATCGATTTCACCGCCCTGCAATGGCAGCTCGATATCAAAAAATGGGTTCCCGCGCATTAGCATAAAAAAACGCACTTAGGCGTTAGCTTAAGTGCGTCTCGATTGATGCTAATTCGGCTTGATTATAGAAAGCTTATTCGTCGAACTGCAGCATAAAATCCAGTGCGGGGGCAAAGAAAGATGAACCTGTCATCGCCTTAGTAAAATGCATCAAGTGATCATGATTGCCTTCACCATCACCAAACATCATGCTATGCAGCATCTTTTCAAAATGTTCTGGCGTGCGGCAGTTAGAGATAAACATTAATCCCTGCTCCTTCAGCGAACCATAGGGCATACTCTGACGCAGGATCTCCATTGACTTACCATCGGCATCTTTAAGATTAACGCGTTTGATATGGCTGGTCAGTGGCTTATCTTCAGATTCATACTCTATATTATCTTGCTTAGTACGGCCGATAATATCTTCTTGTTTTTTAACTGGTAACCTATGCCACTTACTTAAGTTATGGGCATATTTTTGCACATGGATATAGCTGCCCCCCTTAAACTCAGTATCCTCATCACCCACAAGTGCCACTTCCTGGCGGTGACGCCCCTTAGGGTTTTCGGTACCATCGACAAAACCAGTCAAATCACGGCTATCCATAAATCTAAAGCCACGCTCTTCTTCAACTAACTCCACTAAATCTTCAAACATTTGGCTGATTTCATTAGCCACTAAATGCAGAATATCGTAACGATCACTGCGAATATGCACGAATAAATCATATTCAATTGCAGGTGCTTCACGACTGCCCACTTGCATCGCAGGGAAAGGTTTAAGCAGTTCTGGGCGAGCAGTAGGATAGAGGCTATCCCAATAATTAGCACCAATACCAACAAAACCATTGAATGCACTGTCGGAATATTGATCTGTCAGCTCATAAATATACTGCGCAACGTTGGCAAGACAGGGACGTAATTGCGACTCGACATTGTCATTGGCATTAAACATCAAATAGACACTGTGTAAGTTCCCCTCTGCACACACACCCAACTGTTCACGCGGCATATTTTGAATATCCATTTGGTTATCACCCTTTTTCTAAATTCATTTTCGGCAATATTATCCGCAACTTTACCTAAAAATGACATTAACTAACGCACAGTTTGCTCTGATCTGTTTATGATAATGCCAATAGCGGAGCATTATCCCACCCCAGACCCTTAAACATAAAAATTGACGAGACCATTAAAGTCTCGCCAATCAGTTAAATCGAATCCATGACGTCAGGTTCACTCAGTGTTGAGTTTACCTTAGCATTTATCTTAGTGTTAATAGCCTGCGGCGTGACCATCCTTGCGACTCTCAGAGGCCGCACGATATACGCCGGTTTCGGCATTAAATCCAATGGCTTGATAGCCACCAAACTCCCCAAGTCCATCACGCAGTACATGGCCTTTCTTAATCAACTCACGACGGGTTTCTACCGGAAAACCTGATTCCAAACTGACGTAGCCGCCATCCTTCATCACTTCGCCTGTGGGCTCGGTTGAACCCATATGCAAAATTCTGGGGGCATCGCCCGCTTCTTGCAAGTTCATTTTAAAATCAATCAGATTCATTACAATCTGCGCGTGCATTTGTGGCTGAGTCGCGCCGCCCATCACCCCAAAGCTCAGCCAAGGTTTACCGTCTTTGGTCACAAAAGCCGGAATAATGGTATGGAATGGACGCTTGCCCGGTGCGTAGGTATTAAAACGCCCTTCCGTTAAATCAAACATTTGCCCGCGGTCTTGCAGCACAAAGCCGAGATCCGGCGGTGTCATCCCTGACCCCATACCACGGTAATTACTCTGAATGAGTGACACCATGTTGCCATCTTTGTCGGCAGTAGTCAGGTACACAGTATCGCCATGTTGCAACGCTGGATTACCCGCATCGACACTTTTGGCGGCTTTTGTAGGGTCAATCAACTTAGCGCGATCATAGTTATATTTCTGTGAGATAAGCTCAGTAACGGGCACTTTATTAAAGGCCATGTCGGCATAAAACTTAGCTCTGTCGGCAAAGGCGAGTTTCTTTGATTCGACAAATAAATGAACATATTCAGGACTATTAAAGCCCATGGCAGCCACATTAAAGGGCTCCATAGTTTTTAAGATTTGTAGCGCCGCAATGCCTTGACCATTAGGTGGCAGTTCCCACACATCGTAACCACGGTAGTTCACCGAAACGGGATCTATCCAGTCGCTAGTATGGCTCGCTAAGTCATCATAACTTAAATAACCACCTTGGGATTTCATGTACTTATCAATACTTTTGGCAATATCACCTTTATAGAAAGCATCGCGGCCGCCCTTGGCAATTTTCTCATAGGTGTTAGCAAGCGCGGGATTTTTAAAGATTTCCCCTACGGTAGGCATCTTACCATTAGGCATATAGGTTTCTTTAAAACCGGGGAATTTAGCCAGTTTTTTACCACTAGCATCAAGGTAATAGGCAATCAACTCTGACACAGGGAAACCATCACGGGCGTAATGAATGGCAGGCGCGAGGTTATCAGCCATAGCTAATTTACCAAACTTATTATGCAGCTCATACCAACCGTCCACAGTGCCCGGTACAGAAACCGGCAAAGGTCCAAGCGGCGGTAAATAGTCTAATCCGAGGGATTTAAGCTTTTCTAAACTTAAGGATTTGGGACTGCGCCCCGATGCATTTAGACCATAGAGGCGTTTATCTTTTGCGCTCCAAACGATAGCAAATAAGTCCCCGCCGACACCCGAGCCCGTTGGCTCGACTAATCCTAACATAGCGTTAGCGGCAATCGCTGCATCGACCGCACTGCCGCCCTGTTTGAGTATATCAATAGCGACTTGCGTGGCTAAAGGCTGACTGGTCGCCGCCATCCCTTGGGTTGCATACACTTCTGATCGCGTTGCGAAGGCTTTACCTGTGATCCTATCCATGGCCATCACTCCTGAAGACGATATTGCCGTTGCTACAATAACGAGGGTGCAAATTGAATTTATTGTTTTTATCATAATTCCTCCAAAACCGGAGGATAAAAGTAGCAAGGATGGTCGAAAATATCACCAACCAATACCGCATAGACCCAAGTTTAACGTAAGCAAAAATGTCGTACTTTAGTTGGCTATGTCATATCTGCATTAAATAAATACTCATCGCTTAGATTGGGTCCCCACAGTTTGAATATGCTGAAGATTCAAACAACACGAGCGAATGCGGCTCAGTCGTTACCCCAACCTTTTGACCGATACTTAGCTGCATCATTTGGCTACGCACCTCCACATAATAAGCATGGGAAGCGGCTTCAATTTTGACCCAATAATGACAAAAGGCGCCTAAGAAACGTCGCTCAGTGATAGTACCAACGCCCTGTTCATCGGCGCTAAGCGTCAATTGCTGTGGTCGCAAGAATACTGTTCCACTGAACTCGTTCGGCAAATTTAATGGCGTGAGGCTGGTTAAATGACCTATAGGAGTGACAACACTGTGCCCATCAAGCACTGCTGCAGGTAAGTAATTACCGCTACCTAAAAAGTCCGCCACATAGCGGCTGTTTGGGGAGGCATATAAGGCTTCGGCACTACCATGCTGCACTATGATGCCTTGATTAAAGATGGCTAAAGTATCTGCAAATACAAAGGCTTCATCCTTGCTATGAGTAACAAACACCGCGCTGACATTACGCTGTTTTAAGATGCTGCGAATTTCCGCCATCATCTCGTAGCGCACTTGGGCATCAATATTGGAAAAAGGCTCATCGAGCAGCAATAATTGCGGCTCATAGGCAAGTGCCCGCGCAATCGAAACTCGCTGCTGCTGACCGCCAGATAATTCATGGGAATAACGCTGTGCCAACCCTTCAAGTTTGACCAAGGCTAGCATTTCATCCAAACGTGCCTGACGTTCTGCGCCCGACAATCTAGCCACCCCAAAGAGGATATTTTCCGCCACAGTCAAATGAGGGAAAAGCGCATAGTCTTGAAAAATCATGCCGATGCCGCGCTGCTCGCTAGGTACAAACTGGCTATCGCCACTCACTATGCGGCCATTAATCTGGATTTCACCTTGGCTTATGGCCTGTAATCCAGCAACCGCACGTAATAAGGTCGTCTTGCCACAACCGCTTGGGCCTAACAACGCCAGGATTTCCCCTTGGGCGAGCGTTAAACTCAAACCTTTAAGTACTTGCTGGCCCTGATAATCGCTATGAATTTGCTTAAGCTTGAGCGTACTTGTCATCAGCTGTGATGCTCCAATGAACGGTTTAAATAAATAAGCGGCACTAAACCCACCAGTACAATCACAATAGCAGCTAATGCGCCGTGCTCGAGTTTTTCATCGGACGCAAACTGGAATACATAAGTTGCAAGATTCTCAAAGCCGATAGGCCGCAGCAATAACGCAGCGGGCAGTTCCTTCATGCTTTCGATAAACACCAATAAAGCGCCCGCAAATAATCCCTTAGCAAGTAAAGGCAAATGCACCCGCCGCAAAAGTTGCCTAGGAGTTTGCCCCATGGTCAGGCTCACCATATCCAGCGATGGCGAGATGCGTTTATAACTGCTTTCAACACTGCCAATCGCAATTGCCACGAAACGCACACAAAAAGCAAAAATCAATGCCATCACACTGCCTGTTAGGATAAGGCCTGGGCCTGCTATGCCGACAAGATCCGCCAGATCGTTAATCGCAAAATCTAACATAGTTAAAGGCACTAATACCCCAATAGCCAGCACAGTGCCTGGTAAGGCATAGCCCGTCGAAGCTAACCGTGAGGGCAAAGCATCACTCTGTCTTGGGCTTATCCGGCGAACGAACATAAGCAGTAAGGCGATTAAGCAACAGAGTAAACTGGTGATCAGCGCAAGACTGAGGCTGTTAAGACTCAATTGCCAAAAACTCTTATCCCAGCTTTGTTCAAAGTAACCAATCGCATAGGATAATAAAATCCCGAAAGGTAACAGAAAGGCTAATAGCAATAGCATGCCGCAAAAGCTGAGTGCGACCAAGGTTTGAGTCATCGAGAGTCGATACAAGTCAGTGACTTGTATACGTGATTGTTTTTGGAATAACTGCTGTTTACGACGGGCAAAACGCTCAAATCCAATCAGACTAAATACCACCAGCAAGATAATCGCCGATAACTTAGCGGCGGCGGTCAAATTGCCATAACCCAACCAAGTGTCGTACACGGCTGTCGTTAAAGTAGGCACAGCAAAATAGTTAACCGTTGCAAAATCAGCGGCAGTCTCCATCGCCACTAAAGCCACCCCAACGGCGAGCGCAGGCCTTGCCATAGGCAAAGATAAACGCCAAAAACTTTGCCACGGTGAACAGCCCATAATGCGCGAAGCATGCGCCAAACTTAAGAATTGCTCCATAAAAGCGGTACGCGCCAAGAGATAAATATAGGGAAACAATACCAGCGACAACATACACGCCGCGCCGCCTAAGGTACGAATATCGGGGAAGAAATAATCCTGCGGTGAGTTCCAACCAAATATCGAACGAAGACCGCGCTGCACTGGCCCCGCATAATCGAGTAAATCGGTATAGACGTAGGCAACAATATACGCAGGCATAGCGAGGGGCAATAATAGCGCCCATTGCAAATATCGCCTGCCTACAAAGTCACAACGAGCCATCAACCAAGCGCAGGGTAACGCGAGTAATAACGCACCCAGACTCACCCAGAAAATCAGCAATAAACTATTAATGATATATGTCGGCAGAACCGTTGCCATCAAGTGCCCAAACACGGCTTCGTCAGGCTGAAAAGCTTGAAATATCAACGCAAATAGTGGCAATACCAGCAAGGCGGCCACAGCATAACCAGCAAGCGACCAGCTTCTGGCTAATCCTAAAATCATGTCAATCCTTAAAAAGTCACAGCGCCAATCACTGGCGCTGATAACCTAAATCTGCATTTTGTCGCTAGTACTGGAGCTAGAGATCAAACTGCACTTCATCTAATAGCTTAACCGCCGCTTGGTGATATTCTGCCAACTTAAAAATGGGTAACTGATCTGACTTAAACTTACCCCATGAGGCCACTAAAGATGAAGGTGCCACATCGGCTTTCACTGGATATTCCATATTCACATCGGCATAGGCCTTCTGAGCCACATCGGCGGATAAGAACTCCATCAATTTGATCGCATTGGCTTTATTAGGCGCATGGCGAGTTAATACCATGCCAGACACATTCACATGGGCACCGCGGTCAGCTTGGTTCGGGAAGTTGAGCGTCACAGCTTCGGCAATCGCCTTTTGCTCAGGATCCTGCAACATATTGCCGTAATAGTAGCTATTACCAATGGCGATCTCACACACACCTTCTTTTACTGCGGCAATTTGCCCCCTGTCGTTCCCCTGAGGTTTGCGGGCTAAATTAGTTTTCACGCCTTGTAACCAAGTTTTTGCCTCAGCTTCACCGTGATGAGCAATCATAGATGCGACTAACGCTATGTTGTATGGATGCTTACCACTGCGAGTACAAATCTTTCCTTTATATTTGGGATCGGCTAATTCTTCATAGGTCAATTGCTGCTGGCCTAAACGATCCTTGGCTGTATAGAGATTTCGCACCCGCATAGTCAGGGCATACCACTGGCCATCGGGATCGCGATACTGCGCAGGAATATTGCTCTCTAGCAGGGGATTTTTGACTGGAGAGGTTAGATCTTTATCCACTAATTCAACTAAACGTGAAAAATCAGACGTCAGCACAAGATCCGCTGGGGATAAACGGCCTTCACGGACGAGACGCTCGGCAATACCGTCTTTAGCAAATACCAAATTCACACCTATGCCAGTTTCTTCGGTGAAACGCGTCAGGATAGGCTCCACCAAGAAAGCTTGGCGATAAGAATAAACGGTTAATTTATCATCTGCATTCGCTGAATGCCCAACCGACATTAACCCAAAAACAGCCGCGCAAGTTACCCATTTCATTACCGAATTCTCCCCAAAGTGATGACGTGTTCTGCAAAATTTGAACACTAACGCATTAATGATAATGCTTATCAGTTTCGCAAGAGTAATAGATACAGAACTTGAGAGCAAGCAGCTAATTAACTTTATGTTTTTAATGGTATTAATCTGAAAATTTGAGATTATCTCAAATCAAACTAAACTGAACCTTAATTTGATAAAAATGCTTTCAGGAGGCGTTATGTTAACTGTTTTGCTGCTAGGCGTAGCCGCAATTGCGCTATTTGGCTTATTCAAACTCAATACTAGTCCCAAAAGACATAAACACTCTTCTCAAGCTGCAGATCCCAGTATTAATAAAACTCACAGTTTTCACAGTGTGAGCATAGTGAATAACGGCAGTTGCTGTGAGCAGATTGAAGCGCTTTCTGGAAAACGATTTTTATCGAAAGATGCGCCCGAAATTCCGATGGAAGAATGCACTATGGCAAACTGCCAATGCCGCTATCAACACCATGAAGACAGGCGCCAACTAGGCAATGATCGCAGAGTAGAATATGGGGTTACTCGTGAGTTATTCGGCGCTTTTGGTGAACAAAATCGCCGTGATAGGCCAAGAGGAAGACGCGCAACCGACGGTTGAGCATCCTCTGCGGATTATTGGGGACGAGTTTGAATAAATGCAGGTAAATCACGCATTTCACTGAACCAAAGTGCTGTCGCAGGTGCAACCTTACGCCAATCTAGCTCTGGATGTCTAAAATCCACATAATCGAGTAAGCAAATCAAGGCTAATTGCGGTGCTTGAATCGTGGTTTGGGTGATCACAGTTTGAAGCTCAATCTGCATAAGGCCGCGCAGCAGTGCTTGTTCAAAACGTGCAGTCCAAAATACTGATCTCACGCCTTCTTCTTCACGCATTTGCTCTTGGCGTAATTTCACCGCGCTATCGATTAAGCCTTTAACTAAAGAATACTGACACTCCAGCACCCAGTTATTATTTGAGATCCCAAACATCTTACGATCGCCAAGCTCTGCATCTAGGTAACGCATGATCACTTCACTATCGAATAGTGCTACACCATCGTTGGTAATAAGACACGGGATCTGTCCTAACGGGTTAGCATCGAGTAATTCTGCGCTGTTTTCAAAGGGATTAACTAACTGCTCTTCAATATTGTTAATCCCTAGATACTGGATTAAGGCTCTTACACAACGGGCATAGGGCGAAGCTTGAGAACTTAACAACTTCATCAAAAATTTCCTTTTGTTTGCATTAAACGCTATGGCTTTTTAGGGGCAAGAACGGAAACAAGTTTACTCTCGCCTTCTATGTAAAATTGAGATTACCAGTATTTTTCAACGGTAATTTGCCCAGGAGCACGGCGTAAATTCTTCACTAACCCTTTATCGAGTAAAGCGGCTTGCGCACCATTAATCATACCCGGATTGCCGCAGATCATAACTTGAGAGTCAGCTGCGTTTAAGGTTAATCCTGCCTTTTTTTCGATTTCACCCGAGACTATTCCCTCGGGAATGCGGCACTGCAAAGCATCGGCAAAGGGTTTACGGGTAACACTCAAGACTAATGTAAATTGTTCAGGGTATTTACGTTCTAAATTACGCAGCTTATCAAGATATGCCAAATCCTGTGCTTCGCGCACGCCATACACAAGCACGACTTTTTCAAAACGCTCCCAAGGTTCATCGGTGTCGAGCATAGACAAAAATGGCCCTACTGCTGTTCCTGTGGCTAAAAACCACAAATGCTTCCCTTGGAGTTCACCCTTAGGAATTTCAGCTAAGGTCATAAAACCGGTCGCGGTTGAGGTAATTTCAATTTCATCGCCTATTGCAAGGTTGTGTAATTGAGGCGATAACAGGCCATCCTCTACCGCAACGGCGAGCACCTCGGCATAGGGTTTATCGGGAGAATTTACTAAGGAGTAGGCTCTAGCCACACGCTTATCATCTTGCATTTGACTTAACTTGATAAACTGACCAGGAATAAATGGAGCTAACTCGGCAGCAATGCGCAATGAGAATAACTTATCACTCCAATCAATACGTTCTATCACTTGTCCCCTAATCCACATAACTTGCCCTCAAGCGAAACGTTAAATAGGCTTCCAGCATAGACTTTTTTCTGCACAACAAAAACCCCTTATATAACTGTCTCTTCTACACAAATCCCTCAGTTTGCCCCGGGGGATTTTTTTGAACCATTTTCAATTACCCTGATCTGATCCTGACCTTTTGTTTCAGATACCACATGCCATGTTTTTAAGTGAACCATCAC
>NZ_JAGTUL010000049.1:0-24953 GCF_018224605.1 Shewanella sp. M16 | reverse complement strand
CTGCCGCTCGACTTGCATGTGTTAGGCCTGCCGCCAGCGTTCAATCTGAGCCATGATCAAACTCTTCAATTAAAGTTTTGTTGCTTCCGTCTTGCGACTTCAGCGGCTCAATGAATTCTGATTTTTTTGTTTCTAACTAAAGAAACAAACTGTACATATTACTATGAACACTCATTGTTACATTGATTTAAATTTTGACTGCCAACCCGAAGGCTAAGCAGTTTCGATTAACTCAACACCTGTGAGTGTCCACACAGATTTCTTGTTTTATCTTGTTAAAGAGCGTTGACCACATACCGTTACCGGCGGGTCGTGCTGATGCTTCATCAGCTCAGGGTCGTGCATTTTACGCATTTCCCGTTTCGCGTCAAGGAGTTTTTGCAAACTTTCTCAACACTCATCAATCAGTAAACTCATCGATGAACTGTCACATCAGGCTGCTTAACGCTGTCTGCCGTGTCAGTGGATGCGCATTATAGGCAGTGAAACTTTTTGTGCAAGGGCTTTTTAAATGAAAAAAGATCGCATGGCGATCTTTTAAACGATGGCGATTATTTTACATGCAAAGAGCCCATTAATTGGGCTTTTTACTGCCTTTATCGATAAAACCTTGGATTAGCGAGACGGCTTTTACGTCATCCCAATCAACATAAGATCGAACAAAGGCAATTAATTGACCCTGTTGATCAAGAATAAAGGTCGCAGGAATCGTGTCGAGCGGAAAAACGTTCCCAAGACTTTGTGGTTGATCGTAGTAAGAGTTGAAATTCGCCATACCTAATGAACTTAAGAACGGCTGAACCTGCTGCTTACCTTCTGCATCAATAGAGATAGGCAGTACGACAAAATCTTCAGTCTTGAACTTAGTTGCTAACCTTTCGATTGCAGGCAACTCTCTGACACATGGCGGACACCAAGTCGCCCACATGTTAACCATAATGATCTTGCCTTTAAATTGGCTAAAGTCGATAGCTTTACCATCGACATCATTAAAGGCAACAGGCTCAATAGGAAAAGTCTTTGGCAGTACATTAATCAAATCAACCGTTGATTCCATCGGTTTAGCCGTTTGCTGCATACCAGGGTACGCATGCGCGACCCCAGCAACAAATACCGAAAGAATGGATGACAACATGAATGCCGTTATGACTTTATGCTTCATTTTGTATTGCGCTTTAGCAAGGTATCTAACTCGCGCTGATCTTCTGCGCTAATTTCGTTCGGCACATTACCGCCAATACGTTGCTTACGAATGAAGATGAATCCAATCACTAGACCCAGAAGTAATAAACCAATAGGACCTAACCAGAGAATGTAGGTCTTGGTTTCCATCTTAGGTTTATAGAGAACAAACTCACCGTAACGACTGGTCATAAACTCGATGATCTCATCATCCCCTTTTCCTTCGTCAACCATCTTGAATACCTCAAGACGCAGATCTCGAGCAACGGGTGAATTGGAGTCGATCAAATTTTGGTTTTGACACTGTGGACAACGTAGTTCATGGGCCAAAGACAAACCGCGCTTTTGATTTTCAGGTGACTTGAATTCGTAAGTATCAACTGGTGTTGCCATGACGGCGGTCGTCATGCTGAACATCAGCACTAGACCACCTATGATTTTTATCAGCGTTCTCATGCTGCGCCATCCTTCGCTGCTTCAGCTTGTAATTGTTGGATCATAGGGTAAAGGGTTTCACTCCATACGCGTTGGTCTATTGGACCTGCATAACGGAAACGGATAATACCGTTGTGATCAACAATAAAACTCTCTGGAGCACCATAAACGCCAAGATCTAATCCTAAACGCCCATCTTTATCATAAATATTAACGTTGTAGGGATCGCCCTGACGTTTTAACTCTTCTAACGCAGGAACACGCTCATCACGATAGTTGATCCCGTAAATTGGCAAAAGATTTTTACGTTTTAGCATCACTAAGAAAGGATGCTCATATTTACAAGATGGACACCACGTCGCCCATACGTTAAGTAATGATACCTTACCTTTTAATTGCTCATTCGTTATGATCTCAGCCGGTGTTTCTAGGCGTTCCAGTTGGAAAGCCGGAATAGGCTTCCCTTCCAGTGCTGAATCCAATTGCTGCGGATTCAGAAATAACCCTTTATATAGAAACACCCCCATGGCGAGAAATATGACCAATGGGATAAACAGAACCAACTTCTTCATACATTCCCCAATTATTGAGCCGTTGCCAATTTTGCCTTTTCGGCCAAAGGCGCGACGGCTGCAGTGACTTTCGCACGGTAACGTTTATCCGATGCAGCGAAGAATCCACCTATCATCATGAAAATTGCCCCAAACCATAACCAACGCACGAACGGCTTATAGTTTAAACGAACCGCAAATTCAGTGCTGGTAATAGGGTCACCCATAGTCACGTACAAGTCACGGAATAGACCCCAGTCAATACCGGCTTCTGTCATATCCATAGTTCGCACATTATATTGACGACGATCGGGTTTTAGTAATGTCAGTAGCTCATCGCCCTTGTAGATCTCTATCTGTCCCTGCTGTGCAGTGTAGTTAGGACCCACTACGTTTTTGGTCTCGAGATACTTAAAAGTATAACCGGCGAGTTCTTGGCTTACACCAGGTCCCATACGAACACTTTTCTCAATCGAGTAATTTGACACCATAGTGGCACCAATCACAGAAACGGCAATACCGAGATGCGCGAAGATCATACCAAGCTGACTACGGCCCATGCGACTGATGCTGATATCACCTTCTTTCGACTTGACCATGTTATAGGCCGCTCTTGCGGTAGCCAGAATAATCCAAGCCGCGGCTGCAATACCAAAGGTAACCCAAATATTGAATACACCATCGACGATAAAAGGCGTCACAATACCGATAGCAGCAGCAATCATTGCTGGGATCAATAGCTGACGCTTAAGCTCGCCCGCTTTCGATTTTTTCCAGCGAATAATTGGACCAATACCCATAAAGCCAAATAGCACTAATACGATAGGCACGAACACCGCATTAAAGTATGGAGGTCCAACAGAGATTTTACCCATGCCAAGTGCATCGATGAGCAATGGATATAATGTACCCAATAGTACCGTACCTGCGGCAACCGTCAGTAGCACGTTACACACTAAGAGCATAGTTTCTTTAGACTTAAGCTCGAAACGGGCTGGACTACTCATTTCACTGGCACGTAAAGCAAACAGTGTTAATGAACCACCAACAGCTAAACCAAGTAACAACAGGATGAACATACCGCGGCTTGGATCGGCTGCAAATGAATGCACTGAGGTTAATACACCTGAGCGAACAATAAAGGTACCAAGCAAACTTAAAGAGAAAGCAAAAATAGACAGTAATACAGTCCAGTTACGGAAGGCGCCGCGTTTCTCAGTCACAATCAAAGAGTGAACAAGCGCAGTACCCACTAACCAAGGCATAAAAGAGGCGTTCTCAACGGGATCCCAGAACCACCAACCGCCCCAGCCTAATTCATAATAAGCCCACCAAGATCCTAGAGCGATACCGCCCGTAAGGAAGGTCCAAGCAGCCAATGTCCATGGACGAGTCCAACGAGCCCATGCAGAATCGAGACGGCCGCTCATCAGCGCAGCAATCGCAAATGCAAAGCTTACAGAGAAGCCCACATAACCTAAGTACAACATAGGAGGATGGAAGATTAATCCCACGTCCTGCAGCATTGGATTTAAGTCACGACCTTCGGCAGGGATCGGGAATAAACGTTCAAATGGGCTAGATGTGAGTAGCATAAACAAACTAAAGCCAATCACAATAAGAGCCAATACTGCCAGCACACGGGCAGTAAATACTTCTTCTAAACCTTTGCTAAACAAGGCAACCGCAGCCGCCCAAGTTGATAAAGCAAACACCCAAAATAACAGTGACCCTTCATGACCGCCCCATACGGCCGAGATCTTAAAGAAGATAGGTAACTGAGAATTTGAATGATGTGCCACATAGGCGACCGAGAAATCATCGACGGCAAAACTATAAGCCAGCACGACAACAGATAAGGTAATAAAAAAGAACATTCCGTACGTTAATGGCCAAGCGTACCTAACAAGGTATTGGTCTTTTCTGGCAACACCTATTAGGGGGACGCTGATTAATAAGAAGGCAAAAGCCACCCCTATTATCAACGCAAAGTGTCCAAGTTCTGGGATCATGGGTTTTCCTCAGTCTTCAATAATATGTTGATTTAGAAAGACTCTATCTCAACGCACAACATGCTATTCACGCAAATGCACGAAATTTTGCTCATTTTAGTATTTGCTATTGTTCCTGTCTGCCTCTTTCGTACAAAACTGGGTTACTTGTCTCATTCTCAATTTTAGAGGTCGATGAAAGTCACGGAAGAGGCTCAGTTCTGCATGTGACCGACAAATGACACTTAAGTTTCATACAAAATTTACAAGAAGAATCAATTTGTGAACCAGTGCCCAACTATAAGCTTTCAGCACTGGGATTACCTTATATTACTGTTCAATGAACAATCTTTACGTATAATCTTGCTTCCAAGCCTAGCGGTTACTCCGCTTTCTGCAAACTAAAGTGAATATAGAAACAATGACGACATTTTGGATTTTTATTGCGCTTGTTATGTTAGTCGGCCTGATGCTGATTTGGATCCCGCACTTCAGACAGCAAAAATTGCTGAAAACGGAAGAAGCTGGAGTTCGTAAACAAACGAACCTTGAATTGTTCAATGAGCGCTTAGGCGTTCTTGAAAAAGAATTAAGTGAAGAGCTACTCGATCAAGCCGAATTTGATGCATTGAAGAAAGAACTGGAAATCAGTCTACTCCAAGACATCAAACAAGCGAACGACGATTCACTGGTCAACCAAATAAAGCCAAAGACGATTCTGTGGCCGTCGATCATGTCAGTTTGTTTGATTGTCATCTCAGGCTATCTCTATCAACACTTAGGTGCCTTCGAGAATATTGATAGTGCTCAACAACCTGCAAATCCACATGCAGGAATGGATACGGCTCAAATCATGATGCAACGCGTGCAGATGATGGAGGCTCAAGTTAAAGCCGAGCCAGAAAACAGCCAACTGTGGTTTAGCTTAGGTCATGCTTATGTATCAGCAAACCAATACGATAAAGCGATTGCGGCTTTCGATAAAGTAATCGAATTAGTCGGGAAGCATGCAGAATTGCTCGGTCCAAAAGCAACGGCGATGTATTACAAAGCGGGTCAACAAATGACACCGCAAATCCAAGCTCTTATCGATGAGTCCTTAGCTATGGATGCCCAAGATCCTTCAACGCTACTGCTCGTGGGTATGGATGCTTTCTTTACTGCTGACTACAAGAAAGCCATCACCTCTTGGCAAACGATTTTAGATAGCGGTCGTGCCGACGTTGATCGTGCTGCTCTTATGAATGCAATCGAAACCGCTAACTTACGCATGCAGTCGGAAACCGCTGGCATGCCAAATGATGATGCACATAAGCAAGTCAAAGCGAGTGCTAAATCGGTCAATGTCACTATATCTATCTCTGCAGAACTTGCGGCTAAAGCCAGTCCAGAAGACACCATTTTCATCTTTGCCCGTGCAACTGAAGGACCTAAAGTCCCATTAGCTGCAACCAAAGTCAGTGCTAAGTCTTTCCCGATTACAGTGACATTAGATGACAGCAGCGGTATGGGTGGTGATGTGAAGTTAAGCGATGCAGCCAATGTGGAAGTGATCGCTGTGCTGTCTAAACAAGGTAATATCAAACCGCAAACGGGTGATATTCAAGGCAAGATCAGTAAAGTCGCCGTAGGCGATACAGCGAACCTAGTACTTGATACTCAAGTGCAATAAATCGCAGTTAATTGCAGATATAAAAAAACCGGCTTTCGCCGGTTTTTTTATATCTGAAAAATTACTTAGCTGTAGACATAAATTTGATAGCAGCTTTGTAATCATCATCAGTACAATCAGTACACATACCGCCTGGTGGCATAGCATTCAGACCAGTTTTCACACTCTTCACTAGAGCGTCAACACCCTTAGCTAAGCGTGGTTCCCATTCTGCAGCGTTGTGCACTTTTGGAGCACCAGCAACACCCATGCTGTGGCATACGGTACATGCCTTATTATAAATAGCCTCAGCATCTTGAGCTGAAGCGTTAACTGACATAGTCAAAGCAGCGACAGCAGTCATTGCTAACAGTTTTTTCATGTTCAATGTTCCTAATGCAAATACGTACAAAGCTCGGCGCCGCCCTTACTTAGGCAGACTCATTATAGCCGACTAAGATTACTACAAACTTCAAGAAATCTCATCTTTTTGTGATTAGAATCTCAACACAAAATGAATCAGGCGACAAGGATGACAAATTCGTTAATATATTAGCAAGTCGTAAAAAAGTTCGATAAATATTGCGGTTATTGGAACCACATCATATTGCTGACATCTAGTGCAAACCAAGAGTAAACCCCCAATAACGTTTGTGTTAGAATGACTTGTGTTTCCTTCCGGCTTGAGATAGAGGGTTCAGTGACAAATATAACTAAAGAAACCACATTAGTGTCAGCCAGCAAGCTGACCTGTATCCGCGAAGAACGTATCCTTTTTGATGAGTTAAGTTTTGATATAAATGCCGGTGACATTGTTCAGATTGAAGGCCCTAACGGCGCAGGAAAGACCAGTTTATTACGCATATTGGCGGGCCTTTCTCGCCCCTATGCCGGACAAACTTTTTACATTAATGAAGACATAAACCGTTGCCGCGATGAATACAATGAAGACCTCTTGTATTTAGGCCATTTAGCTGGCGTGAAATGCGAGCTGACTGCCGAAGAAAACCTTAATTTCAATTTAAGAATCAGTGGTTATGATGACTTTGATACGTCAGAGATTTTAGCCAAAGTCAATTTAACGGGCTTTGAAGAAGCTCTCGCGGGGCATTTATCCGCAGGCCAGCATCGCAGAACAGCGCTATCAAGATTGTGGCATAGCAACTGTAAAATTTGGATCCTTGACGAACCTTTTACTGCAATCGATAAAAAAGGCGTCGAAGAACTGGAGCAGTTATTTATTCAGCATGCGGATAATGGTGGCTGTGTGATACTCACAACTCACCAAGATATGGGCATTATCACAGATGATAGGCTTCGTAAAATTCGTCTCGATTATCGCTTCATATAAGGTCAGGCTCAATGAAAAGAGGCATCAGTTTTACCCAAGCATTTTTCACCTTGCTGCAGCGAGATCTTAAAATTGCTATTCGCCACCGCGGCGACATTTTTAACCCACTGCTATTTTTTATTATGGTCGTTACCTTGTTTCCGCTGGGAATTGGACCAGAGCCGCAAATGTTAGCACGTGTGGCACCAGGGATTATTTGGGTCGCCGCATTATTAGCATCAATGTTGTCACTTGAAAGGCTTTTCAAAGCCGACTTTAGTGATGGTAGCTTAGAACAAATGCTATTAAGTCCACAGCCATTAGCCATTCTCGTATTAGCTAAAGTGTTAGCCCACTGGATTTTAACTGGTGTGCCACTGATTATTATCGCACCACTGTTAGCGGTATTACTCAATCTAGACGGCAACAGCTACGGTGCGTTAATTTCGACGCTTGCGCTAGGCACGCCAGTATTGTCGCTGTTAGGTGCTATCGGTGTGGCATTAACCGTCGGTCTAAGAAAAGGCGGCGTGTTACTCAGCTTACTTATTTTGCCCCTATATATCCCAGTACTCATTTTTGCAACGAGTGCCATAGACGCGGCAGGAATGAATTTACCCTATGATGGTCAGCTCGCTATAATAGGCGCTATGCTGGTCGGATCGTTAACCTTAGCACCTTTTGCAATTGGTGCATCTCTGCGAGTGAGTACTAACTAAAATGTGGAAATGGTTACACCCTTACGCGGATCCTGAACGCGCATATAAATTATCAGGAACGTTATTTCCATGGTTTGCGATCTTAGCCGGTCTATTGATTGCTGTTGGCACTACATGGGGACTCGTCTTCGCGCCGACGGATTACCAGCAGGGAGATAGCTACCGTATTATCTTTATCCATGTTCCTGCCGCGTCTATGTCAATGGCGGCTTATATGGGTATGGCAACAGCGGCCTTTATCGGTCTAGTTTGGCAGATAAAACTTGCCGACTGGGCTGCAGCATCTATTGCTCCCATTGGCGCAGTGATCACCTTTATCGCACTCTTTACTGGAGCGGCATGGGGTAAACCTATGTGGGGTGCTTGGTGGGTATGGGATGCACGCTTAACTTCTGAGCTGGTATTACTATTCCTATATCTAGGTGTGATCTCGCTCTATGCCTCATTTGAGGATAAAGTGCTCGCAGCTCGTGCTGCAGGGATCTTAGCGATCGTCGGTGTGATCAATATTCCTATCATCAAATACTCTGTTGAATGGTGGAGCTCATTACATCAACCGTCGACAATACGCATTACCGAGAAATCGACAATGTCGACGGAAATGCTCTATCCACTGTTAATTAACATACTGGGCTTCGGTCTTATGATTGGCGCCATCACTATTGTTCGTTTTAGAGCAGAAATTTTAGCAAGAAATGGCATGCGCCCTTGGGTCCGTGAACTAGCTAAAGCGGAGGAGGTCAAATGATGCAATTCGATTCAATCAGTGATTTTTTTAATATGGGCGGCTATGCATTCTATGTATGGCTATCCTACGGAGTGACCTTCTTCTGCCTCTCTACGCTCATCATTACCAGCGCACGCCAAAAGCGTAAGGTGTTAATTGATATCGCGAAGAAGATGGATAGAGAAGAACGCCTAAAAGAAACTAGGAGTACTAAATCGTGAACCCAAGACGCAAAAAAAGACTGACATTAGCTGTAGCATTAATCGGTGGCGTTGCTGCGATTACTTCGCTTTTGCTCTATGCGCTGAACTCCAACTTGAACTTATTCTATACTCCGTCTGAAATTGTCCACGGCAAGACAGACACTGGCGTAAAACCTGAAATTGGCCAACGTATTCGTGTCGGCGGAATGGTGACGGTAGGTTCTATGGTGCGAGATCCCAAAAGCTTGCATGTCGAATTTGCAGTACATGACTCCCTCGGCGGTGAAGTACTGGTCACTTATGACGACCTATTGCCCGATCTTTTCCGTGAAGGACAAGGCATTGTTGCTCAGGGTGTACTGGGTGCTGATGGCAAACTAGAAGCAACTGAAGTACTCGCTAAGCATGATGAAAACTACATGCCACCAGAAGTCGCTGAAGCCATGGGCCAAAAGCACGAAAAGTTAGATTATAGCCAGCAAAAGGCACCTGATACTAAGTAGGTTATTGATGGATCAGCAATAGCGTACAAACTAAGCCTCCTAGCTTAATAACTAGTGAGGCTTTTTTATTATCTGAATATGCACAATTAAAGGTGGACTATACTCTAGGCAGCGCCAATACCTAAGACTGCATATGATTCAAATAAGACAACTAAACTCTAGTTTGCAACACATTCTAAGCTTCCTAATTATCTGCTTGATAGGTCTCTCTCATGAAGCCAATGCTGCTAAAGTTGTTGTTATCGAAAGCTACCATCATAGCTATCAATGGGACCAAGAATACTATCAAGCGATTTATGACACGCTCAGCCCTCACCATGATGTTAGTTATTTCGAGATGGATACCAAACGCTTACCCCAAGAGCAATTTGCTGAACGGGCTGACTTAGCATGGAAATACATTCAACAACAAGCACCTCAATTGGTTATTCTCGCCGATGATAATGCGGTTAATCTCTTACACCAGCGCCTAAATGACAGCCTAATCCCAGTAGTCTATTTAGGGGTGAATATGAATCCTAGAGAATATCATCTCAATGAACACAAACGCTTCACAGGCGTCATTGAGAGACCACTATTACGACGTTCACTACTGCTCATTCAACGTTTACTACCGCAAACTGTGCACAGAAAAATCTTAGTTCTATTCGACCAAGGAGTCACCTCTGACTCAGCGGCTGAATACATCAGTAAACAACACTCAAGCATGTTAGGCGATATCGAAGTTAATTTAGTGCAATTGTCACAGCTAACGGATTGGCAGCGGAATGTATTGACCGCGAAGGAACAGGGTTATAACGCTATAGTCGTGGCGCTATACCACACAGTTAGAGATGCAGATAACAGCTCAGTAGATGCAGATCAGCTCCTAAAATGGATATCTGAACATACTCCGGTACCGAATTTTGGGTTTTGGGGATTTAGTGTCTCTGCTGAAGGCAATATTGGTGGCTATGTTCTCGATGGCTATCATCATGGCAAGATTGCAGCGAATATGGCGACAAAAATACTCGGCGGCGAGAAACCCGAAAATATTTTCCCAGTAACAGATGATCTTGGAAAATACATGTTTAGCCAGAAAGGCTTAGCTAAATGGAATATCGTCCTCCCAAAAGAAATCGAGAAAAGCACACTTTGGGTAAAATAGTAAAAAAGGCATAAAAAAGCCGGGCTAATGCCCGGCTTTTTAAAAGTGTAACCTTAATTACTCAGCAGCTTCAACATCAACAGCTTGAGCAGCTTCTGGGCGACCAACTAGCTCGATGTAAGCCATAGGGGCTTTATCACCAGCACGTAAACCGCACTTAAGGATACGGGTATAGCCACCAGGACGTTCCTGGTAACGTGGACCCAACTCAGTAAATAACTTACCAACGACTTCAGCGTCGCGAGTACGTGCAAACGCTAAACGACGGTTTGCAACGCTGTCACTCTTAGCAAGTGTTATCAGAGGCTCAACTACGCGACGCAGTTCTTTCGCTTTAGCCACAGTTGTCTTGATGATCTCATGACGAACTAGTGAACCGGCCATGTTGCGAAACATGGCTTGGCGATGACTGCTGTTACGGTTTAGTTGACGACCACTCTTACGATGGCGCATGACCTAATCCTTATAACCTAAATCTGTACAAACCTGAGACTTATAGGTCGTCTGCTAAACTAGCTGGAGGCCAGTTTTCCAAACGCATACCTAACGACAGTCCGCGAGAAGCTAAAACATCCTTAATTTCAGTAAGAGATTTCTTACCTAAGTTCGGGGTTTTCAGCAACTCAACTTCAGTGCGCTGTACCAGATCTCCGATGTAATGAATCGCTTCGGCTTTCAAGCAGTTAGCCGAACGTACAGTTAGCTCTAAATCGTCGACAGGACGCAGCAGAATCGGATCGAATTCCGGTTTCTCTTCTTTCAGCTCTGGCTCAGTCACGTCACGTAACTCTACAAACGCATCTAGCTGTTCAGCCAGAATAGTTGCAGAACGACGGATAGCTTCCTCAGGATCGATAGTACCGTTTGTGGTCATATCGATAACGAGTTTATCTAAGTCAGTACGCTGTTCTACACGTGCTGCTTCTACATTGTAGGCAATACGTGCAACTGGCGAGAAAGAAGCATCAACCAGCAAGCGGCCGATTGGGCGATCATCGTCTTCGGTCTGTGCACGAGCAGATGCTGGTACATAACCACGACCACGCTCAACGCGAATACGCATGCTGATATCATTGTTACCTGTCAGATGACAGATAATATGATCAGGATTCACGATAGTGACATCACCATCATGCGTGATATCTGCTGCGATGACAGGGCCTGCGCCGGACTTGCTCAACGTAAGCATAGCCTCGTCTTTACCCTCGATGGTCACTGCTAACCCTTTCAGGTTTAACAAGATCTCAAGGATATCTTCTTGAACGCCTTCCTTACTGCTGTATTCGTGCAGTACACCGTCAATCTCGACTTCGGTAACCGCGCAGCCGGGCATAGACGACAATAGGATGCGACGCAACGCGTTACCTAAAGTGTGGCCGAAACCACGCTCAAGTGGTTCCAATGTAACCTTGGCACGTGTTGAGTTAACCTGCTCGATATCAACGAGACGCGGTTTAAGAAATTCTGTAACAGAACCCTGCATTGTGTCCTCTCTTGTTTGTTAGCCTTACTTAGAGTAAAGCTCGACGATCAGCTGTTCGTTAATTTCCGCAGACAAATCGCTACGTTCTGGAACGCGCTTGAAAGCACCTTCCATTTTCGCGTTGTCGACTTCAACCCATGTAGGCTTCTCGCGTTGAGCTGCCACTTCTAAAGCCGCTTTAATACGAGCTTGAGTACGTGACTTCTCGCGGATGCTCACAACATCATTCGCAGACACTTTGAATGATGGAATGTTAACAACACGACCGTTAACCATAATAGATTTATGGCTTACTAGCTGACGTGATTCTGCACGAGTTGCACCGAAGCCCATACGATAAACAACGTTATCAAGACGGGTTTCTAAAAGCTGAAGCAGGTTTTCACCTGTGTTGCCTTTAGTACGTGCAGCATCTTTGTAATAGTTACGGAATTGTTTTTCTAACACACCGTAAATACGACGAACTTTTTGTTTTTCGCGTAACTGAGTACCGTACTCTGACAAACGTGGCTTACGAGCGCCATGTTGTCCAGGTGCAGTTTCCAGTTTACACTTTGAATCGATTGCTCTCACACCGCTTTTTAAGAAAAGGTCTGTACCTTCTCGGCGGCTGAGCTTGAGCTTGGGACCCAAGTATCTTGCCATGATCTTTCTCCAACTATCCTAATGAAACGGCGTTATACACGACGCTTTTTAGGAGGACGACAACCATTATGAGGGATCGGCGTCACATCGGTAATGTTGGTAATTTTATAACCAACAGCGTTCAGCGCACGAATGGCTGACTCACGACCTGGACCTGGACCCTTCACAAACACTTCAAGGTTTTTTAAACCGTAGTCTTGAGCAGCAGCACCTGCACGCTCAGCAGCCACCTGTGCAGCAAATGGAGTAGATTTACGTGAACCACGGAAACCTGAACCACCTGAAGTAGCCCATGACAACGCATTACCTTGACGATCTGTAATGGTGACAATAGTGTTGTTGAAAGAAGCATGGATATGAGCCATGCCATCTGCAACCTGTTTACGTACGCGCTTACGCGGAGAACGTGACGGAACTTTAGCCATTGCTTTACCTTCCCGTTACTTTCTAATAGGTTTACGTGGACCTTTACGCGTACGCGCATTGGTCTTAGTACGTTGCCCACGGAGAGGCAGGCTACGGCGATGGCGGAGACCACGATAACAACCAAGATCCATAAGACGCTTGATGTTCATTGAAATCTCACGACGTAAGTCACCTTCTACTAGGTATTTGGCGACTTCTTCGCGTAGTGTGTCTATTTGAGCTTCGCTCAATTCCTTGATCTTAGCAGTTTCAGCGATTGCTGTAGCCGCGCAGATTGCTCTAGCGCGAGTACGGCCGATGCCGAAAATTGCAGTCAATGCGATGACTGTATGCTTTTGATCAGGAATGTTAATGCCAGCGATACGGGCCACTATGCACTCCTTAAAGTTAAAGGCCAACTGCGAAAAGCCCGAAAGGATACTCGACAGTCGACAGATTTGCAAACAAAATTTTGTTCAGCCCAATTCATGGGCTGAACAAATTACTTTTTAGCCTTGACGCTGTTTGTGTTTTGGTTCAACACAGATAACGCGTACAACGCCACTACGCTTGACGATCTTGCAGTTACGGCAGATCTTCTTCACGGAAGCTCGAACTTTCATTTCATCACTCCGTAAAGCTACTTAGCGACCAAAGCGATCTAAATTCGCTTTGTTAACTAGGTTAGCTTTCTTCATCACAGACTCATACTGATGAGACATCATATGCGTCTGAACCTGAGCCATGAAGTCCATGATTACGACTACCATAATTAGTAGTGAAGTACCGCCGAAATAGAACTGTACTTTCCACGCAATTAACATGAACTCCGGAATTAAGCAGATAAAGGTTATGTATAACGCGCCTGCCAATGTCAAACGGGTCATAACTTTATCAATGTAACGCGAAGTCTGTTCTCCAGGACGGATCCCAGGGATGAATGCACCACTCTTCTTCAAGTTATCTGCTGTTTCACGTGGGTTAAACACCAACGCAGTATAGAAGAAACAGAAAAAGATAATCGCTGTTGCATATAATAATGAGTAAAGCGGTTGTCCAGGTGACACAGCCAGTGAAAAATCACTCAACCATGACATGGACTCATTTTGACCGAACCACTGAGCCAGTGTTCCAGGAAACAAAATGATGCTTGACGCAAAAATTGGCGGAATAACACCTGCCATGTTTATTTTCAGCGGTAGATGGGTACTTTGCGCAGCGAACACCTTACGGCCTTGCTGACGCTTAGCATAGTTAACGACGATTCGACGCTGACCACGTTCCACAAACACTACAAAATAAGTCACTGCAAACACAATTACCGCGAGCAACAACAATACTAACACATTCAAGTCACCTTGACGCGCCTGCTCAGCCGTTTGGCCGATAGCGGAAGGTAATCCAGCAACAATACCTGCGAAAATCAAAATCGAGATACCATTACCTATACCACGTTCGGTAATTTGCTCACCTAGCCACATAAGGAACATAGTTCCTGTTACTAAGCTCACAACCGCAACAAAGTAGAATCCAAATCCAATGTTGACCACAAGGCCTGGCACTAAGTTTGGTAACCCGGTTGCAATACCGACCGACTGGAATGTACCCAGCACTAAGGTACCCCATCTGGTATATTGACTGATTTTCTTACGTCCTGATTCGCCTTCTTTTTTCAATTCAGCGAGTGCAGGATGTACGACAGTCAACAGTTGCATGATAATCGATGCCGAAATGTACGGCATAATACCTAATGCAAAGATAGAGGCACGCTCAAGGGCACCACCCGAGAACATGTTAAACATGCCAAGGATGGTTCCACTTTGCTGAGCAAACAGCTCTGCTAATACAGCTGCGTCAATACCAGGAATTGGCACAAACGAACCGGCTCTAAAGACGATAATCGCACCAATCACGAACAGGAGGCGAGCTTTCAATTCAGAAAGTCCACCTTTCGCGCTTTTTAAATCAAGTCCTGGTTTTGCCATCGACGTATTATTCCTCGATCTTACCGCCGGCAGCTTCAATAGCTGCACGTGCACCTTTGGTTACCTTCAGACCTTTAACAGTCACAGGGCGCTCAATGGTACCTGAAAGAACAATTTTCGCAAACTGGATGTTGCGAGTTATTACGTTCGCATCTTTCAGAGCGTTTAAGTCGATAACATCACCGTTAACTTTTGCCAGTTCGAGTACACGAACTTCAGCTGTTACCATAGCGCGACGCGAGGTAAAACCAAATTTAGGTAAACGGATTTTCAGTGGCATTTGACCACCTTCGAATCCTGGGCGTACACCGCCACCAGAGCGAGACTTTTGGCCTTTATGACCACGACCCGCTGTTTTACCTAGACCTGAGCCCATACCACGGCCTACACGCTTTGGTGCATGCTT
This sequence comes from Shewanella sp. M16, assembly GCF_018224605.1. NCBI lineage: Bacteria > Pseudomonadati > Pseudomonadota > Gammaproteobacteria > Alteromonadales > Shewanellaceae > Shewanella > Shewanella sp. M16. The sequence continues at coordinate 9,590 of NZ_JAGTUL010000049.1, read as the reverse complement.
AGAGCCTGCAGCTGGAGATAGAGTATTTAAACGCATCTATTAATCCTCCACCTTAACCATGTAGTAGACCTTGTTGATCATACCGCGAACAGAAGGAGTATCTTCTAATTCAACAGTGTGACCAATGCGACGCAAACCAAGACCCGTTAGGGTTGCACGGTGCTTCGGTAAACGACCGATACCGCTTTTAGTTTGAGTAACTTTTACAGTTTTAGTTGCCATGGTGCATTACCCCCGAATTTCGTCAACATTCAGGCCACGCTTAGCTGCGATTTGCGAAGGTGACTTCATGTGCACCAATGCATCGACAGTCGCGCGAACGATGTTGATCGGGTTAGTAGAACCGTATGCTTTTGACAGAACGTTATGCACGCCTGCTACTTCCAATACGGCACGCATTGCGCCACCGGCAATAATACCAGTACCTTGTGATGCAGGTTGCATGTACACAAGTGAACCAGTATGACGACCTTTAACTGGGTGATGCAGAGTACCTGCATTCAACTCAACGGTCACAATGTTACGACGAGCTTTTTCCATCGCTTTTTGAATCGCGGCTGGAACTTCACGTGCTTTGCCATAGCCATAGCCAATCTTACCGTTACCGTCACCCACTACTGTCAGTGCTGTGAAGCTAAAGATACGACCGCCCTTAACTACTTTAGAAACACGATTAACTGCAATTAATTTCTCTTGCAGATCGTCTTTTTGCTGAGCTTCTAATTTAGCCATTTTATAACCCCTTAGAACTTCAGGCCAGCTTCACGAGCTGCATCTGCTAAAGCAGCTACACGACCGTGATACTTGAAACCAGAACGATCGAACGCAACTGAAGTTACGCCTTTTTCGATCGCGCGCTCAGCAACAAATTTACCTACTGCTTTCGCTGCGTCTACGTTACCGGTACTCTTCAGTAGCTCTTTAACCGCTTTTTCTACGGTTGAAGCAGCTGCCAACACCTGAGCTTCAGGATTGATCACCTGAGCATAAATGTGACGCGGTGTACGATGTACAACCAGACGGTTCACGCCCAGCTCTTGGATCTTCTTACGAGCGCGAGTAGCGCGACGTAAGCGAGATGTTTTCTTATCCATATCGCGTTACCTACTTCTTCTTAGCCTCTTTACGGCGTACTACTTCGTCGTCATAGCGAACACCTTTGCCTTTGTATGGCTCTGGTGGACGATATCCGCGAATCTCAGCAGCGACTTGGCCAATTAACTGTTTATCAACGCCACGTAGGACGATGTCAGTTTGGCTAGGGCACTCTGCAGTAACGCCTGCGGGCAGTTTGTGTACTAACGGATGAGAGAAACCTAAAGTAAGGTCAATATCAGCACCGACGAGTTTCGCACGGTAACCAACGCCAACTAACTTTAACTTACGCTCAAAACCTTGAGATACACCAACAACCATGTTGTTTACTAATGCACGAGTTGTACCAGCCTGTGCCCAAGCGTTAACAACGCCTTCAACAGGGAGGAACTTAACTACGCCGGCTTCAATAACAACATTGACCGCATTGTTGATCACTCGAGTCAGACTACCTTTTCCGCCTTTGACGGTAAGGGTCTGTTCGTTCAAGGTCACCTCTACGCCAGCTGGAATAGATACTGGTGCTTTTGCTACACGAGACATTCCTAGCTCCTTAAGCTACGTAGCAGATAACCTCGCCACCCATGCCTGCAAGGCGGGCGGCACGATCAGTCATCAAGCCTTTAGAAGTGGACACAATTGCGACACCCAGACCGCCCATCACCTTTGGAAGTTCGTTTTTACCTTTGTAAATACGAAGACCAGGGCGACTTACACGCTGGATAGTCTCAACGACTGGTTGGCCTTGGAAATACTTTAAAGTAACTTCCAGTTCAGGCTTGGCTTCATCTGCTACGGCGTAATCAGCAATATAACCTTCATCTTTAAGTAGTTTCGCAATTGCGACTTTCAACTTAGCTGAAGGCATCTTCACTGATACGTGGTTAGCAGCTTGGCCGTTACGAATACGGGTTAACATATCCGCAATAGGATCTTGCATGCTCATATTAGCTTACTCCGTGACAAGTGCTTACCAGCTGGCCTTACGCAGGCCAGGAACTTCACCACGCATGGTTGCTTCACGTAATTTGATACGGCTTAAGCCGAATTTACGTAAGAAGCCATGAGGGCGACCAGTTTGATTACAACGATTGCGTTGACGCGCAGCGCTGGAATCACGTGGTAGAGCTTGCAGCTTAAGAACCGCATCCCAACGATCTTCGTCAGAAGAAGCTGGACTTGCAATGATAGTCTTAAGAGCCGCACGCTTTTCAGCGTACTTGGCCACGAGCTGTGCACGTTTAGCTTCACGTGCTTTCATTGATGTTTTTGCCATTACGCTACCCTTATTTCTTGAATGGGAAGTTAAAAGCGTCTAACAAAGCACGACCTTCTTCATCATTCTTCGCAGTAGTAGTGATAACAATATCCATACCACGAATCTTATCGATTTTATCGTAATCGATTTCTGGGAAGATGATCTGCTCACGCACGCCCATTGCGTAGTTACCACGGCCGTCAAACGCTTTAGCGCTTAAGCCACGGAAGTCACGAATACGTGGGATTGCGATATCGACTAAACGCTCTAAGAATTCCCACATACGCTCACCGCGTAGGGTCACTTTACAGCCAATAGGGTAGCCTTCACGGATTTTAAAACCAGCAACTGACTTACGAGCTACAGTCACAACTGGCTTTTGACCAGCGATTGCAGTCATATCACGGACAGCATGGTCCATGATTTTCTTGTCTGCAACAGCTTCGCCAACACCCATGTTCAGGGTGATTTTCTCAATCCGAGGGACTTGCATGACACTGGTATAACCGAACTTTTTAGCAAGTTCAGCGACAACAGTCTCTTGGTATTTATCATGCAGTTTCGCCATCGTTTACTCCAATTACTTAACGAGTTCACTGTTCGATTTGAAGAAACGAACTTTTTTGCCGTCTTCAAAGCGGAAACCAACGCGATCAGCTTTGCCAGTGGCAGAGTTGAAAATCGCTACATTTGATGCTTGTATCGGTGCTTCTTTCTCAACAATACCGCCAGCTACGCCCAATTGTGGGTTTGGCTTTTGGTGTTTTTTGACAAGATTGATGCCTTCAACAATCAATTTACCAGTAGGAAGGACTTGAGAAACTTTTGCACGTTTACCCTTGTCTTTACCTGCTAATACAATCACTTCGTCTTCACGACGTATTTTAGCTGCCATTTTGAAGCTCCTTACAGTACTTCTGGTGCCAGCGAGACAATTTTCATAAATTGCTCATTACGCAATTCACGTGTCACTGGTCCAAAGATACGAGTACCAATCGGCTGCAGGTTGTTGTTCAAAAGAACAGCTGCATTCCGATCGAAGCGAATGACAGAACCGTCTGGACGACGTACGCCTTTCTTAGTACGGACTACCACCGCGTTATACACATCGCCTTTCTTCGCTTTAGCGCGAGGAATCGCTTCTTTAACAGAAACTTTGATGATGTCGCCGATACCGGCATAACGACGATGAGAGCCACCCAAGACCTTAATACACTGAACTCTGCGTGCGCCGCTGTTACAAGCAACGTCAAGAGTCGATTGCATTTGGATCATTTTAAGTGCTCCGCTATCGTTACTACACAATTCCCACTATGGGACAATAAAAACACTCATTTTTGCTATTAATTTAGTCAAAAATGGCGCGCAAATATAACACCATAAAAGTGGAATGTATAGTATTAAAAAACAAACGGCCCCACATTCTGGAGCCGTTTACCTAAATACCTAATTAACTTAGGCCTTTGATACTACTTCAACCAGGGTCCAAGACTTAGTCTTAGACAAAGGACGACATTCGCGAATCGCTACTAAATCGCCTTCATTGCACTGATTCGTTTCGTCATGTGCATGGATCTTTGTCGTACGCTTAATGTATTTCCCATAAATTGGGTGTTTCACTTGGCGTTCGATAGCAACAGTAATGGACTTGTCCATTTTGTTGCTAGTTACACGACCCTGCAAAGTACGGATTTTATCAGACATTATGCACCCGCCTTAGAAGTAATAATGGTCTTAACGCGCGCAATGTTACGGCGCACCAATTTCAGTTGATTAGTCTGAGTCAACTGACCAGTGGCGTGTTGCATACGCAGGTTGAACTGCTCACGCAGCAGACCAAGTAGTTCAGCGTTCAGTTCTTCAACGCTCTTTTCTCTCAGTTCGCTCGCTTTCATTACATCACCGTCTTAGTTACGAAGGTAGTCTTAATTGGAAGCTTGGCAGCAGCCAAAGCAAACGCTTCACGAGCGATCACTTCAGAAACACCATTCATCTCATAAAGAACCTTACCAGGTTGAATCTGACATACCCAGTATTCAACGTTACCTTTACCTTTACCCATACGCACTTCAAGAGGCTTAGAGGTAATCGGCTTGTCCGGGAAAACTCGAATCCAAATTTGTCCCTGACGCTTAATGTGACGTGTCATGGCACGACGTGCAGATTCGATCTGACGTGCAGTTAAACGGCCACGGCCGACTGCTTTCAGACCAAAAGTACCAAAGCTAACTTCGGTACCGTTCGCTAGACCGCGGTTGCGGCCTTTGAACATCTTGCGAAACTTCATACGTTTAGGTTGCAGCATTGCCGGCTCTCCTATTTACCACGAGGCTTGCGCTTAGGTTGCTGCTGCTTCGGCTCTTCAATCTGTGGCAGCATTCCGTCTAGAACTTCACCTTTGAAGATCCAAACTTTAACGCCAATCACACCGTATTGGGTGTGACTTTCAGATGTAGAATAGTCGATATCAGCACGCAAAGTATGTAAAGGTACACGACCTTCACGATACCACTCATCGCGCGCAATCTCAGCTCCGCCTAAACGGCCACTAACTTGTACTTTGATACCTTGAGCACCAATACGCATTGCGTTTTGAACTGCGCGCTTCATAGCACGACGGAACATTACGCGACGCTCTAATTGCTGTGCAATTGAGTCAGCAACTAACTTGGCATCTAGCTCAGGTTTACGGATCTCAGCGATGTTAATTTGAGCAGGAGTGCCAGCAAGTTTTGACACTGCAGCACGCAATACTTCAACGTCTTCACCTTTCTTACCGATCACAACACCTGGACGGGCAGTGTGAATGGTAACGCGGATGCTTTTCGCTGGACGCTCGATAACAATCTTAGATACTGAAGCAGCTTGTAATTTCTCTACAAGAAACTTACGCACTTCCCAGTCGCTGTTCAGGTTACTTGCGTAATCTGATTTATCTGCGTACCAGGTAGAGATCCAAGGCTTGGTGATACCCAGACGGATACCATTAGGATGTACTTTCTGTCCCATTGCTCTCTCCTAGCGATCTGATACAACCACAGTAATGTGGCTGGTACGCTTCATGATACGATCAGCGCGGCCTTTAGCACGTGGCATGATACGCTTCATAGTTGGGCCTTCATCTACGAAGACGGCTCCGACTTTAAGCTCATCAATATCCGCGCCTTCGTTGTGTTCGGCGTTTGCGATAGCTGAGTCAAGTACTTTTTTAACCAGTACGGCGGCTTTCTTGGGGCTGAAAGTCAAAATTTCGAGGGCCTTAGCAACAGGCAATCCACGAATTTGATCAGCAACCAGACGGGCCTTCTGCGCAGACGTACGGGCAAAACGATGTTTAGCTAAAACTTCCATCTTATTCCTCCCGTATTAACGCTTCTTCGCTTTCTTATCTGCAGCATGGCCGCGATAAGTGCGAGTTGGTGAAAATTCACCAAGTTTGTGGCCGATCATTTCGTCAGTTACGAACACAGGAACGTGCTGACGACCATTATGGACAGCGATGGTCAAACCAATCATATTTGGAATGATCATAGAGCGACGTGACCAAGTCTTAATAGGCTTTTTGTCACCGGCTTCCATCGCTTTCTCTACCTTCTTCAGCAAGTGCAGGTCAATGAAGGGACCTTTCTTGAGAGAACGTGGCATGGCGAATCCTCTTACTATTTATTACGACGACGTACGATGTACTTGTCAGTGCGCTTGTTACTACGAGTTTTATAACCCTTAGTTGGCACACCCCATGGAGTCACTGGGTGACGACCACCAGAAGTACGGCCTTCACCACCACCGTGTGGATGGTCTACTGGGTTCATTGCAACACCACGCACTGTAGGACGTATGCCTCTCCAGCGCTTAGCACCTGCTTTACCTAACTGGCGTAGCATGTGTTCGGCATTACCAACTTCACCAAATGTCGCGCGGCAATCAACTGGCACTTTACGCATTTCGCCAGAGCGAAGACGTAGAGTGGCATATGCGCCATCACGAGCAACAACTTGTACATAAGCACCTGCAGAACGAGCGATCTGAGCACCTTTACCAGGCTTCATTTCAACTGCGTGAACTACAGAACCTACTGGGATGTTGCGCAGTGGCATAGCGTTACCGGTTTTGATCTCGGCAGCAACACCAGACTGGATCTTATCGCCAGCTTGCATGCCTTTGGCAGCAAGAATATAACGACGCTCACCATCCGCATACAATACTAACGCGATGTTAGCAGTACGGTTTGGATCGTATTCCAGACGCTCAATCTTTGCAGGGATACCATCTTTATCGCGTTTGAAGTCGATTAGACGATAATGCTGCTTATGACCACCACCTACGTGACGGACAGTGATACGGCCAGTATTGTTACGGCCACCACTTTTAGATTTTTTCGCCAACAAGCCAGCAAAAGGTTTACCCTTGTGCAGGTCAGTGTTCACCACTTTAACTACGTGGCGACGACCTGGAGAGGTTGGCTTACACTTAATAACTGCCATGATAATTCTCCTTTGCTTACTCAGCGCCGCCGACGAAATCGATGTCAGCACCAGCAGCTAGAGTCACATAGGCTTTTTTCCAATCGCTACGACGACCAGTACGGCCACCAGTGCGTTTAGTTTTGCCTTTGCTCACTAAAGTGCGAACTGAATCAACTTCAACTTCAAATAGCTTAGCAACAGCAGCTTTAATTTCAGCTTTAGTTGCATCGATAGCTACGCGGAAAACAACAGTGTTGTGCTTCTCAGCGTTCACAGTGCTCTTTTCAGAGATATGTGGAGCGAGAATAACTTTTAGCAAACGTTCTTCGCGGATCATCATGCTAGCATCTCCTCGATTTGCTTCACTGCGTCAGCAGTCACAAGCACAGTGTTGAAGGCGATCAGACTCACTGGGTCTAGACCCGCTACATCACGAACGTCAACCTTGTACAAGTTACGAGCTGCTAAGAATAAGTTCTCATCAACTTCTGCAGTCACAATCAGAACGTCTTCAAGGTTCATTGCTTTCAATTTAGCTTTCAGCTCTTTAGTTTTAGGAGCTTCAACACCGAAAGATTCAACAATAACCAAACGCTCTTGACGTACCAATTCAGACAGAATGCTTCTCAGCGCGCCGCGGTACATCTTTTTGTTAACTTTTTGGCTGTGATCTTGGGTTTTAGCAGCGAATGTTACGCCACCGCCACGCCAGATTGGGCCTTTAACAGAACCAGCACGAGCACGGCCAGTTCCTTTTTGGCGCCAAGGCTTTTTGCCTGAGCCAGTTACTTCCGCACGAGTCTTTTGAGCACGAGTGCCCTGACGCGCGTTTGCAGCGTATGCTACAACTACCTGATGAACCAGTGCCTCGTTAAAGTCACGGCCGAAGGTAGTTTCGGAAACTTCAAGAGCGCTTTGCGCGTCTTTCAATACCAATTCCATTACTATCTCCTCAGACCTTAAGCTTTAACGGCAGGCTTGATAATCAAGTCGCCATTGGTAGCGCCAGGAACAGCGCCACGGACTAGTAGCAGGTTACGCTCAACATCTACACGAACAACAACTAGATTTTGAGTAGTAACACGCTCGGCACCCATATGGCCTGACATTTTTTTGCCTTTGAATACGCGACCAGGCGTTTGGTTCTGACCGATAGAACCATTCGAGCGGTGCGACAAAGAGTTACCGTGAGTCATATCTTGAGTACGGAAGTTCCAACGCTTAACGCCGCCTTGGAAGCCTTTACCTTTTGATTGACCAGTAACATCAACTTTCGCTACGTCTGCGAAAATATCAACATTTAGCTCAGCACCAACTTCAATGCCCTCGCCTTCACCGTCTACCAAACGCATTTCCCACAAACCACGACCGGCTTCAACGCCGCTCTTGGCAAAGTGACCTGCTTCTGGTTTAGTGATGCGATTGGCTTTTTTGGTGCCAGTTGTAACTTGAAGTGCACGGTAGCCGTCAGTTTCTAAAGTTTTCACTTGAGTAACACGGTTTCCTGCAACTTCAATTACAGTAACTGGTATTGAAACACCATCTTCAGTGAAGATGCGAGTCATACCAACTTTACGACCAATAAGACCGATAGCCATCTCTCAAACCTCTTCTTACTAGGATCTCAATTAACCCAAGCTAATCTGTACGTCGACACCAGCCGCAAGATCTAAACGCATTAACGCGTCAACAGTCTTTTCAGTTGGCTCTACGATGTCAACCAGGCGCTTGTGTGTACGTAATTCGTACTGGTCACGAGCATCTTTATTAACGTGCGGAGAGATCAAAATGGTATAACGCTCTTTGCGAGTAGGTAGTGGAATTGGACCACGAACCTGCGCGCCTGTACGCTTAGCAGTTTCAACGATTTCCGCTGTAGACTGATCAATTAAGCGATGATCAAATCCCTTTAAGCGGATACGGATTCTTTGGTTCTGCATTGACCAGAGCTCCTAAAATGGACATATAAAAAATCACCCTCTAGCTTCTTCAATATAGAAAAGCAGAGCGAGATGATTTAACCGTTCGACTCCCAATCGGAGCCGCTATGATAATGATTAACTTCAGCGACTAATCATTTAATTCGTCAACCTAAGTCGACGAGGGGGCCATTATACCTATCTAAATCCGGATATCAAGCCCGCTGTGTAAATAGTCATCAAATAACTATTTAACTTCAGAGTGGCGAGCATTTTACACAAATTTGTGAATAAAACCAGCCCTCAAACAAAAAAGGAAGCCGAAGCTTCCTTTTCAAACTAATCTCTATCGCAATTAAGCGATGATTTTAGCTACTACACCAGCACCAACTGTACGACCACCTTCACGGATTGCGAAGCGTAAACCTTCGTCCATCGCGATTGGGCAAATCAGAGTCACTACCATTTTGATGTTATCGCCAGGCATTACCATCTCTACGCCTTCTGGCAGTTCGATAGTACCGGTTACGTCAGTTGTACGGAAGTAGAACTGTGGACGGTAGCCTTTGAAGAATGGAGTGTGACGTCCGCCTTCTTCTTTTGACAGAACGTAAACTTCTGATTCAAAAGTCGTGTGTGGGTTGATTGAACCTGGTTTAGCCAATACTTGACCACGTTCTACGTCATCACGCTTAGTACCACGTAATAACACACCACAGTTCTCGCCTGCACGACCTTCGTCAAGCAGTTTACGGAACATTTCTACACCAGTACACGTTGTTTTAGTCGTTGTGCGAACACCAACGATTTCAACTTCGTCACCCACTTTAACAATACCACGCTCAACACGAC
>NZ_JAGTUL010000048.1:0-24960 GCF_018224605.1 Shewanella sp. M16 | reverse complement strand
CGCATGTGCGTATCGCTTAAGGAGAATATAATGAGTAATAATGTATTAATTATATTAGGTTTTGTTTCTGTAGTGATCAATAGTGCTTCAATTGCAGAGCCAGTAATGATTAAGTTACCAGCAGATACCTCGACTTTAAAGTTTTCGACATTACCTGGTTACATCATTGCTGAACAGAAGTGCAATATTTGTCACTCGTCAAACTATATTAGTTATCAACCTCCTGGTATGACTCAAGCACAATGGACGACTGAAATGCATAAGATGCATAAGAACTATGGTGCTCCAATAAATGAACAACAAATTAATAGTTTAGGCGCGTACTTATCAGTTGCTTATGGTTCAGCGAAAATGACAGATGAGAATATCATTGAAGCATCTAAAAAAGTGGTGGAGGTAAATAGCAGTGGTCCAGTAAATGTGCAAACGTTATTAAAGGACAACTCTTGTCTTTCTTGTCACGGTCTGGACCATAGAGTGGTGGGGCCTGGTTATAATGAGGTCGCAGCAAAGTATAAATCTGTGCTAGATGCTAAAAAAATTGTTGCTGAGAATATTAAGAACGGTGGGAGTGGAAGGTGGGGTGCAATACCTATGCCGCCGATGACAGCTTTGAGTGAAACTGAAGCAAAGGCTTTAGCCGAGTTTATATTAAGCCAATAATTGTGTTAGTAGTAGTGGGTAACTTAATTTGGCTACAGCTTTAGGATATAACCTTAATCTTCGCTCTGATTCATTTAGGCTGAATCCTGCATTGTAATGATGTGCCCTGACTTCGTTGTAATAACCAATAATGAAATCAGTCACATCTTGTTTTGCATCAGTAAAACTCTTTTATCCTTGTGTCGGGATCCATTGCGTTTTTAACCTCCTTAAGAAACGTTCCTTTGGGACATTATTCCTGCAGTTCCCCAACGGCTCATGCTCTGGGTTATTTGATATTCCCACAGCTTTTGGTTCAGGGTTTATCTCGTGATTCAAATGCAATTTCCAATGCTTTCACTGTGAACTCAGTATCCGGTGAAAAGGACATCGCCCCACTAAACGGTGTTCGGTTCTACAGCCGCGAATTGTCGTTTGAGTTTGTTAGGGATAACAACATGCTCATTTTGTAGTGGCACACTGAATTTGTCCCAAAGTGTTCGAGAAAAGTGGTTGCCCACCATAATTCAAAAGTTTGGCTTAAAACGGTGAGTCAAAAGTTGAGACAACTTTTTCTCTAAAGCCACCTAAGAGCTCGAATGATAGTGATGCTGGAGTACCTAAAAATTCCCTTGATAAAAGCTCTACAGAATACCGTTGTGTCTGTTTATCGAGGTATTGCCTGCCAATATTCAGAATATTGCTGTTAGTAGGTGGCATCGTTTTCACTGTCACATCATAGTTTTCGAGCTGATCCTGCTTGAGCTTAATTTCTATTGGCTCGTTAAATAGCACAGGTATGTCAGGTATTTCTTCTGCTATACGATTAGCATATTCGACAAGTTTTGGCTCTGCAAAGGTGTATAGCCAAGCTTGCTGGTTAGCCGAATTATTTGTACGTAAAATACGACCTAAAACCTGCCTAAAGTAAAGCTCGGTTTTAACTCTACTAAGGTGGCAGCAGACCTGCAGACGAGGGATATCAGTTCCCTCACTTATCATTCCTACACTCACGATCCAGTTAGTCGTACTATTTATAAATTCATTTATCTTAAGTGAGGGGTCATCTTTTTTGTAGGTAACTATCTGAGCTGTTTCACTAAACTCTGTTTTTAGCATATTAAAGATATATGCGGCGTGCGATATTAATGAAGCGACGATGAGTCCGGCAGCATTAGGATTGGACTGTTTTATCACCCCAAGTTTGTCCGTTGCTAGCGCTAAAGTATGTCGAATTGCTTCATGATTTTTGATGACCGACTGGTATGAGATCGATGAGCATTTAAATAAGTCATCTAAGCAACTGTATGTCTTCGTTTCGTTTTCTTCGTCAGTAACTGAAATGTTGTCATTATCAATCAGTACAATCTGGGGGCTACGACACACACCGTCGGTAACGGCTTCCTTCAGACCATACACATAGTCACATTGAATTTGATTGTCAGGGTCGGTATATCGAGATAAGACAATTGGCGCTTGGTCTGAACGCCAAGGCGTACCAGTTAACGCAAGGGTATACTGTGCTTGAGCTTGTATGTTGAGTAGAATCTCTTCCCCCCATGCGTTCGCATCTTCTAGAGATCTCCCTGCGCAATGATGAATTTCATCAAAGATCACGAGTACGCGATTTCTTTTTAGCAGTTGCCAAAAGTCTTCTTTAAAGGCCAACATCCCTTGGTAAGTATAAGAGCAACCAACTGAACCTATCACGCCATCAAACCGGCAGCTTAGACGACTTGAAAAGGTCTGTTTCATCCCTTGAGATATATTCACTGACGGGGAAAAACACAGTACAAAGTCGATTAAGTCATCCTCAAATAGTTTCGCAGCAACTTCGGCTGCCATAATTGATTTTCCAGCCCCTGGAGTTGCTAAGTAAAGAAAGTGTCTATGTGTACCGTGAAAGTGTTCTAGAGCGCGTTTGACACACTCTGATTGCCATTGTCTAAGTTGCATTCGGTTACTTTTGCTGATGGGTGATAGCAGATTTAATTGCTTTGATTTGGCCAAGTAGTTTTGAGCTTGTTTCGCGAGCCTGCAAGTACTGGGATTCGAGGTGTGCCTTCATATCGGGAAAGGATTGATATAAGCGCATATACTCTTCGGACTCGCCGATGCTCGTAAATAAATCAATTTCGGATTGCTTGAGCCGCTCTTCTAATTGATGAATTGCATTACTTTTTTGCGTGTTTCTTGTTGGCGATTCTGTAGTGGATGTAGATGCCTCTGATTTTTGCAGAATAAAATTTGTTTGAAAGAATTTTGCAGTCTTTTGGTAAGTTGTTTCCTTCGTCTGTTCATCCACATTTTTATCTAAGATACCCTTCTGCACGAGCCTGTGGACCTGACGATAAATGAAATTGTACGTATCACTAAGACTAGGAGCGCTAGTTGAAGCAGCGAGATAGGCGTCTCTCAGGCCCATTATTTGAAAATGGTTGAAGCTCTCGTCCTGGAGAATGTTATGCAATGTCGTGCATATTTTGATTGAAGCTTTAGGCATGACGTTCTCGCAGCAGGCTGTTTAGTGATCGCTCTAAGCGTTATTAGAGCATTGTAAATGTATTGCGGATTATAATCCGTGGCTTTGTAGGCTGGCAACTTTGGATAGTCTTTCTCTTTAACGAGATGAAAAATGAAAGACTTAGCGATCCAATTTGGGGCGAAACTGCGTGCAGAGCGTAAACGGCTTGGTATTTCTCAAGATAAAATGGCGCTATTGGCCGAGATTGACCGCAGTTATGTGGGACGAATAGAGCGTGGCGAGGTAAACATCACGCTCGAAAAGGCTTATCAGTTGGCCGAAGTATTAGGGTGTGATATCAGAGTACTCTTGCCATAAGGGAAGGGCTAATTGATCTCAAATTGCATTTCTAGCGAGGTTTTTTGATTCTGCTCAGTTTACCCTTTGCAGTGTCCGCGAACTTCCGAGTTAGCACTCTAGGTTTATATTAGTCACCTTTTTTGTGCTTGTGTGGTTTTAGGTCGGAGTGTTCTTTCTTTTTTCCCTCGGTAACTCTTTGCCTTTTATCCGGCGTACCATCCTCGTTTGTTCTTTTAGGCCCTGGTTTGATTTGCATAGTTAACTCCTTGTAATTTAAAATTGTGCAAAATTTATTCGCCAATCTAAGTTAACAGTATGCATTTAACTGTCAAAGTCTTTAGGTGTTTGGTCATTACGATTTATCACAGAAAGTAACAGTTGAATTAACTCGCTTTTGCCCCAAAGTGATTTAACTCAAAGACCCAAGAATAGTTTTCTAATAGGCACTTACCCTATAAAAACTAATGTCTAGCCAAATTATCGCCATCACTGCCGAAAACAGCAAACCCATCGCCATGCTAGGCCGACTTAGAACAGGCGTGATTGATGTTTTAGAACATTTTTTATAGCCGCTTAGTTTATAACAAGTGTTGAGCTTCAGGTAACGGAGGGTCATCACCACTGTTCGTAAGAGCAGGAAAAAGAAATTCATTTCTTTGTGAGACAATGTGTTACTTGAAAAAAGGTTTTTTTAACATATAAATTCAGAAATTTACACCGCTAATTGGCTGATACCCTATGCTAGGGTTAACACCCTATTGTTAATAAATTCATTTATATGGTGGTAAAAATGATTAAGGCCAATCCTCTTGGAGTTACAGGTCCAAAAACTACTCAACATGCTGATAGCACAACTCCGAGGCTCTCCTGTAGTCGCATAAGAAATGTAGCAAAATCACCCCAACTGTCTATTGATGAAGTTTTAAAGAAGAAACATTCAGCATCACAAAATATGGTGTCCTGTGCAAGAAACACAATGTTTCCACAGTTATCAATACCAGATGATGTTATATGTACTTTATCTAAGGTACATAATGATGCATATCTAATAAACCCTATTGACGGCAGTGATCCTAAAATACCAACAGGGGAAGTTGTATTCGCTATTCTAGAGGAAGATCCATTAACTGTTTTATGCTTTGAAAAGTATCAAATATACTCAAGAAAAGAGCTACGAGATAGAGCCTGTGGTCCTATTAATTTTGGTCATTCTTCACTTGCTTACCTAAATAACTCGGGAGATATACTCCGTGATTCTAGCCTGTCTATTGAGGAGAAGGCGGCTCGTTGTACAAAACCGGTTTTACTAGCAGGGACTATGTTTTTCCCAAAAACAGATAATCCTTTAAAGGGGGGAGGGAGTTTACTTTCATGGAGTAATGACAGTGGTCATTTCAAACCCACAAACGAACACGCTATAAAAAACCGTATTGGCCCAGTAGAAAATTTATTGCCTCTAGATAAATTTGATCCTTTTCATGAAGAAGAGATGGATGATGCTAAAAATCCACAAGTTGAGGTTAAAGAAAATCATAAAAAAGATGATAAAGATGATAAAGATGATAAAGATGATGAGGGTAATGCTGGTGCAAATATAGGGGGCGCTACGGCACTGTCCAATCAGACTGCCTCGGCGGCAGGAGGTTCTCAAGCTTCTAATGAGGGAAGTTCGAAAGCCGAGGGGGGGGAGCGCTCGACGACTAATAAAGAGCAAAAACATGGTGAAGTTCTCTTCCATGACAAAGAGGCCCTTAAAGGTGAACTAATACCCAATACACTGCACAACTTGCAGTATTTTGAGGAAAAACTTGCATCAGAGAGTCTACTCTCTCCTGAAGAAAACCGCGCTATGATAAGCACTGCACAACATGCATTGTTTTTGCCTGATAAAAGTGAGTATAACCATAGTAAAGAAACACCTGCGGTAAAAGAAATAAGAAATAGTGGACTGAGTCTTCTCTGCCAAGCTTTGGATAAGGGTTATAGAAGCGAAGTTATTTCATTATTAAATGGCCGACTCTATCCTGATGGGAATGACTCTCGGTTCGAGGCTCTATTGGATAGGATGTACTCCGACTATGGCGACAGAGATATAAGTACAATGTCCGCTCTTATGAAGGATATAGTACAACAGGGTTCTAATGGTCATCCTAAATTAAACCTTCTTGGCACCAACGGAAAAGCCAAACACGGTGCACTAGCGACAATCTATCGACACTATCCAAGTCGAGTCTCTAACTCGCTAATACTCTTGGTACCAACTCAGGATAAAAAGCAGCTTTTACAGTCAATCGGCAGCCCATCATTAATGAGTCGCTTGCTTGGCGAAGGCGCGGGTTTGAATAAAAAAATTGAGGGTGATTTAGCAAGAAAGCTTCCAAAGACGACAAAGCCAGTCTCTTCTCCAAAACCCTATGGTCTTACTAAAAACATGGTGGAAAACATCATGCAAAAAGAAGATAAAAGGTTGACGGTTTGGCGTGAAGAAAAGGCACGTAAAGAAAATACGAGAAAGGTTCAAATTGAAGCACTGAAAAGTCACGGGCTATCTTCATCTAAGGCAGAACGGGTGGTAAACGGTATAAGTGGATTAGCAGCGGATGCGCAAACCGAAGCTTTGCGCAATGCCGTGAAAAGCCATGTTAAAGAGCAAGAGCAAAAAGCTGCTCTAGATGCACGTGTCAGGCAACAGGAGCTTGAATATTCATATAGGCGAAAAGCGCAGTATGCAGAGACTGAGCGTCAAGCCTCAATAATAATTGCAGAACAAGAGCAACGCCAAGCGATAGCCACGCAAACTCGCCTTCGTGAGCTTGAAGAGACGCAAGCACAGCGTTCACGCGAAATAGTTCAACAATATGAGTTTAGGCAAGCGCAGAAAAAGGCTCTGCAGCAAAATGCGATTACCAGTGCACAGAGTGTAAACCACAGAAGCGGTGTTGAAAGAGGCTTGTCCGACAATCGTCTTAGCTTTAATCACACTCGATCTATTGCTCAAGATGCAACCAGAGCAATTGGTACTGAAGTGGGCAGCACGTTGTCGCAGCGTTTATCAGCTCAGCAATTAGCCCGAGTGTCTTCTAATGGTGTTGCCAATATCGTCCCACAGCTGCGAGATACGGTTCGCTTTTCTGAGGTTAGAGGATATGACGCTTCAGGAAACTTACTGGGACAAGGCCGACTTCCGTATGGAAGCTTTGCTCAGCTAAGCAATACCAACCATCTTCTTATGGAAGAAACGCGAGGTGTGGCTCAACCAGGTTCAAGTCAAGTTCTCAAGTATGGGAGCTTCCCTGGCCAAATGAAGGTTCACGAAAGTGGTGTGAGAATCCTTCCACCAAGGAATACTGGAGAGCGAGTGCAGCTTGATATAGTGAGGGGTGGTGTGAGAGACAATGCGGTTTACCCGCCTCAAAATATTCACTTTAGTCAGGAGGTCAAAGCACTAAGCCAGCTTTTAGGCTCCTGATATATTGGTTAGTGATCAAGTGATTGCAGTGCCTGTAAGTTGTTCGCTTGCTTGGAAAGTACTAAAATGCACGAGGTTACACTATGGCGTTTTGTAAAATGTGCCAATGTAACCTTCTGCGTTTTCACAACAACAAAATAGCTATCCCTTAAACGCCCAGAGAACACACCATATGTTGCGTCAACATCAACGTCTTGTTCGATTATGATCCTCACCTTAAATTTTGGACACTGAGTTAAACAGTTTTCAATACATAAAGTTATTTGTCTTTCGCTAAATTAGGTAATGACTCTAAGTGATTTCTGTCCAAAAAAGGGTCACATATCTACTTTAAAACAAACAGGCTACACCGATGTTAAACAGGTGGGTCTGGTGATTAGCGATACGACCGGGGAGGTCGAGCATTCAGGGAGGGATTTGCTGCGTGTCGGAGAGTGAACCTATGGCAAGCCTGCGTTAGTGGATATCAGCAAAGAATATGCGTGGTCAGTGTAAACTATGCTAATGCCATTACTCATCTTAAGTGCATTAAATATAACGTATTTTTTTCAAGAAGTGAGTTTGAAACCGATCAAACGTTATTTTGCTAGTACACTTACGGGCAAACTTTATTATCTCATTTTGCTCTTACGGGCAAACACTATTGTCACTACACATTTAGTCTCTAACTTGCAAGAGTAATGAGTTTAAAACCCTGACTGTTTGAACTCATCAAAGCCAATCTTCTAGCTAAATCAGCAGACGGCTGAATCGTATATTGCGTTATATACATTGCCACAGCTTCCCAGTGACACGCCGCCCTTTTATTTCACAAGAAGTAGCCCTATAGGCTCGACAGCAAAATCTGCTGTATATGACTCTTGATTACAAGAATCGAATGTTGCGATCACATAGATGTGAATGAGCATCCATGCCGCCAACAATCACTGTTGCAACAGTGGCAATCTTAACGACCACTGAACTGTTCATCTGGCTAAAAGATATTGCCCCAAAACTAGATAAGTTTGTCGTCAGGTGTACAGGATGAATTGTCATTGTTTCCCTTGTGACACGCCATAAACTCATCCCTGAGGGCTCGACGGCGGCATCCATGCCGCCAACGGCCACAGTTGCCACAATGCCAATCTTTACGACCATTGAACTGTTCATCTGGCTAAAAGCATTTGTCCAATTTCGTGATGACTAACTTTGAATGTGTAAGACCGTTAATGGTTTTTTCCGAATTTCCGCAGATTTTCCCTATGTATGGGTTATTTTATATAAATTGGTTGATTAATAGACTCTTGAGGTGGGGAGAAGGAGATTAAGGCATAGCCCCAAATTTTTATTCAGGCGTCAACGCGATTAAAATGTACAAACATTTTAATCGCATCAGAAATATCTAATGTCACAATAGCTCAATTTTAATGTGAAAAAACTCAAAGAAGAAATAACGAAACCTAACGTACAATTAACTGAGTTATATACTCATTAACCAATTGAAAATTATCACTTTACTTGCTTAGCATGACATCGATTGGCTTGGCGCCATTAAAGGGATGATTATGATTGACCAAGTTCATAAACCCATAGATATTTTCAGGGTTGCTGAATAGTGCATTTAAACCAGCGTGAATATTCAGTATATAGCTAATTCTTTCAATTTGTTCTTGATTGAAACTCACTTGTTTAAAATCAAGGTCGTTATAGTTTTTGGGAGGTGTGAGTAAAGCCTGAACTTGATCCTGATTGCAGCCCCATTCTTCCAAGATTTTCAATGAAGTTCTCATCCCAATCCGAGTAGCACTTGAACCGTTAAAATCAATTTCTTGCATATCAGATCCTCTGTTTTCATCCATCAACTCATTATTTCATAAAACTCGTATCTTCCGCCTAAACTAGGCGTTGTTGAACAAATCAGTGAACTAATTGGTGTTGCCATGATCAGATCTCCTGACTCACCTTCAGGACGGCAACATGGGCAAATCAATACGTAAAATCGTTAATTGGAAGCAATACAACAAAGCGTTAGTGAGCCGTGGCTCGCTCACCTTTTGGGTGGATGAAGCTGCAGTAAACACGTGGTACTGTCATGAGCATCATGGCGGGCGTGGACGCGGGTTTAGCTATAGTGATGTGGCGATTGAAACCGCGTTGATGGTCAAAGGCATCTTTAGTTTATCGTTGTGTGCGCTAGAAGGCTTTCTCAACTCATTATTTACGTTGATGAATGTTCCACTAACATCACCTGATTACACCTCTATCAGTAAACGCGCTAAGACAGTCAATGTTAAGTACCGCAACCCCAGTCGCGGACCGATAACGCATGTTGTTGTCGATGCCACGGGCCTGAAAGTGTTTGGTGAAGGGGAATGGAAAACCCGCAAGCATGGCAGCGAAAAACGCCGCACATGGCGCAAGTTGCACTTAGCCATAGATGCAAGCACTCACGAAGTCGTTGCCGCTGAAGTCAGTCTTGTGTCAGTAGGCGATAATGAAGTACTGCCGACTTTGCTCAATCCTTTACGGCGAAAGATAATGCAGGTATCGGCAGATGGGGCTTATGATACAAAGGGTTGTTATCAATTACTGCGACGTAAAGGCTGCAAAGCTACCATCCCACCACGCTCAAATGCGGGGTTATGGGAAAAGGGGCATCCACGCAATGAAGCCGTAGAAGCACTGAAAACGGGTCAGCTGAAACAATGGAAAATCGATAACGGCTATCACCAGCGCTCTCTAGCAGAGACCGCCATGGGCCGATATAAACAGTTGAATAGTCCAATGCTAAGTTTGCGTGACTACAATGGGCAAGTCGCAGAGGCCTTGGCTGGTGTGAAGGCGATGAACAAAGTCATTAGATTGGGTATGCCCGTTCGCCAGCAAGTTGCTTAATCGGCCAGAAGTCTTGGAACGATTACGTTCTATGAAATGATTTAATCAACAACGCCCCATGAATGAGTAAACACGTAGCTCTGAGCTGCCATTTTTCGTTATCGATCCTAGTCGAACTTTCCCACCTGAACTCAATTGTGATGGCACTAAGCCATACCATGCAGAGAATTGTCGACCGTTTTTAAATTGATGACCCGAACCTAATTCACTCATAAAGCTTGCCGTGACTAATGGCCCAAAGCCAGGGATCGACAGCAAGGCATTATAGCGAGGTTGGATTTGACATAGCGCTTTAATGTCGTGCTCAATTTGATTAATTCTCTCATTTAAAACACATAAATCTTCATACAAAAATTTTAACAAGTGATGAAGCGTATGAGACAGTTCATGTTCATTGTCTGCTAAAACGCGACTAAGTGACGCTTGTAGTTGCAATCTGCCGACAGAGAAGATCACACCAGACTCGCTCGCTAGGCTTTGAATTTGATTGACCATCGCGGTTCGATTCTGAACTAGACGACTACGTACACAACGTAATGCTTTAATGTCTTGTTGCTCAACCGTTTTAACTGGAACCATGTGGATATTAGGTCTGAAAGCAGCTTCGCATATAGCGAGGGCTCAGTTGCACTTGATAACCAAGTGCTTGAAATTGTCTTTCCCAGTAATGCGCTGTCCCACAGGCCTCCATAGCAATAAGGCTACCTTCGGGGAATTGTCTAATTTTATCGAGCAGCTTGTTTCTGTTAACCTTTTTGTTACTCATGATTGAGTTATCCATAAGACAAACACAAACTTGAAAAACATTTTTGGCTAAATCGATACCAATAACTTTAATATCCATGATGGAAACCTCCTGAACTATTTGTCAGCTTCAAGCTTGGCATAATACTGCAAGCTTAGGTGCTGAGGCGTCCATCACATCACTACAGTGATTTTTTCAGACTCATATAGACCTTTTAATTTATTGGCCCTACTGTTTCAAAATTAAGTGTCCGATGGGATTAGACCAGAACACACCCTCCTTGCTGAGTTAATGCTCGATACTTGTCTTTTTGTTCAAATTTATTGAATCATAAGATAAGAATATCAAGATTGCCCTCCAGTGTCCTAAGGCATATCGTCTATCAGTATATTGACCTGAATCAAAAACTTTGCACTTTCTTTGCAAATTTATTTTCGTTTTCGGTTTATAAAACACCATGACAAATAAAATTGAAAGGTAGTCAGCATGAAACAACCACTCAAAGCTTTAGCTATTGCATTTGGCCTATCGTGTACTGCAGCGAGCAGTTACGCAATTTCATTAGAGCCGCTTGATAAAGAGTTTACATTACAAATTCTAGGCTCAGGAGGACCAATCTCTGATGATCTACGATCGTCTTCTGCTGAAGTTATCTGGTGGAAAGGAAGATCTAAGATAATGATTGATGCTGGAGGTGGCGCTTATCTTCGTTTTGGACAATCTAATGCAAAATTGGAAGATTTGGATTTTCTTGGTATTACACATTTTCATACTGATCACGTCGCAGACCTTCCCGCATTGCTTAAAGGTGGTTACTTTTTTAATCGTACCGATCCACTCGATATTGCCGGCCCTGAAGCAGGCTCTGCTTTCCCTAGTCTCTCTAGCTATATGGACGCACTATTTAATAGCAAAGACGGTGCATATGCCTATCTCAATGGCTTATATGATGGGAGCGATGGTTTGTTTCCTGTCACGATAACAGATGTGCCTTATCAAACGACTGTGCGCACTAAGGTATACCAGCAAGATGGTTTAACTATATATGCACTAGGTATTCCGCACGGTGATGTACCTTGTCTTGCATATAGAATTGAAAGTGAAAAGGGAGTCATTGTTATTTCGGCTGACCAAAATGGCAGCAATCCAGCGTTTATCGATTTTGCAAAAAGTGCTGACATATTGATGATGCCGATGGCTGTCCACGAAAGTGCAGATGAAGTATCAGCTTTTATGCACGGGAAACCATCAATTATTGGACAAATTGCAGCGCAAGTTAATCCTAAATTGCTTGTTCTCAACCATTGGATGGGGGTGAGTCTCAAGCACCAATCAGAGTCGATGAAGATAATACAAGAATTATATCACGGTAAAGTTATCGCCAGCCGTGATCTCGCCAGCTATCCAGTAAATTCCGTTAAGGAGATAACCAATGAATTGTAAAATGACTCTCTCTATTGCTATAACATCAGCCATAGTCCTTCACTCTGGAATGACATGGGCAAACCCTAAATGTGATGTTCCAGTTAGTGTACAGGCTACCTCTCAAAATGGCGGAAAATGTGCTGCGGGTAAATGTGGTACCGAAAAACGCTTCGAAAAACAGGATTTGAAAAGTGATCCTCAAGATCGTTTGGTGCGTGCTCGAGATGGAAAGTGTGGCTTAACCGCAGAAGGTATAACGCCATCAACTGAGTCCATTATTCTTGTTAACAGCAAGATTACTGGTGGTGTATGCGGACAATAGCGAGCACTGCAAAAGGCATTGGCCTCCGTAGTGAACATGTAGATCATTTATGCCAATGTCAAAGTTATCCTGAGATTGATTTTCTGGAATTGGCTCCTGAGAATTGGATGAATATCGGAGGTCTCAAACGTGAACAACTACAGGAAATAGCTAAAAGATTTCCCTTAGTGGCTCATGGACTTAGCTTATCAATTGGTGATTGCCAGCCGATAAATAAAGTGTTTGTACAAAAAATTGCAGCCTTTCTCAACGAGTTTAATATTGATATTTATAGTGAACACCTGAGTTTCTCTCGTGATGTTAAGGGTTATTTGTATGAACTGTTGCCAATCCCCCGTTACCAAGAGAATATTGCATATTTAGTTGAACGTATTCAACAAGTTCAAGATATTTTACAACGTCCTCTTATCTTGGA
Source organism: Shewanella sp. M16 (assembly GCF_018224605.1). NCBI lineage: Bacteria > Pseudomonadati > Pseudomonadota > Gammaproteobacteria > Alteromonadales > Shewanellaceae > Shewanella > Shewanella sp. M16. The sequence continues at coordinate 12,244 of NZ_JAGTUL010000048.1, read as the reverse complement.
AAATATTTCTTACTATCACGATTACGGTAATGAGATCCCTGAAGGAGAATTTATTGCAGAGATTGCCGCTCGTAGTGGCTGTCAGTTATTAATTGATATTAATAACGTTTATGTCAATAGTCGGAATCATCAAAACTGTCCGTTTGACATGCTAGCTACATTACCCAGTGAGGCTATTTGTTATTACCATATTGCAGGCCACTTAAAGGAACGGGAAGATTTTCTGCTTGATACTCATGGTAAACCGGTGCAAAAGGAAGTTATCGATCTGGCTCGTTATACCTACACTCTTCACGGTAATCGCCCTTTACTGTTAGAGCGTGACCACAATGTTCCTCCGCTGTCGATATTGTCTGAGGAGTTAAGATCTATCCATCTAGATATCGTTAACCCTAAGCCAATTGCCCATTTGGAGATCGCTGCGCATGCTTAAACCGCCTGTGAAAATGAGCCTACAGATGCAAACGTTAACAAAGTCAATTCGCACTCCCTCCTTGCAAAGGGTGTTACCGTGCCGTTATCAAGAGTTCATCCGTAGTAATTTGTACTCAGTTATCACTCACTCTTTTCCGCTGTTTTGCTCGCAGCTAACAGAGTCAACGGTATATACACTAGTTGATGAATGGTTACTCATGCATGGAGCGACAGAGCCAGAGTTTCACCATATCGCGACTGAATTTGTCAAATTTATTCATCAGCGAGCCCTTGATAATCGGGGCTGTCATTTAACAGCAGAACTGATATCGATAATTGAATATGAATGGATCATTTTTAGTACTGAAATTGATGTATCTGAGTTAGTAATACCCAACGTATTGTGGGATGAGGTAGACGCTCGACCAGATACATTCTACATACTACTTAATTCAACATTAAAGTTAGTCAAAGTTCCTTTTTTAATTAATTCCGATTCGGTCACTTTTATGACGAATAAACATCAAACTGCATGTTATGGAGTATTTCGAAATGCATTTCATCAAGTTGTTTCACAAAAGCTGAGAGAAGTTGATATTGCAATTATTCAGATAATACAACACAGCCCTAGACTGACATTTATTCAACTTCAACAACAGATTACTCAACATCTGTCTACATTTCACGTTTTGACCTGGGTTCAAGAGTTTCATCAAAATGGACTCATAGGTCTTTATATATCAGGAGAAACAATATGATTAACGTAGTTATTAATTGGTACGATGCTATAGTCGAAAAATGTAAGAGATTTGATTTTATAGTACTACTTGCCATTCGGCTCTTTCTTGTTCCTGTAATTTTCGTCGGCGCTCAATCTAAGGTTTTAGGGTTTGCTGGTTCTGTTGCCTGGTTTGGTGCTTCTACCGCTGATGGCGGTTTGAACTTGCCATTTCCTGAGTTACTCGCTTTCTTAGCGGCCGCAACAGAAGTGATAGGCTGTCTTTGTATCGCGCTAGGCTTGTTTACACGTATCATGGCGATTCCGATGATTTTACTCATGAGTGTCGCCAGTGCAATGGTTCACTGGAAACATGGTTGGGATGCTATTGCCACTAGCAGTATGGAAGCTACATTACGACTGAATGGATTTATTGAATGGTTAGCAGTGAATTTTCCTGGTCGATATAACTACATTACCGAACTTGGTGATCCTGTGATGCTTAATAACGGAATGGAATTTGCTGCCACTTACTTTGTAATGCTTATGGTGCTTTTCATCTACGGTGGTGGTCGTTACGTTAGCGTGGATTATTGGTTAAAAAAACCTTTCACTCGTACACCTCAAAAAGCTTAACACCTAACTAAGTACACTCATACTTGATTATCTTACTTGCCACCTTGGTGGCGAGAGGGGACTTTATGTTTACAGATGTAGTGGAATTATCACGGTTCCAATTCGCTAGTACAGCCCTTTACCACTTTATTTTTGTCCCTTTAACTATTGGTTTATCATTTTTACTTGCGATCATGGAATCACTCTACGTCATGACCGGTAAAACCGTTTATAAAGACATGACGAGATTTTGGGGGAAATTATTTGGCATTAATTTTGCCGTTGGTGTCGCAACAGGGCTCACGATGGAGTTCCAGTTTGGTACCAATTGGGCGTACTACTCCCATTATGTAGGTGATATTTTCGGGGCTCCACTTGCTATAGAAGCGTTGATTGCATTTTTTCTTGAGTCAACGCTAGTTGGGATGTTTTTCTTTGGTTGGGATAGACTTTCTAAAAGACAACACTTGAGTGTCACTTGGCTTACTGCCCTGGGATCAAATTTCTCTGGGTTATGGATTTTGATGGCAAATGGCTGGATGCAAAATCCAGTTGGAGCTGAATTCAACTATCAAACCATGCGTATGGAAATGACAAACTTTGCAGAAGTTATCTTCAATCCAGTAACTCAGGTTAAATTTGTACATACAGTTGCTGCCGGTTACACCACTGGTGCGCTGTTTATTATGGGCATCAGCGCTTACTACATCTTGAAGAATCGTGATTTGCCATTTGCTCGCCGCTCATTTGCGGTTGCTTGTGCCTTTGGTATGGCTTCCATCACAGCGACTTTGTTGTTGGGTGATGAATCTGGCTACACACTTGGGGAAGTGCAGCAAGTCAAACTCGCGGCTATCGAAGCAGAATGGGATACCGAACAAGCGCCCGCTTCCTTCACTCTATTTGGGGTACCGAATCAAGAAACCATGCATACCGACTATGCGATTAAGATTCCTTATTTGATGGGTATTATCGCGACACGGTCACTTGATGAGCCAGTAGTGGGGTTGAAGGAGCTAATGGCGCGCAGCGAACGGCGTATTAGAAATGGTATGAAAGCGTATGGATTACTGGAAGAGTTACGCAGTGGTAATGATTCGACACAAAACATTGCCGAGTTTAATTTCATCAAACGTGATTTAGGTTACGGCTTGTTACTGAAAAAATATACCGATAACGTTACTAACGCGACTGAAAGCCAGATTAAACAAGCGGCGAAAGACACCATCCCACAAGTAGCTCCGTTGTTTTGGAGTTTTAGAATTATGGTGGTGTGTGGCATTACCATGTTTGCAGTGATCGGTTTTTGCTTCCTTCAAGTGTGTAGACGAAGAATAGGCACACAACCTTGGCTGTTACGCGTCGTTCTACTTGCGATTCCACTACCTTGGATAGCCAGTGAAGCAGGCTGGTTTGTGGCTGAATTTGGTCGTCAACCGTGGGCAATTGGTGAAGTTCTTCCCGTTAATATGGCTGTTTCTAACTTATCACTGAGCGATCTTTGGATCTCACTTGGTTCTGTATATCTATTTTACACCCTATTCTTAGGGGCTGAAATGTACCTAATGGTGAAGTTTGCACGACGTGGCCCAAGTGCACTTCATACAGGACGTTATCACTTTGAAGTACAAAATTTTCATTCAACGTTACTCAAAGCGCAACACGAAGGAAAATATGATGTTTGATTACGAAACCGCACGACTGCTCACTTGGGCAATCATAGGCATTTTGTTGATTGGTTTTACCATTACCGATGGGTTTGATATGGGCGTGGCTGCATTACTGCCTATTTTAGGGCGTAAAGATGTCGAGCGGCGAGTTATGATCAACAGTATTGCTCCTCATTGGGATGGTAACCAAGTGTGGCTGATTACGGCAGGAGGCGCAATTTTCGCTATTTGGCCACTCGTCTACGCCACGGCATTTTCAAGCTTTTATCTGGCGATGATACTACTACTTACTGCATTATGGCTGCGTCCCATTGGCATGGATTATCGAGCAAAAATTGATAATCCATCATGGCGTAAGGCTTGTGATAGTGCACTTGTCTTGAGTGGTATAGTGCCTCCACTAATCTTTGGGATTGGTTTTGGTAATTTATTAGTTGGAGTGCCGTTTAAGCTTAATAATCTACTTATGCTCGATTACCAAGGGAGTTTTTGGGGTCTTCTGACACCTTTACCACTGATTTGTGGTTTAGTAAGTCTTGCGATGGTTGTCACCCAAGGTGCTGTGTTTTTGCAACTTAAAACTGCCGATGCCCTACGTCTACGCGCGCATAAAGTTGCTATCATTAGTGGTATTATCACATTATTATTATTCCTAGTTGGTGGTATTTTTGCTGCTAAAACATCTGGTTATCTAATTGTTAGCCCAATAGTGACCAATGCAGCTTCAAATCCATTAAATAAGGAAGTGATCAGTGCAGCACACCATTTATTGCATAACTATTTTGAACACCCTTTATTGTGGCTCATCCCATGTGCAGGTATTACTTGCTTATTAGCATCAATTTGGGCAAGCAAAAAATACGCTTCTGGTAAGGCATTCTTATTTTCTAGTACTGCGATAGCATGCATTATATTGACGGCAGGTGTTGCCCTATTCCCGATGGTCATGCCTTCAAGTTTAGTCCCTTCGCATAGCTTGACCATTTGGGATGCCACATCAAGCCATAAAACACTTAATATCATTACGGTTGTTACCATTATCATGTTGCCCGTTATCCTCAGTTACACTATTTGGTGTTATTACAAAATGTTTGGTCGTTTAGATGAAAACTATATTCGAAACAATTGCTCATCGCTGTATTAAAGGAGATAATTAATGTGGTATTTCTGTTGGGTTCTTGGAGTCTTATTGGCTTGCGCCTTCGGCATTATTAATGGTTTGTGGCTAGAGCATTCTGAACATTTCGAAGAACAATGAACAAATAGCGGAGCTAAATCGCTGTTTCAACCCAAACGTGCATACAGATTTCTAAAAAAGGGGGGGCTTTGCAGCTATTTTGTTAGCGAATGAGGCGACAACATCGTCTAGTTAACTTAACAAAGCTATGGTTATGCTAAAGTACAATTTAAGGATAATAATGGAAATAGTACAATTTATAACAACCAAAATAGATAATATTCTTTATAATTAAAAGCCAACTAGAGCTATTCCTTTAACTTTAAACTTCATTTAAGGGATAGCTATTTTATTAAATGCTTTGCTTTACTTAAATGTGTTGGGAAAGATAACTGAGTCACAACTATTGCCTATGCGTTAAAACCAGGAAAATGTAATTTTTTATGTATTTTATTACTGTCTAGTTACTGTCTAGTTACTGTCTAGTTACTGTCTAGTTACTGTCTAGTTACTGTCTAGTTACTGTCTAGTTACTGTCTAGTTACTGTCTAGTTACTGTCTAGTTACTGTCTAGTTACTGTCGTGATGTGATTGACGCCTCAGCACCTAAGCTTACAGTGTTATGCTAAGCTTGAAGCTGACAAATAGTTCGGGAGGTTTTATCATGGATATTAAAATTATTGGTATCGATTTAGCCATAAATATTTTTTAAGTTTGTGTTTGTCTTATGGATAACTCAATCATGAGTAACAAATATGTTAACAGAAAAAAGCTGCTCGATAAAATTAAACAACTCCCCGAAGGTAGCCTTATTATTATGGCGGCCTTTGGAACAGCGCATTACTGGGGAAGAAAATTTCAAGCACTTGGTTATCAAGTACTGTTCTGGTCTAATCCCATCGGACGCTTAATTTTGAGACAGTATGGTCAATAAATTAAGAAGTCTATATGAGTCTGAAGAAATCACATAGGAGTTATCCGCAGGCATTTAAAGATAAAGCCGTCTTGATGGTGCTAGAACAAGGTTATAGCGTTGCCGATGCGGCAAAGTCTCTTGGAGTTAGCACGAGCCTGCTTTACAACTGGAAGGGAAAACACCAAGCCCTGCAACAAGGTATCACCTTAGAAGAGTCTGAGCGTGATGAGTTGAAGCGATTGCGAAGTCTATAGAGAAAACAAAGAATTGCGTATGGAGAAAGAAATTCTAAAAATACCCAAGGGGCACGCCGAGGCCACTACACAGCGCCTTCTTTGCGAGAGAAATGAAGTAAGATTTCGTTTCATCAAACTGCAATCTCACCTGTTTCCCATAGCACTGTTATGTCGAGTAATGAGTGTCAGTAAGTCAGGCTATTACGATTGGCATAAACGCCCTGCAAACGTGATCAGCCTTGAAACACTGAAGCTTTATCGCCTTGTTCGACAGCTATTTAAGCAAAGTCGAGGCAGCTTAGGGAATCGTGAAATGGTGAAGGCATTGCGCAAGAAAGGCTACCCAGGTTGGTCGCTATCTCGTTCGTAAAATTATGCACCGCCTTCGACTAAAAGTAGCCCAGTGACGCGCTTACAAGGTGACGACACAGCGAAAACACTCAGATACAGTGGATGATAACCTATTAAACATGAACTTTAATCCAGTATCGGCTAATCAGGTTTGGGCGGGTGACGTGACCTATTTAAAGAGGGGGTGAAGGCTGGATGCATTTGGCTGTGGTGATGGATTTATATTCACGCCGGATTGTGGGATGGTACATCGACAAACGCATGACCACGGATTTGATATCTAAGGCATTAATGAAACCCCTACAACCTGGGCAAACCGGCCAGAGGGTTGGTATTTCACAGTGACCGAGGCTCGCAATATACCAGTAAGCAATTCGGTAGGCGCTGTTGAATAAATCCGTGAACTATTTGGCGTTGCCGTGATTGCCGTTGAATATTTAAATATTATTGTCGGGCAAAGTCACTAAAAGTGAAAAGAAAAATGTATCAATGTCTAGGCAGGAATTCATGAGAAGGACCGAATCGACCTTGGCGGGTGTTAAGCTTTGGTCCATGACTAAGTTGGGACAAATGGACACGGCAGAAATGATGACGCCATGGGACCAATTTTATTCTTTAGCGGCATAGTCGTATCTGAGGGCTCTTACGCTCTCAAATTATAGCTGCAAGCACTCTGTTTGCGACAGAACCAGTAACATCTACTAATAGCTCAAACTATTTTCATTTATTTTTAATTTTGTTCTGACCCCATTTATTACATTTATTATTTACGAAAAAAGCCATGGCGCTAAATTTATTTAGCGCCATTTTAGAGATCCAAAATCCAAGCGAACTTTTGGATTAAGAAAGGTGGTCTAACTCTAATAACATCTTTTTAAGTTGCTCTTGTGTTGCGTTAGCTAAAGGCAGTAATGGCTTACGTGGGCCACCAACGTCTCTCCCTTGCAGCGCAAAACCCGATTTAACTGCGGCAGCCAAGCCAGATTTAACGATGAATTCTAAAAAATCATACTGTTGATAAAACAGTGCTTTGGCTTTTTCGTTATTGCCACTTCTCACAGCCTCAAGTAATTGTTTGGGTTTATCGCCAATTAAACAGGGCGCGGCGGTACACCAGCCTATAGCTCCAGCGTTAAGAGCTTCCAGAGCCATGTGATTACAGCCGTTAAAAAATGGCACAGAGCCAGCTGAGAGTTGATAAATTTTATGCATCCGCTGTATATCACCGGTGCTTTCTTTAATCATGGTTGCATTTTTGATCTTATCGATCATTTTCAGCATAAATTGGGGTGACATATCAACACCACAGGTCGCTGGATTGTTATAGATCATGATTGGTAGCGGGGTTGCATCGGACACACTTTGATAATGTAAAAAAACTTCGTCTTCGCTTAATTTATAATACGAAAATGGTGAAAGCATAATGACATCGGCGCCAATAGCATAAGCGTGCTTGGCGCGTTGCACTGCTTGCTCAGTTGTGAGTTCGGCAATACCAATCACCACAGGCACTCGAGCGGCGACATGTTTAACCGTAAAACTGGCTACATTTTCCCATTCCTCTTTGCTCAAATAGGCAGCTTCCCCAGCACTGCCTAAAGCCGCAATGGCATCAACCTGAGCATTAAGCAATGTATCGATAACGATCCCTAACTTAGTAAAGTCAATCGTTTGGTTGTCATGGTGAAAAGGGGTAATTGGATAACCTATAATTCCTGCTAACTTCATTTTTATGCTCCTTAAATACAGTTGGTGTGATGTTTTAAAGCCTGTCTTGCGTAGTAGTCAAAATTGACTTTATTTCGTTTATCGGTTGAAACCCAGTCATGTGCTTCTTGGGCTAAGTGCTGTGGCAGCGGTTTAATCTCGCCAGCCGCCATCGCTAATAATTGCAATTTTGCGGCGCGCTCAATCAAGATCGCTAGATTGCAGGCTTCTTCAATATTTTTGCCTACCACCAGCTGCCCGTGATGGGCGAGAAATACCGCCCGATTGTTACCTAGCGCTTTTGAAATGAGTATGCCTTCTTCGTTCCCCACAGGTACCCCAAGCCAATCAGGCACAAAAGAGCAATCGTTGTATAAACCACAGGTATCCATTTGCGAGATGATCAAAGGCACGGCTAGCATTGATAACGCGGCAATATGGGTGGGATGGGTATGAATGATGCAGTTTACATCTGGATGTTCTTGATAGATCCAAGTATGAAAACGGTTAGCCGGGTTGGCCATACCAACGCCCGCCAAAGGTTTAAGGTCTTGATCAACTTCAATTAAGTTTTCAGCAGTCACTTCATCAAACCCTAAACCAAACCTTTGGGTTAAAAAGGTGTTTTTGGCGGCTGTCCGGCTGGTAATTTGCCCAGCCAATCCAGCGTCGTGGCCTTTATCGAATAAGATTCGGCAGGTTAACGCTAGTTTTTCACGCTCGGATAACAGGCTGTCTTGAATCAGCATGTGCATATCTTGCTGCGCATTTTGCATCAGTGTTTCTTTTGTCGTATTGGATGTCTTCATCTGAGCTCTCTTCTGCTATTTGCTTTGACAATGGCAATACGATAGCGATAGTCTGGATTGAAAATAAGAGCCAGAAATGTAAACTTTAGGGGTCCAGAAGTGCGTGATTATCTATGTTAAGAGCTTGGGACATTCAGTTTTTACTTGCAGACAGTGTTGGTAAGACACTGCATGCGAAGTTATTGAACCGTATCACCACAGACATACAAAATGGACGATTAACACCAGGTTGTTTGTTACCCGGTTCACGTTCCTTAGCTGAGCAATTAGGAATAAACCGAAAAACTGTACAGCAAGTATATGAAGAACTTGAAGTACAAGGTTTGTTGAAAAGTAAACTGAGAAGCGGGACCTTTGTATCTGAAATATTGCCAGAGCAAAACTTGTCTGCGGCAGATGCTTCTTTGATTAACCTGGTCCAAAAAACAAAACCATCGTCTAAATTGGTGAAAAATTTATACTCAGATGCGCTGGCTTTGGCCGATTGTATTGCAATAACCAATGACGGTACCCCTGATGTGCGGCTCATTCCGTACGATTTATTAGCTCGAACCTACCGACGCGTCTGCGTAAATTTAAGTCGGCATGCTAAACTTGGTTACGGCGATCCACGTGGTGCCATTGAACTGCGAAGCTCAATCCAAAAAATGTTGGCTAGCGACCGGTTTATGCATTGCTCTGTACAAGAAATATGTGTAGTTCGCGGCAGTCAAATGGGGATTTATTTAGCGTCTAGAATAATAGATCCGAAAAAAGGCGCCATTATCATTGAAGAGTTATGCTACTTACCTGCGCAAGCCGCGTTCGAAGCCAATGGGTTTACCGTCATAAAATGTCGATTAGATGAACAAGGGCTCGATATCACCTACTTACGAGAAATACTAGCCTCTCATGAGGTATCGGGTGTTTATGTCACACCGCATCATCAATACCCTACCACTGTCTGTTTACCCATGCACCGACGGTTAGCTTTATTAGATTTATCTAAATTTTATCAATTTTCCATTATTGAAGATGATTATGACCATGAATTTCATTATGAAACCCATCCAATACCACCATTAGCCAGCCTACCGAATTCTGAAAATGTCATTCATATTGGCTCTATGTCGAAGGTATTGGCCCCAGGGATTAGGCTAGGTTACCTAGTTTCAGGAACTCAGTTTATTGAAAGAGCCGCACAAGAAATAGTCCTGATAGATAGGCAAGGGAATACCATAACGGAACATGTCATCGCTGACTTAATGGAGTCGGGGGAAATAAAGCGTCATATCAGAAAAGTCCGGCGAGAATATAAAGACCGAAGAAACCATGCCGCACAAGAATTTATCCGGTTCTTCGGCAATAACGTATCGTTCGCCTTACCTACCGGTGGTTTAGCTATTTGGGTTGATATCTCTCAACTAGTGGAAGGTAGCGACCTCTCTGGCTTGCAGAATAGCGACTCAATACTAAACACTTATTTTGCTGGTGATCAAAAGACAGCAACGCACATTCGCTTTGGCTTTGGCGCCCTTAATCTTGATGAAATAACGAAAGTGATTAAAAAATTATCGCAGCATTTAATCGGATAAAGAGTTGTTTTCAGCATGAAAATAAGTTTTTTTGTTTTAAATTAGTGGCTTAATGATTCAATAAGGGCAATAGTTAATGGATGTAGACTTCATCAGCATGTAAATTTTTTTACTGACGGGTGTATTCAGTGAATCTGGTGAATAACTTGATATAGTGCTAAGCATGGTTTTTTATGCACACAGTGATGGCTGCAAAAGGTGATTGAGAACAGTGGATCATCATCGGCATCTGTTGCAAACCTTGGATGAAATGGTGTAGCTGCATCAAGTGCAGAGTTATGAGGCACCTTTATAGCACGAGTAGCATTCGCAATAATTGGCAGCGCTGCAACTGTGCTGCGCGTATTATCACGCCAGCAGGGTTCAGACTGGTGTTAAGGTTGCGAATTAAAAAAATAGGTCATGGCTGCTGGGGTATAAGTAATATAACCGCGAATTCAGCGTCGCTCAGGCATTTACTGATGTTTGTGGGTGAAGCCGGCATTGATCGGGCAGATATAGGCGTGTTGTGCAACGATGGCGAGTGAAAATACCGCACGTTTCCTTTGCCTTGGTTGTTACTGGTTTGTTGTAAGCCCCTAGAGGGTTTGCCCCATTATGGCTCAGCAATGCTTCGATGCGGCCTAGATAGCCTCAAAAAGTTGGGAGCACTCTAGCCCATGAGCAGTAGGGCTACAGGCAAGTCGTTGCATCAACCCTAGTGGAGGATGCAATGGCGTGAATTTGTTGCTTAGTGTTAAGTTGAGGCGGTCGGTGAATCGGGTGAAAGCTAAGGTTTTAAACGGTTTTTGACGATTTTAGGTGAATTGCTTCTGTCTAGGACTAGGCTCATTTTAACCGAGTGCCAGGCTCGCTCTCTTGACCTGTATTAGCCGCTCCTAATGTATCGAGGTGGAGCTATGATCATGTGCAATTATGATGAATTTAGACTTTCAGACGGGCGGATATTGGACCTCGCCTATACCCAAGGTTTGAATGAAACCGAATGCTACACCTTAAGAGGGTGAAAATCGATATCGACCCGCTATAGATGCGACTCATTATCATCACTGGTCCTTCCGGCTGGCTTGTAGTGTAGTGTCGTGGTAACTCTGGCATATGGCATATGGCATATGAAAGTATTGATTGAGTTTATCTTTCGTCGCATCGAAACCAAATTTTGGCTTTGTTTCCTAATAGTGAAATCCAAAGTTTGTCGGGTTTAAATCAAAATAATATTCTGATTACAGATAAACGACTGACGATTAAACAAGGGTTTTAAGCGCCATACTGGCGCTCAGGAAGCACTCTGTAGTTATTTGTACTTTTAGGAACAAAGCTCCAAATTTTTCTTCGAAGGACCGTTGGCTATCAGCTTTTAATTGTTTTAGCTTAGGTAAGTCTTCCTTAGTCAAGTCAAGAGGAGTCGTCAAATATTTCAGCCCAATAAGGTGACCTGATTCAATTTGTGAACGCTCTGCTTAATTTTTTGCGAACCGAGCATCCTTGATTTCAGCAGCACCAACTGTTGGTATTGAACTTGGTTTAACATGTTCCCCAGACAGCTTAAGTTGTTGATGCTTTGCAGCAACTTGTCTAAAGCTAGCATAGGAATAGTCATTGATTGTTCTTTGCTTTGTTTCTGCATCTTCAAACGACCTTGGATGGACAAACCAACTCAAAAATGAAACGCCACCCTCTTTGTGCTTCTGTTCCATAGGATTCGCAATAATATCATCGAGATTATTGACCTTATTGGTTGGATCGACTTGAGTAAAAAAGCTTTTGCTACGATGAGTAACTTGTGTTGGAGCCTTAACATATGCATCCATCCAGCGAGTATCATAGCCTGACGACAACGTGCTCTCTTTTTTGATAAATTCTGGAACCGATTGGTTCGCACGATACGCATCTCTCAATTCTTTCAATTGAGCTCTTGCCGTCTCTTTTGATGTTCAGCCATCACGACATTTTATAATAATCAAAATTATGAAAAGACATGTTGAATTGAGTGTAAATCATTGAGGATTAAAAGCTGTATCTTATGAACATCTGACGCTGCCGACGAGGTGAAAAGC
>NZ_JAGTUL010000047.1:0-25551 GCF_018224605.1 Shewanella sp. M16 | reverse complement strand
TCGTAAATTCGTATTCACTTATTCACGTTTATCATATAAAAAAACAAATATTTTAATAAAATTTGGTTACAACTCGTTACAAATTGAATTTATATGCACTATAAATGCCTATTAAATCTAAATAATTACCAACCGCCATACCGTTAACAATTGATTTACAAATGCTTTGGTCGCAGATAAATTCACTAACCGAGTAGCATCTGAGTCGTAGTTATTCTTATGAAACATAAAATAATAATGATTAACACTAAATTGACCATGGAAGAAGAACATGACAATCAACAGAACCACTAAAATAGCGTTAAGCCTTTCAAGCTTAGCTATTGCGATCTCAGCCGGTGTACAAGCAGCACCACAAGCCTCAGGTTTTGCCGCAGCATTACAAGCACAAACCTCCCCACTGCCAAAGCGTTACATTGTGAAGTTTAAAAACACTGATGCCGCGGCCATCATGTCAGCCAATAGTGTGCAATCAACGAGTGATCTGCAGTCACTCAATGACGCGACAACAGATACGCTACCAACCACAATGAATTATCAGCCACAAATGGCTGAAATCAGTGCCCAACATACCGCATTAAATAAAGTACAAGCGAAGGAAATGAAGCGTATCGGCCGCAGTAACAGCTACTCGGTGAAACTCGATGCCAAAGGGATCAATGCCTTAAAAACCCGTGCTGATGTGGAATATGTCGAAGAAGATATGCCACGCCGCTTTCTAAGTGAAAGTACGCCTTGGGGCCAAACTTTTGTAGGAGCAACCCAGCTAAGCGACAGCCAAGCTGGCAACCGCACTATTTGTATTATCGACTCAGGCTACGACCGTAGTCACAGCGACTTAGGTGGCAACAATGTCACAGGGACCAATAACTCAGGCACAGGTAACTGGTTTGAGCCGGGCAATAATAACGCCCACGGTACCCACGTTGCGGGGACGATTGCGGCGATTGCCAACAATGATGGCGTGATCGGCGTTATGCCAAATCAAAATGCCAATATTCATGTGATCAAAGTGTTTAATGAATCTGGCTGGGGCTACTCTTCATCCTTAGTCGCTGCCGTAGACACTTGTGTCACCAACGGCGCCAATGTTGTCACTATGAGTTTAGGTGGTTCAGGTTCTAGCACCACTGAGCGTAACGCTCTGGCTGCCCACTATAATAATGGTGTTCTCCTGATTGCTGCTGCGGGTAACGATGGGAATAGCACTCACAGCTACCCAGCATCCTACGATGGCGTCATGTCTGTCGCCTCTGTGGATAACCATAAAGACCACTCAGCATTCTCCCAATACACTAACCAAGTGGAAATATCAGGCCCTGGTGAAGCCGTTCTATCGACTGTTACCCGTGGCGAAGGCCGTTTAGCCGATATCACTATCGGCAGTCAGTCTTACTTTGACTCAGGTGTCGTGCCACACAATCGCCTGATATCCTCTGGTGGCAGCTATGTCCCCGCACCATTTAACGGTACCAGCACTGCAACTTTGGCAGAATGTACCGTTAGCGGCACAAGCTTCAACTGCGGCAACATGACCAATAAGATTTGTTTAGTGGAACGTGTTGGTAATCAAGGCACTAGCTACCCTGAAATTAACGCAGCTAAAGCCTGTAAGAATGCGGGTGCCAGTGCGACGATTGTTTACAGTAACGCGGCATTACCCGGCTTACAAAACCCCTTCCTTGTCGATGCTAACAACGAAATCAATATGGTTTCTGTATCTGTTGATCGTGCAACAGGCTTAGCATTGCGCAATCAACTGGGCGCCACAGTCACTGTCAGCAACCAAGGCAATAAAGATTACGAGTACTACAACGGTACATCAATGGCGACACCGCATGTGTCAGGTGTTGCGACCTTAGTGTGGAGCTACCACCCAGAGTGTAGTGCGGCGCAAGTCCGTAACGCATTGAAAATGACGGCCGAAGATCTTGGTACTACGGGTCGTGACAACTACTATGGCTATGGTTTAGTTAATGCAGTTGCAGCAAAAGCCTTCCTAGACGCATCTTGTACTGGTCCAACGGGTCCTGTCGATCCAACCGAACCGGGCGATAGTGTTCTGGTGAACGGTGTGGCGAAAACAGGTTTAGCAGGCGCAACAGGTGAAGAATTACATTTTTCATTTGAAGTTCCAGCAGGTGCAACTAACCTAGGCTTTGTGATGAACGGTGGCACAGGTGATGCGGACTTGTATGTGCAATATGGCGCAGCGCCAACCACCACTAATTACGATTGCCGTCCGTATAAAAGTGGCAATAGTGAGTCTTGTCCAATCACCAACGTACAATCAGGCACTTACTATGCCATGGTAAAAGGCGATTCGGCTTTCACTGGTGTGTCGTTAACGGCGAACTACACAGCGTCTAATGGCGGCGGTACGCCAACGAGCTATACCAATACTGATAACTATAATATTCCTGATAACAAAGCGGCGGGGATCACCAGCCCAATCACGGTTACTCGCACAGGTGATTCAGGTACTGTGACTGCAGTCGTGAACATAGTCCACCCTTACATTGGTGACTTAAAAGTGCAGCTGATCAGCCCTTCAGGAAAAACGGTCACCCTGCATAACAACACAGGTCTTGGTGCAGACAATATCAACAAGAGCTATACCGCAGATATGACAGGTGCGAATTCGAACGGCGTATGGAAGTTAAAAGCCGTAGACAGTGGCCGTGGTGATGCTGGTTATATCGATAGCTGGGAACTGAGCTTCAAATAAATCAAAATTGATACTCTTACTGATACTTAAAAGTGATAAACGGAAAGAGCCTGCAATTGCAGGCTCTTTTTTTACAAAACATGTTATTCAATATCTTTGAGAATTTCAGGCTCAATCAACACGCTGGTTTCATTATCCGATAACCAAATTTGGCCTTCACTAATCGAAACTTGCAATGCCATATTACGCCCAACAAAGGCTTCCATCGCCGTGACGGACTCTTCGGCAATATTCCACACTTTTAAATTCTGATAACGCTCTAACGCCTGCTGATTCTGTTTCCACCAAATCGGTACACTGCGGCCACCATAGGTAAAGAGCTGCACGACTTTGGCACGGCCGCTGGCCTTTCGCAGCCATTTTTCATCGGCCTGACCAAACTCAACCCACAACTCAATTTCACCGGATAGGGTTTTGTCCCATAGCTCTGGCTCGTCATCGACGCACAGACCTTTACTAAAACTTAAGGTTTCGCTGGCATTCACAATAAACGCGAGTAAACGCACCATCATGCGGCCATCGGTTTCGGAAGGATGCTGTGCAAGCGTCAATTGATGGTCTTGGTAATAATTCCGATCCATATCGGCTATCTGTAAATTGACTTTAAACACGGTCGCCTTGAGGGCCATAGTCATCCTAAATGCAGAGTGAAATCCTGAAACAGCAAAATCCTAAAATAAGGCTGCCGAGTCTACCTGAGACTCGGCATTAGCTCAAACGAACAATAGGGTACGCCCATGAAATCGAACAAAACGTGCAATCGAACAGAAGGTTAAATCGAACCCAAGGCTGAATCGGTAAGAAATTAAATCGCTCCGGGTCGCAGATGTTTAGCCATGGGGAAATGGGCTTTCAACAAGCTGATTTTTTGCGTATCCGCTACCAGTAGCATGCGCGTACCCAACTCATACTGTTGACTCAATTCACTGAAAGCGGGTAAAAAACCACGATCTGCGTCGCGGCGAACAAGTTCAGCGAGTTCGACGCTCAAATCCCCTTGGCTGTATATCCAATCGAGGCGCTGTAATAATGGCATGGCGGCGAGCGGCAGTAAGTCCACAGATGTTGCATCATCCAACAAAAGGATTTCACCGCGGCTGACTAAGTTATTAAACGCATTATGGTAATGCTCGGTGGTACGACTATCGAAACGGTCGCCATTGGTATCGAAAAAACGCTCCCAAAATAAGCGGCGTTTCGAGGTTGAATCGAGTTTATCTTGTACTTCGACGCGTCTATCAGCGACAAAATCGAATAACGGTTTGAGTGACTGCGGTAGGCTAGATTCTAAACGCGAGCGAATCGTGCGTGCAAATACTGGTGCTGCTCCCGCAGTGCTGATCGCGACCACTAAACGACCTCTATCCACAATAGAAGGAGTGATAAAGCGGCAAAAGGCGGGATTATCAACAGCATTAACCCAGATACCACGCGCAGTAGCTAAGGTCGCTAACTCGGCATTAAGACTGTCGTTTGCCGTAGCTAAATACACCAAATCATAATTTTGAATGTCGGCATGGACGACTTCACGCTGGGATAACAAAATGCGGCCAGCATCTGCATAACGTTGCACCTCAGGGTTCACCTCTGGCGCTACCACGTGGATATTAGCTTCAGTACGTGTCAGCAGTGCTAACTTACGGCTCGCCACATCGCCCGCGCCCACCAGTAGAACATTCAAATTAACCGTATCGACAAACAAGGGAAAATATTGCATTAGATGAGATCCTGAACGCTTAGTCCTGCACGACTGGCAGTTGACGCTGTACCCAGCCCTTATAGCCACCAATCATAGAGGCAACGTGGGTGTAACCCATAAGTTGCAGATTATGGGCAGCCAAGGCGGAGCGCGCACCACCCGCGCAGTAGAGTAATATAGGTGTATTTTTATCGGGGAAACGCGCTTCGATATCACGCTCTAAAATACCCCGGCTTAAATGTTTCGCTCGGGGTAAATGATCTTGCAGCCACTCACGATCCTCACGCACATCAACAAGGTGCCAGCGGTCATCGGCCTGATAAGCTTCGATTGTCACTTCGGTGATATTAGGCAGAATAGCGTCAACAAGGGCGGAAAATGCATTGGGATGTTGCATCACTAACTCCTAGATAAGATATTGAATGGCATGATGAATGTCAGCTTATCAGCAAAGTGTAATCTTCTCATCCTGCAGACGCAATCTTTCAGCCTCACCGCAAAGCTGAGAAAGTTGCCAGTGAAAGACTAGTTGTGGCTCTCGCTGCGCTCTGAGCTACATTGCCAGCAAAGCTCAAAACTGCCTTCATTAGTCTCATGGCATTGCACACACTGCCATTGCGGACTTTCAACATCCAACGCATTCAATTGAACTTGTGCCGACGCGTATTGGGACTCACCTACCCATAACTCGACGTTTTGCATCCCAGTAGGGAGTTCACCAATGCCGCCTAATAACGCTTCACCTCTGAGTTCAACATGAATGCCACAGGCTTCCAATAAACCTTTCCATGTATGGGCCTGCAATAAATTACCACCAGCAACTAACACTTTACGTTCTTCCATGCGACATCCTACGGCTACAACTCTCTAGAATATGGGTTGCCGACATCCTACTGCTAAATAGCCGAGGCTGTCGAGCGCTGATTTTTACATCAGTTGTTAAATAAATTAACATTCACTTTTTACAGCATAACTGACTATAACTTTGTGAGTTTGCTAGCAGAATGTCAGATACGCCTCAAAATCGATGCAAAAAAAAGCCACCTCGTCGGTGGCTTTTTAACTCCAAATTAACCTTTAAGGCATCATAGGAGGTTGGTCTGCGCCTTCTTTCTCAATCTCAACTGGCATCATGTGTTCACGATTGATACCCAGTTTAACGGCCAAGAAGCTCGCCACATAGATAGAGGAATAAGTACCCACAAAAATCCCCAACAGCAATGCAGTCGCAAAGCCATGGATCATAGTGCCGCCCTTAAGGAACAAGGCCACAACAGTCACCAAAGTCGTGCCCGTTGTAATAATGGTACGGCTCATAGTTTGAGTGATTGAAATGTTAACTATTTCTTCAGGATCGCTCTTACGCAGCTTAAGGAAGTTCTCACGGATACGGTCAAATACCACAATAGTATCGTTAAGTGAGTAACCCACCACAGTCAACAAGCCCGCCAATACGGTCAAGTCAAATTCCAATTGAAATAACGAAAACACCCCTAATGTCACGATGACATCGTGCGCCAGTGCCGCTACAGAACCAAACGCTAAGCGCCATTCGAAACGAAACGACACATAGATCATGATACAAATCAGCGCGACTAATACCGCCAATGCACCTTGCTCTGCCAGTTCTTTACCCACTTGTGGGCCAACAAACTCAACACGCTTCTGCTGCACTTGTGGGTCAACTTTCTGCGCGGCTTCCATGACAGACTTAACCTGCACATCGCTCTTAACGCCTTCTTTCACCTGTAAACGTACAAGTACGTCACGGCTAGAACCGAAGTTTTGCACGATCGCACCTTCGGAATCTGGCGTCGTCAGTTGCACACGCAGTGCATTCAAATCAACCGGCTGAGTAAACTCCATTTCAACAACAGTACCGCCAGTGAAATCAAGACCCCAGTTAACGCCATTAGTTGCGAGTGATACCAGCGAGCCCAGCACTAACACTGCCGACATAATGCTAATAGGCAGTGCATGGCGGAGGAAGTTTACTGTATGTTTTAAGGATAAAACTTCAATCATTGTCACTTCCCCTTAGATAGACAGAGTCTTCACGCGCTTACCACCCCAAATCGCGTTAACGATTGAGCGAGTACCCACGATGGCGGTAAACATAGAAGTCGCAATACCTATCATTAAGGTCACAGCGAAGCCTTTAATCGCACCAGTACCTACGGCAAACAAAATGAGCGCAGTGATGAAGGTGGTGATGTTCGCATCGGCGATAGTTGAGAAAGCATTACCATAACCTTCATGGATAGCCTGCTGTACACTACGTCCGGCACGAAGCTCTTCACGAATACGCTCATAAATCAGCACGTTGCCGTCAACCGCCATACCGACCGTCAACACCATACCGGCAATACCGGGTAGGGTTAACACAGCGCCAGGGATCATAGACATAACGCCCACAACCATGACTAAGTTTGCGGTTAAAGCCAGGTTAGCAATAAGCCCAAAGCTACGGTAGTAAACCAACATAAAGAGTAAGACAACTGCCATACCCCATACCATAGCTTGCACACCGCTTTGAATGTTTTCAGCACCTAAGCTTGGACCAATGGTACGTTCTTCAACAATTGATACAGGAGCAATCAAGGCACCCGCACGCAGTAATAGCGCAAGGTTTTGTGCTTCACCATGACTTAAGCCAGTGATCACAAAGTTACGGCCTAAACGGGCTTGAATGGTCGCGACAGAAATCACTTCTTGGATTTTCTGCATCTTAACGCTGCCATCGGCATTGCGATCACCACTGTCTTTATATTCGATGAACAAAGTCGCCATAGGCTTGCCTATGTTGTCTTTAGTCACGTCAGAGAAAATGGTACCGCCTTTAGCGTCGAGGTTGATACTGACCTGAGGACGACTGTACTGGTCAAAGCTAGGTTGCGCGCCAGTGATATGATCACCCGTCAACATCACTTCTTTCTTCAATATCACAGTGCCACCTTCGCGGCGCTGATACACTTCAGAACCCGCAGGTACACGACCTGATTGCGCGGCATTCGGATCGGCTTTGTCATCCACCATGTGGAATTCAATTGATGCGGTTGCACCTAAGATTTCCTTAGCGCGAGCCGTATCTTGCACACCTGGCAGCTCAACGATAATGCGCTCGGCGCCTTGACGTTGTACTACAGGCTCAGCCACACCTAACTCGTTAACACGGTTACGAATGGTAGTAATGTTTTGTTGCAGTGCTTCTTCTTTAATCTGCTTTAGATAAGCTTCACTCATCACTGCTTGCAGCGCGAAATCTTCGCCACGGCTAGCGTCGGTGAACACCATATCTTGATTGCGAGTCTTAAGAAAACGCTCGGCAGTCGCTAAGTTTTCAGCATCACGGAACTTGATTTCAATTCCAGTGGCATTAACACGAATACCAGCATAACGAATGGTTTCTTCACGTAATTGTGAACGGAAATCAGCGACTTTAGCTTCTTCCATCTTACGAATCGCTTCGCCCATGTCCACTTCCATGAGGAAATGCACACCACCGCGAAGGTCAAGACCAAGCTTCATTGGGCTGCCGCCCATGGACTCGAGCCACTTAGGCGTCGCAGGCGCTAAGTTAAGTGCCACAGTAAACTTGTCACCTAAGCTGTCAGCAATCAGTTCTTTCGCCAGTAGCTGTTGATCCGCATTTTGCAAACGGACCAACAACTGACCTTTTTCAAGCTCAGAGCGCTTTACCGCAATGCTCTTACTGGCTAACAGCTCGTTCACACTGGCTTGGGTAGATGCTGTTACTTCAGCACCTCGAGTCGCCACCACTTGCACCGCATGATCTTCACCAAAAAGGTTAGGTACGGCATAGAAACAACCTATGGCGATGACGAGCATCACCATAATGTTTTTCCACATTGGGTATTTATTTAACACGCCTGAGCCCTCTTGGCTTACAACGACTGGATAGAGCCCTTAGGCAATACAGCTGCAATATAGTCTTTTTTGATCGTGATTTGTGTTGTGTCGTTCAAGCTCAGTAACACGTAATCGCTTTCGTCGCTGATTTTTGCAATCTTGCCTAAAATCCCACCACTGGTTAACACTTCATCGCCTTTGCCTAATGAAGACATCAGATTTTTGTGCTCTTTAACGCGTTTTGATTGCGGACGGAAAATCATGAAATAGAAAATCAGGCCGAAAATCGCCAGCATGAAAATCAGTTCCATCGTGCCGCCACCTTGTGGTGCGCCGGCAGCGCTTGCATATGCATTTGAAATAAACATAGTTTTTCTCTTCTTATTAGCAAAAAATCAATCGACTAACTCTGGTACTTCGCGACCTTGACTGGTATAGAAGTCCGCCACAAAGGCGTCTAATGTACCCGTCTCAATCGCACCGCGCAAACCTTCCATTAACATTTGATAGTATCTCAAGTTGTGAATGGTGTTTAAACGCGCACCCAGAATCTCATTACAACGATCTAAGTGGTAAAGATACGCCCGTGAATAATTTTTACAGGTATAACAATCACACTTAGTATCAAGTGGTGACGTGTCATCTCTATGACGCGCATTGCGTATTTTGATCACACCTTCACTCGTAAACAGATGACCGTTGCGGGCATTACGGGTTGGCATCACACAGTCAAACATGTCAACACCACGACGTACACCTTCAACTAAATCTTCTGGTTTACCGACCCCCATCAGATAGCGAGGTTTGTCTGCAGGAATTTGCGGGCAAATATGCTCAAGAATGCGATGCATATCTGCTTTAGGTTCACCTACGGCCAAACCACCGACGGCATAACCGTCGAAACCAATATCGACTAAGCCTTTTAAGCTTTCGTCGCGTAAATCTTCATACACACCGCCCTGAATAATACCGAAGAGTGAGTTAGGGTTCTCTAAACGGTCAAATTCATCACGCGAACGTCTTGCCCAACGCAAAGACATCTGCATTGACTTGCGCGCTTCATCTTCAGTGGCAGGATACGGGGTACATTCGTCAAAAATCATCACCACATCACTGCCCAATGCATCTTGAATTTGCATTGATTTTTCAGGATCTAAGAAGATTTTTTCACCATTAATGGGCGAACGGAAATGCACACCTTCTTCGGTGATCTTACGGATATCGCCAAGACTAAACACTTGGAAACCGCCCGAGTCCGTTAAAATAGGACGCTGCCAGTTCATAAAGTCATGCAAGTCACCGTGCTTACGCATGATCTCTTCGCCTGGGCGCAACCATAAATGGAAAGTGTTACCGAGCAAAATATCCGCGCCAGTGGCACGGACTTCTTCCGGTGTCATGCCTTTCACTGTGCCGTAGGTTCCTACCGGCATAAAAGCGGGGGTTTCTACTGTGCCACGATCAAAAATTAACCGACCACGGCGCGCACGCCCGTCGGTAGTGTCTAATTCAAATTTCATAATTCACCTCGCCAGATAAACAGTCTGACTACATTTTTAATGGCTAATGCCATTTTGATTAACAATAGAGATGGGGACAGCGTTAAAAGGTTCAATCTTTTAACGAAAAAAATTGCCGCACAATCTCACTTTGGGCGGCTATTTTAAAACAAAATCTTGGTCTAGTGGGCTTTTTTCGTCACAAACATCGCATCGCCATAGCTAAAGAAGCGATATTTTTGCGTGATAGCATGTTGATACGCCGCCATAACATGATCAAAACCGGCAAAAGCACTCACTAACATGATCAAAGTTGATTCAGGTAGATGAAAATTTGTCACCATAGCATCGACCACTTGGAATTCATAACCTGGGTAAATAAAGATATCGGTATCGCCGCTAAAAGCTTTGAGTTCGCCAAGGCTTGCGCGCGCCGCACTTTCTAAGGAGCGCACTGACGTCGTCCCTACGGCCACTACACGTTTACCCGCCGCTTTGGTTTGCGCGATTAAATCAACCACATCCTGCGGCACATTCGCCCACTCGGAATGCATCTTGTGTTCAAGAATGGTATCGACACGCACTGGCTGAAATGTTCCCGCGCCCACATGCAAGGTCACAAACGCGACATTCACGCCCTTGGCTTTTAATGCATCGAGCATGGCATCGTCAAAATGCAAACCCGCCGTTGGCGCGGCAACTGCACCAGGATTTTGGTTATACACGGTTTGATAGCGCTCTTTGTCGGCATCTTCATCGGGTCTATCGATATAAGGAGGCAAAGGCATGTGCCCTACTGCTTCAAGCACTTCTAAGATGGTTAACTCTGATAACAACTCAAGTTCAAACAAGGTATCGTGACGGGCGACCATCTTCATTTGATAGCCACCGTCGAGATGGATTAACGAATCCACTTTAGGGGATTTAGAGCTACGAACATGAGCGAGGATACGCTTATCATCAAGCATACGCTCGACTAAAATTTCTAACTTACCGCCACTGGCCTTTTGACCAAACATGCGCGCGGGGATCACTCGGGTATTGTTGAACACCATTAAATCGCCAGGATTAATCATCCCCAGCAGATCGGTAAACTGCTTATCGCCTAACGCGCCAGAGTTGCCGTCTAAGGTTAACAGACGAGATGCATTACGCTGCGCCATAGGATAACGAGCGATCAGCTCATCGGGGAGATCGAAAGAAAAGTCTGCAACGCGCATATTGGCCTCTAGATAGCTTAGAACGGCGGCTAGTCTATGGTTAGAGGCCAATAAGATCAAGATTACTTATTGCCAGTGTCCACTTCTTGCTCGGGTTCCACTGGATTAATGCCATCTTGGGGCAGATTGCCATCGGCATCGAATTTTAGCCGCGAGCGACTAAAGTCATCCATGCTGAAACGGTGTTGTTCAAAGGGGATTTCTATTAGCACTTTTTTGCGCTTCTGCTGCTCGTCTTTACCAAGCATTTTGGTGAACCAGTTCCACATCATCCATGATCCTAAAAAAGGTTATTGATTTTATTTCACTTTCCCGTATCGATTACTATGTCAACGTTTAAGTCAGCCATAATTATTCACGGCGAATCAAATATCATTATCAATAAAAAGTGAAAAAATACTGCATTTTTAGCTTCGGCGCTTTCCTAAGCGCGCTTGTGCATGATACCGTGAACCGACGTGGTTAACCAAGCACAAATAATGAACTTTCTTACACACTTACATCTCGCCGACATCAGTAAAACCCACCTTGCTGCCAACGTAGCAGGTAACTATATTCAAGCGCCAATTGCGCAAGCCCCAATGGAGTTACGCCAAGCTTTATGGCTAAACCAAGAGATTAATACCCTCTGCGCCAGCCATGAATTGACGATTGAATTAATGGAAGCTTTCCCTGCGCCCTTAAGAAGCATAGCAGCAGAACTCATGGCGGTGAGTTTCGATCACTATTTAGCTTACTATTGGGAAGAATATCACCACCAACCCTTGGATGAATTCAGCAGCAAGGCCTATGACGCGTTAGATGCTTTCGCCACGCAAGGCGTTGATCCATACCATCCAGAGGCATTATTTACACTCTTGCCCACAATGCGCAGCGCCGATTGGCTAGGCAGCTACACCACCGAAAAAGGATTACAACAAGCCTTAACACAGGTGGCCAAACAGCATCCGCAAGCCGCACTGTTTAAAGATGCCCATAAAGTTGTCAATAAAATGCAGATAGAAATCGAAACCGCGTTCCGCACTTTTTATCCGCAGCTGATGGCTTATACCCGTATTTGGAGCCGTAAGACACCTACAGAATATTTGCCCTCCCCCCTCTAAGAATAAGCAAGCATGAGATTATGCTGTGTGCCTGCGTAAATTTTGCTAGTATGGCCGCGCAAAAATGAGGACAAGATGCAGATATTTGATTACCAGCCCCCAGCAGTTCCTTGGCTAGACATACGCTATAAAGATAGAGATCTGATTATCATCAATAAACCTTCGGGATTATTGTCTAATCCGGGTCGAGCGGCTCACACCTTCGATTGCGCGTTAACCCGCTTACAAGCCCTTTATCCAGAAACAATTTTAGTGCATAGGCTCGACTGCGCGACCTCGGGCATTATGGTGTTCGCCCGTAATAAAAAAGCGGAGTCGCATTTAAAAACACAGTTTCAAGATAGACAGAGTAAGAAAGTCTATATTGCCGAAGTGATGGGACATGTGCTGCAAGATCAGGGGATTATTGACCTCGCGATAGTGCCAGACACTGAACATCCGCCCTATCAAAAAACGCTACAGGCGGGAGAGACTGGCGGCAAAAGCGCCCTCACTCACTACCGTGTATTAGAGCGCCGAGAAAACAGCACCTTAGTCGAGCTTTCGCCAGAAACAGGCCGCACCCATCAATTGCGTGTGCATATGCTTGCCCTAGGCCATGCGATTTTGGGTGATGAGTTTTATGGTGATGCCGAGGTTATCAAGGCCAAACCGCGTTTATGTTTACATGCACAAAGCTTGAGTTTGACCCATCCCTATTCGGGTAAACCGCTGTTTTTTAGCAGCAAACATCCATTTACTGAATAACTTAAGCCACTCGCTACAATTCCATAAAAGCAAAAGGTCGCGACTTAGCTCTTAGCTATCGTGCGACCTTAGTTATTTACGGATTCGACTGTCGTCGTTTAAGCGACGCGTATACCTTGACCAAAATCGACATCAGCCGCTAATTTTTCTGCTTGGAAATAACAGCCCTGCTCATTACAAAATTGTAATTGCTGCGACGATGTCACGATAAAGAATTCACCAAAGAAATTGCCGCCAACATCTTCCAGCTTATGGCCCTCAGGAGTTTGCGTCATATAAACTTCATCTAAACTATGGCAGCCATCACTAAACCAAGTTTCTAAAAAATATTTATCGTCTTCTTTATAGAGGGTAATTTTGTCACCCAATAAAGGACGCCCATCTAACCAACGACCTATAATTTCACGATTTTGCATATCTGTCTCCCGCCAATGAAGGCGACGGCGTTTTTCAATCCCAGACATCCTGATATCCTTATGCAATACCCAATCACCTAAAGTGAATGTCAGTTGTGGTAGTACATTAAGCATAGAACCCATTTAACTCTTTACTCCCCACAGCAGCAAATTACTTCAAATCGCCCGTCAAATGTAACTTTTTGGTTAATTTAAATTTGCTAAATATTTAAAATATAAAAGATAAATACCTTTGACTAATTAATCGGCAGTGTAGCTCAATCTAAAAATAAAAACGCGATCTTTATCACTATTTACTTATCGCTAAAGTAAAGGCAGCTAAAAGACTTATCTTCCTAGATGAATGAGTTTGTTACATCTTTTATTGCCAATTTTAATAGGGTTTCTGATATAACCCATAAGTGAATTACCGCACAAATAAGACCAAGTGATATTTCAATATCCCTACAAAACAAAAATAAAGCAGGAAGCACTATGCATAACATTCATCGTCGTCACTTTCTTAAAGCAGCGGGTGCCGCTACCGCCGGACTCGTCACAGCCAATATTGCCCTCAACGCCTACGCCAGTAGTGTCGCCCCTAAACCACAAACGGGTAAATCCGTTATCGGACTCATAGCACCCAAGATGGACGTGGTTCGAGTTGGCTTTATCGGTGTTGGCGAGCGTGGCTTTAGCCATGTCGAGCAATTCTGTCATTTAGAAGGCGTTGAACTTAAAGCTATTTGTGATACTCACCCAGCGGTGCTGGACAGAGCCGTGGATCATATCGTTAAACAGAATCGGCCAAAACCGACTGTCTATACTGGTAATGACCAGAGCTATCGCGATCTCTTAAGCCGCGATGATATTGATATTGTGATCATTTCTACTCCATGGGAATGGCACGCACCTATGGCGATAGAGACGATGGAAAGCGGTAAACATGCCTTTGTCGAAGTACCGTTAGCACTCACAGTAGAGGAATGCTGGCAAATTGTGGATACCGCTGAACGCACTCAGAAAAACTGCATGATGATGGAAAACGTCAACTACGGCCGTGAAGAACTTATGGTTCTCAACATGGTGCGCCAAGGCGTGTTTGGTGAGTTGCTCCACGGTGAAGCCGCTTATATCCACGAGCTACGTTGGCAGATGAAGGAAATAGACCATAAGACGGGCTCATGGCGGACTTATTGGCATACCAAGCGCAACGGTAACTTGTACCCGACCCACGGTTTAGGGCCAGTTTCCCAGTATATGAACATCAACCGCGGTGATAGATTTGATTATCTAACCTCGATGAGTTCGCCCGCTCTTGGACGTGCGCTCTATGCTAAACGTGAATTCCCCGCCGATCATGAGCGTAATCAGCTCAAGTACATCAATGGGGATATCAATACCAGTCTGATTAAGACCGTTAAGGGCCGGACCATCATGGTGCAGCATGACACGACGAGCCCAAGACCTTACAGTCGCCACAATTTGATCCAAGGGACAAATGGCGTGTTTGCGGGTTTCCCGAATCGTATCGCCGTCGAAAATGGTGGCTTTGGTCAAAGTTACCACGAGTGGGATATGGACATGCAAAAGTGGTATGACAAATATGATCACCCTCTATGGCAACGTATAGGCAAAGAAGCTGAGATTAACGGCGGCCACGGCGGCATGGATTTTGTGATGTTATGGCGCATGATTTATTGCCTGCGCAATGGCGAGGCCTTAGATCAGGATGTGTACGATGGCGCGTCTTGGTCGGTGGTGAATATCTTAAGTGAACATTCAGTCAATGACCGCAGTAACTCAGTCACCTTCCCTGATTTTACCCGCGGCGCGTGGCAAACCGCCAAGCCATTAGGGATTGTCGGCGCTTAAGCAGCGGCTTTTGCCAAACTCATCATTTTGATGGGTTCACCATAAGGATAAGTGCCTCGGCCTTATCCTTTTTCTTTTCTTAAATGAAGCCTAGAGATGCCCGCACCATCAATAGCAATAAGGGACAAGCAATTAGGGGCAATAAACTCATGATAAGAAACCAACTATAAACGCTAATAGTAGCCAATTTCTTTGATTTTCAAAGAAAAATCACCACTCTGCTGGGCACCAATCACTAGCCCTAGACTACAGACTTGGCTTAAATCTATTGCCACTCGGGAAATCGGTTTACCCCGACATTGGGGCAAGAAGTCACTGAAGGGAATTTCTATCCGCTGCCAATTCAAGACTCTAGCGCCACTCACGCCAAACGTTTGATGGCTTGGCGCGGGCATAGGCGCTTGATAAACCGTGCTTTGGGGTGTGTCGACATCCTTAAAATTCACTTTATAATCTTTAGGTCGGTCGCCATCGAGTTCGACATAGATCCCAGTAAATCCACTGACATCTATAGGGCTAAACTCACAACGCACTGAAGCAAACCCGCCGCCATTTGCCAGCGACACATGGCCACTAAACTCACCATAGCCTAAAGGTGACACCGTCATCTTACTGCGGGACAAACCGCCCATCACAGTGTCATTTATCCCATACCAGGGCTTTGCGGCATCTAGCACTTTAAAATCAAAAAAGATCATAACGACTCCCATAAAAAAAGCAGCCACCTAAGTGACTGCTTCCATAATACTTTTCAATACGAATAACAGCACTCGTTAACTCAGTTTAGCTTTATTCTCAGCGGCTTCACAAGCAGCAGCGGTAAAGATAACGTCAGTAGAGCTGTTCAATGCGGTTTCGGCAGCATCTTGAACCACACCAATAATGAAGCCGACAGCGACCACTTGCATGGCGACATCATTAGAAATACCAAACAAGCTACAAGCCAGTGGGATCAACAGTAATGAACCACCCGCTACACCCGAGGCGCCGCAAGCCGAAATAGCGGCTACAACGCTCAATAACAATGCGGTGAGTAAATCGACTTGAATGCCTAAGGTATGCGCCGCAGCTAAGGTCAATACCGTAATAGTGATCGCCGCGCCGCCCATATTGATGGTGGCACCTAAGGGAATAGAGACTGAGTAAGTGTCTTCATGCAGATTTAATTTTTCACACAGCGCCATATTCACCGGAATATTCGCCGCACTCGAGCGGGTAAAAAATGCCGTCACGCCACTTTCACGCAAACAACGAAATACCAACGGATAGGGATTGCGTTTAATCTTCACGTAAACAATTAAAGGATTAACGATTAAGGCAATAATGGCCATCGCACCTAATAACACTGCCAATAACTGCGCATAACCCGCAATTGCGGCAAAACCGGTTTCAGCAAACGTCGCAGCAACTAAACCAAAGATACCAATAGGTGCTAAACGAATAATGAAATGCACCATTTGCGAAATGCCGTGGCTCATGTCGGCAAATACTTGCTTAGTCGAATCGCTAGCATGATGTAAGGCTAAACCTAAACCCACACCCCAAGCAAGAATACCAATATAGTTGCCCGTCATTAACGCATTCACTGGATTATCAACCAATTTAAATAATAAGGTATTGATCACTTCACCAATACCTTGTGGAGGAGTTGTACCTTCCACACCAGCAACCAAAACTAAAGTCGTGGGGAAAATAGAGCTTAAAATCACAGCAGTTAACGCCGCGGCAAAGGTACCCAATAAATACAGGATCACAATTGGGCGCATATTGGTTTGCGTATTTTTCTTTTGATTGGCAATCGACGATGCTACTAAGATAAATACCAGTATTGGAGCAATCGCTTTTAATGCTCCAACGAATAAACTGCCTAAGAAGGCGATATCTTTTGCGCTATCGGGTGAAAAACTCGCTAACACCACACCAGCGATAATCCCTAATAAGATTTGTAATACGAGACTGCCATTAGCCAACTTAGCTAATAATGATGATTCTTGTTTCATGGTTTAACCTGTCGTTATTATATTTCGGTTGAGATCCCCAACGCGCACCTTCGGAAATGAGGCCAATAAGGTTTTTATAGGATGTGACTAGACTTGTCTAGTTTTGCGGGGAAATAAGCTAACTAAATTACCCTTGTCCCGCAAAAAGCATACAAAAAACTAACAAGCGCCTTATTGGCGCTGCTTCATGGCTAAATCGGCACCACGCAACATGGCATCAATCAACTCGTGGGCATCGAACTTAGTCAGCGCTTCATTTGCCCCCACTTGGTGGGCCTGACTCACGCTTATTTCGCTGGATAAAGACGTGTGTAAAATGATGTAGGCCTTGGCAGTCAGTGGATTATCACGCACCTCAAATGCCAGTTCGTAACCATCTAGTCCTGGCATCTCGATATCACTCACCAGAATATCTATGGGATGATGCTCTAGTGCCGCTTGTTCCATCATGACTAAGGCTTCTTTACCGTCGGCGGTCACTCGATAAGGGATGTTGATCATATCAAGGGCATCGGATAACTGCTTACGTGCCACCTTAGAATCATCCACTAACAGGATATTCATGGGTTTGAGTTTCTCACGCTGCACATCGGTCAAGATTGCCCGATTTGCCTGTGGGTTATTCGGGAAAATTTTCGACAGCAATAACTCAACATCGAGCAATTGTACTAACTGGTCCTCAAAACGAGTCACGCCAGTCAAGTAAGCATTCTTGCCCAAATTTGCAGAAGGCGCCTCAATATCACGCCAATTACATTCAATAATCTTATCGATACCACGCACTAAAAAGCCAATGATCATCCGCTGACAGTCAGTGATGATGATGTAGCATTTTTCGCGCTCTTCAGGGGCTATCGGCCGATAACCAATCGCAGCCGCCATATCTATGATAGGAATCGTATGGCCACGAATCGTTGAAGCGCCAAGAATCGTCGGATGAGATTGGGGAATTTTGCTTAGCTGTGTGTACGGCACCAGCTCACGCACTTTCAACGTGCCTAAGGCAAACACTTGAGTCTGTGATAACCGAAACAGTAGTAATCCCTGTGACTGACTTGCCTTACTTTTCATAATTAGATAAATAACTCACTAAAAACAACCTTCGGATAGCTTAACCTTAACACAGTAAAATTTTGATGACTAAGGTCAAACGAATGAAACTATTATTACCTATTTATTAATAGGTTCGACGCCAATCGCCGACAAGTGCTTAGTCTTGTAATGCATACAAGACATCAAAGGCAAATTGATCCCAACCTTCGGCAGTAAAAGCGATATCGCGAATATTACGAACTTGGCTCACCGCATGTAATGGCGCAGCACCATTGACCATCAAGTAATAGGCCATGATAAGACTGGTGCGATCCTTGCCAGAGCGACAATGGATCACTACAGGCAGCTCATCGGCTTCACATTGCTGAATAAAAGCGAGTGCCTTGGGCAACTGAGCGACACAAATCGCCACATCCCCATCTTGGGGCGGCACATTGCGCGAAAAGGGAATACATTCGTAACGTAAATCAAGCTGCTTAAACGCACTCGGCTCGCAGCCCTCGCCCCCATTGACCGACAGAATGGCACCAATACCG
The DNA here is from genome assembly GCF_018224605.1 of Shewanella sp. M16. Lineage (NCBI taxonomy): Bacteria > Pseudomonadati > Pseudomonadota > Gammaproteobacteria > Alteromonadales > Shewanellaceae > Shewanella > Shewanella sp. M16. Next base: position 6,826 of record NZ_JAGTUL010000047.1, on the reverse strand, counting down.
GCCTCTTTGAGCGCTTGTAAATCCCAAGGATCTTTATTAGGGCCACTGCGCCCTGCGACTTTACCTTCAACTAACCAGAATAAGTGTTGCATAAACCTTACCTACGACAAGTGAGATGACAAGGAACGCCAGAGATAAGCTAAGAATAGCTTGTTTCCAACGACTTAAGATTTTTTACCCCAAAATTCAGCATTGGCAGGCGGTAACTGTTTACGTTTTTTTTTACCCATACCTTCAGGCTTGGCGACAGGTTTAGCTTGTTCTAACAGTTCGGCTGGCATTTCATCATCGGCTTCAAAACCGACAATTTGCTCACGCACTAACTTAAGTTTGTTCTTTTTCTCTATCACGCCAAAGTGGTGATAATCCTCATGGGAAATCAAGGTCACGGCTAAGCCTGCTTCACCGGCGCGGCCACTACGGCCAATACGATGCATATAATCTGCAGGGCTCCTTGGTAAATCAAAGTTGATCACCACAGGCAGTTTATCGATATCGATACCACGGGCGGCAATATCGGTCGCAATTAACACACTGATCTCGCCATTTTTAAAGCCATCGAGCACCCGCATACGCGCACCTTGGGCTTTATCGCCATGGAATACTTCGGCAGTGATCCCACGTTTAGACAGCTTTTGCGCTAAGTGATTACAGGTATTTTTGGCACTCACGAAGATCAACGCCTGTGACCACTGATGTTCTTTAATCAGATGCGCCAATAATGCGGTTTTCATCGGACGATTAACTGTAATCACCCGTTGATGAATCGTGCTTTCTTGCTCACTTTGCAATTGATATTCAAGTGGATTATTAAGCAGTTTTGCCGTTAACTCACGGACTTCTTCAGGGAATGTCGCAGAGAATAATAAGGTTTGTTTCTTGACGGGCAAAGCGTCGAGCACTTGAGCTAATTCTTCAGTAAAACCAAGGCTTAACATGCGGTCAGCTTCATCTAGCACTAAGGCGCTGACACGATTGAGTTTGATGGCATTACTGGACAACAGATCTAACAAACGACCCGGCGTTGCTACGAGTACGTCGGCGCCAGAGCGTAGACTCTGCATTTGCGCATTCACCGACACACCGCCAAACGCAGCGACAATTTTTAGCTTGCCATTAAGATGTGAGGCATAGGATAAAAAGCTGTCAGCGACTTGTTGTGCTAATTCACGGGTTGGGACTAAGACCAAACAACGAACATAAGCGCCTGTCTTATCCTCTGTTTTTGCGTCAACAAGTTGTTGCAACAGCGGCACGGCAAAGGCTGCCGTTTTACCCGAGCCCGTATTAGCACCGGCTAACACATCGCGCCCCGCAAGCACAGCGGGAATCGTCGCCGCCTGTACTGATGTAGGCGAAACATACGCTAATTCGGTTAATCGATTTAGCAAGGGTGCAATAATGCCGAGTTGGGCAAAGCTTGCCGCAGAGGAAGAAGCCTGAGTCATAGAAAGTTTAACTGCTCACCAATATCTTAATAGGCGGCTATTCTAGCTTAAATATCGAGGCAATGCTTGGCAGTTTCCAGCGTTAATAACTGCTGTTTCATCGCAAGCCCATAGGCGTAACCCGTTAACTTGCCATTTTTGCCTATCACTCTATGGCAAGGCACGATAATCGCAATGGGATTGGCACCATTGGCAGCGCCCACGGCGCGCACCGCCTTAGGCCGACCAATTTGCTCGGCAATCTGCCCATAGCTGCAGCTCTGACCATAATCGACATTGAGCAAAGCTTGCCAAACTTCACGCTGAAATTCAGTGCCCTTGGGCGCGAGCTTTAAATCAAATTCAACGCGCTCACCCGCAAAGTAATCCGCAAGCTGCGCCTGAGTTTCACGAATATGCGCCTTAGCTTGATTGAGGGCATCCTCACTCACCTTAGCAAGCGCAATCTCAGTGCGATCCGAGCCGACAACCGTTAAATGACTCAGCCCATAGGCATTGGCATTTAACTGCAATATTCCGGCAGGACTCATAAAAGTATCTACGGCACAAGGCTGATACGCAGCAATACTCGGCGCTTGGCTCAATTGACGAATCGCATGTTTCATAATCTGTCTCTTTGTTTGCTCTAAATTTGGTTCTAAATTGGCTCTTAACTTAACGCTAAATCATCTTTTTAAACTAGCAGTTAAATGTGAGGCGGCTTGATGGTTATTGATGCCAAAGCTGAAAAGTTAAATAACTGCCCCAAGGCGCGATTTCTTGACTCAGCTGCTGACACAGCTTCGGGTAGTTGACTGCACCCACAGCGGCTTCATCCAGCCTATGGGTCTTGCCATACAAGGCCAGCAAATGCTTTTTAACAATCAAATCGGTATCCAAAAACACATTGGGATCGCCCAAACCGCGGAGCTTAGCATACGCGATTGTCCAAGGACCTATGCCCTTAACGCTGAGCCAATCATCGACACTCGCCTCAGGATGATCGCAGATAAACGCCGCGAGCGCATTGAGGGCTAATTTACGAGCGCCGGGCATTTTTAGCTCTGTTAGACTCGCCTCACGAATGGCCTCGGGTGTAGGAAATAAACGATACTCGCAACCATTGAGACTAAAGCGCTCGCCATAGGCTTCAACCAATTGATTAAGTAGCTTAGTCGCCTGCACTACCGTCACTTGCTGGCCTAGAATCGCACGGCAGGCCGCCTCAAATAAGGAGCCTGCACCGGGAATGCGTAATCCCGAAAACGGTGTTAATCCTAAACTTGGTAGCGCACTTAAGCCTTGTTCAATCAGCAGCATATCCGCATCGAGATCTAAAATGCGTCGCACTTCAGTGACCAGCAATTGCAGCTCATCGACAGGAGAGTCTTCGGTCAACATTATCACGAGTTTGAAGCGATTTAGCTTAGGCTCATGGATAATGTGCACTGTGCCGCGCATCTTACCTAGGGCAAAACAACGACCATATTCGAGCCCATTATCGCCAGCTTTGGCCTCATCTACCACGGACGCCTCATCGCCAACGACATCGCTCGCTTGTGGATGACTCATCTGCGGCGTGAACCATTCCATCCCTGTTACCGCACGTAATCGATAAAACGCCAGCAGCGATGCCCAATCCAATGGCGGGCGATAATACTGATACAAGGTTAATCCATAGTGCGGCACAAATTCACCCATAGTATCAATCTCATCTAATCCTGTTGATGGCTCAATCATGGACTCCTTTGCGGCTTTGGTTAATGTACTCTTTCTTAACTGGGTCGGCGTCAATTGCAAGGTTTGCTTAAACGCCTCATTGAAACGGCGAATACTGTTGAAACCCGCCGCCATCGCGACTTGAGTGATAGATAATTGGGTTTGGTGCAATAATTGTTTAGCAAATAGTAACTGCCGATATAAGGCATATTGTTTTGGCGAAGTGCCAAAACCTTCGGTAAAGAGCTTATTGAGATAACGACTGCTGATCCCTAATCGGTCAGCCAATTGTGTTACTGTCGAGGCTGGCTCTCCCGATGATTTTCCCGCTAAGGCGCCCGCTTCGATTAAGCTAATGGCCCTCGCTAACGTTGTGCCAGTCCCCTTCCAAGGATTCGATCCCGGCGCACTGTCGGGCCGACAACGTAAACATGGGCGTAATCCCGCCTGCGCGGCTTTAATGGCCGAATCAAAATAACGCACATTTTGCTCTTTTGGTGCTACAGCAGGACACACAGTTCGGCAATAAATGCCGGTCGTTAATACGCCCACAAAAAACTTACCATCAAACCGCGGATCGCGGCTCATCCTCGCCTCACGGCAAATGGACGCAGAAAGTTGCCCCGAATAGGACTCCAGCGAATGCACCGAATCTATTTCATCACGCTTAATCGCACTCTCAGACACTCTATCTGCACTCATTTTTCATCACGCCCGACAATATTCGCTCACAATTAATTTCTTGTTCATTACTTTACGTAAAACTAGCATGTAGCACTAGCGGAAAACGGAACTCAATCATTTCAATGCTTTTAGGGCATGAAATCTTATATACCCAAGCTACCTGAAGATACGAGTTTCAGAGCGTCTAGGGTGCTTCAATTCAAGGCGCATCAATGACAGAATGTCGGCCACCTTTTGAATTGGTGCGACACGGAAGTGGAGTGCCCTAGACGCTCCGTCCCGGCGGGTTTTAACGCACTTTATGCCGTGTTGGTTATTTTTAACTTAGTCCACTAGGTCTGCAAATAACCGCCTTGCCTAAAGTGCGTTAAATTCCCGCTGAATCCTGCATCTTCAGGTTGTTTGGGTATATGCTAGAGCCGACTATTTTTTATCTCACCATAGAGTTAATTCATGTTTAAACGATTTGAATCCTGGGTTGAAGCCCTACCCGATGATGAACCCACTAAACCACCCACAGGGGTTTATGCTTTTTGTCGCCACTACACTAAGGGCTACGAACTGCCGCTGATCTTAATGTCAGTGCTGACAGCCATGCTGGCCATGCTTGAAGTGTCACTGTTCGGATTCATGGGCCAATTAGTTGATTGGCTTGTGAAAAAAAATCCCGAAACGTTATTCCAAGACGAAGGCACGACCTTAATGCTGATGGGAGGTATGGTGATAATTGTGATGCCAATATTGGTATTACTGCATGCGCTTATCATGCATCAAACCTTGCTCGGCAATTATCCTATGTCGATCCGCTGGCTTGCACACCGTTATTTGCTAAAACAAAGTGTATCGTTTTATCAAGATGATTTTGCTGGCAGAATCGCCACGAAAGTGATGCAAACATCCTTAGCCGTGCGCGAAACTGTGATGAAATTGCTCGATGTGTTGGTATACATTTTAGTGTATTTCACCTCTATGCTAGTGATGATCGCCAGCGCTGATCTGCGCTTAGTCATACCTATGCTCGTCTGGCTTGCACTGTATGTTGGTCTGCAATGGTACTTTGTGCCTAGACTAAAAAGTGTCTCTACCGAGCAAGCCGATGCGCGCTCAACCATGACAGGCCGTATCGTCGACAGCTATACCAACATCACCACAGTGAAGCTATTCGCCCACACACAGAAAGAAGCCGAATACGCCAAATCCAGTATGCGGATATTTTTAGACACGGTTTATCGCCAAATGCGCTTAGTGACGGGCATCAGCGTAAGCGTGCAAATCATCAACTATCTGTTGGCCTTTAGTATTGCAGCAGTATCGATAGCCCTATGGACCGATAGCGCAATCACGGTCGGCGCCATCGCCATTGCGGTCAGTTTAGCACTGCGCTTAAACGGCATGTCACAGTGGATAATGTGGGAAATCAGTTCGTTATTCGAAAATATCGGCACGGTTACCGATGGAATGAACACCTTATCGAAAACAACGATCATCCAAGATGAGCCAAACGCCAAGGCGCTGGTCGTCAATCATGGCAAGATTGATTTCAACCAAGTGTGTTTCCATTACGGTGAGCAGACTGGCGTGATTGAAGATCTGAATTTGAATATTAAAGCAGGTGAAAAAGTTGGCTTAGTGGGGCGTTCTGGCGCAGGTAAATCGACCCTAGTGAATCTACTAATGCGATTCTACGATGTTGAAAAAGGTCAGATTAATATTGACGACCAAGACATCAAGATGGTTATGCAAGATTCACTGCGTTCGCAAATTGGCATGGTGACCCAAGATACCTCCCTCTTGCACCGCACCATTCGCGAGAATATTCTTTACGGCAATCCCAGTGCCAGTGAAGAGCAACTTGATCGCGCGATTAAACAAGCTCAAGCCTATGACTTTATTCAGGAACTCAGTGATCCTAACGGTAATCATGGCTTAGATGCCCAAGTGGGTGAACGCGGCGTAAAACTCTCTGGTGGCCAAAGACAGCGTATCGCCATCGCGCGGGTTTTATTGAAAAATGCGCCCATTTTACTGCTTGATGAAGCCACATCTGCGCTAGATTCCGAAGTCGAAGCTGCAATCCAAGAAAGTTTGTATGAATTAATGCAAGGCAAGACAGTGATCGCGATTGCCCATCGACTTTCTACTATTGCCGCGATGGACAGGTTAATTGTATTAGATCAAGGCCGAGTCGTTGAGCAAGGCACGCACCATGAACTCATCGCCGCAGGCGGTATTTATGCTCAATTATGGGCCCACCAAACCGGTGGATTCTTAGGTGTAGACTAAGCCAAAGGTAAGATGACGAAAGGCGACACTCAGCAGTGAGTGTCGCCTTTTTTATCTCAAATAAGTTTCCGCCTACTTCTGCCCTCTTCCCACAAAGCTTCACTCTTACATTACACTCGCCCGCATATTCACCGCAACGATACGCTATTCAGCTATTACAATAGCTACCGTAAGAACAGTTCACTTCAAACTTTACTCGTTGAACGATTGGAAACAAGAGATAAACCGCGCTTAACGGCTCAACTTATCAGCATTGAAAGTAGCAGCATTCAAAGTACCAACACACTGAACAATCCGAAAGGTGAGTTTGGGCCATGGGTTAGCGCAAGGTTAAGCAGGAAAACGCTTCGATAATCTTTATCACACGATTGAACAGAATGACTTCACCACACTAAGTAAGCCTCTCGAAGCATCATTTATTTAGGTGGTTTGAATTGGTGGGTAAATTAGGCAAATAACTCGGAGCGTATGACTCGTAAATGAATCGGGGAGATCTCGATTTAATATTCAAAATTCAGACACAAAAAAACCACCTTGAGGTGGCTTATTGTCTTTAATCAAAGTTTCGATAAACCTTGATTAAAATTGGTATCCCCTAGGGGATTCGAACCCCTGTTACCGCCGTGAAAGGGCGGTGTCCTAGGCCTCTAGACGAAGGGGACCCGGACTTATGATTTAACTCGTAACCGAGCTTTGTAACACATTCACTTCAG
>NZ_JAGTUL010000046.1:0-28506 GCF_018224605.1 Shewanella sp. M16 | reverse complement strand
GATGTACTTTCTTGAATTGATTTCATCCAATTAAGTAAAAATGAATAATAGATTTCAAAAATAGTAATATAACTACGTATAAATATGGTTAAGACGAAATAAATAAAACCAAAAAAAACGAAAAAAGACGCTCCCCAAAATATGCTTTCAAAATCCGTTTGGGCAAACCCAGTCCAAAGGGGAGCGCCATATTCACCAACTATTATTATTGACTGATGGCTAACAGGTTCACAGTGAAACGCTAACACTGAAGCCATTGATAAATAATTATTTTCAATAACAAAAGAATCAGACAACGCGGCAATATTCACAGGTAATCTCACCCATAATATTCCAAATATCAGCCACTCACCCACAGCGAAAAGAAAACGCTTTGGTCTTTTGGGATATTTTTTTATAGCTAATTTAGTTAACATTGCTCGTCAATACGTCATGCTATAAATAATCTCCACTGCGACATCACAGCTAAAGATACAAAAAGAATACATCTGTTGCATCATACGCACGAACAAAAAATATTATCAACTCACACAAGAGCTAACTCATATTAAATTAAAATAAATATGAGTTAGATCAGAAAAATCCAGTAAAATTAAACATAAAAAAACACAACAAGTAACAACCAAAATCATCTAACAAAACAATTTAGAAAACTTTATTTATAAATAAATAACAACATGCAGTGCGCTTATTTACATATGCCACCATAATGCAATTGCTTAAGGGTGTTGTGGGAGAATATGACGAGCCGCCAACTGCATTTGCAACTCTTTACAACGTTGACGTAACATTTCGCGAAGCAGTAACACCACGGGAGTGACATGCTCGCGTCCTGGGCACACTAAGTATAAATCGACTGGCTCCCCCTGATACTCAGGCAACAAACGTACTAATCGCCCTGAGATTAAGTCATCAGCCAGATCTAGACTCGACTTAAATACCAACCCTTTGCCACCCACAGCCCAACGGCGGGCAATCTCGGCATCATTAGCACTACGATTGCCCGTGACACGCACTTTGAATTCTTGACCATCTCGCCTAAATAGCCATTGATCGTGGGTGCGATCATCTAACTTATAAAACAAGCAATTATGCTCAACTAATTGTTCTAATGAATCAAGCACACCAAACTTGGCGAGATATTCAGGTGAGGCGCACAAGACACGATCAACACTGCAGATAGGAAAAGCCACTTGGTTAGAATCCTGCGGTTTTCCATAGCGCACGGCGACATCAATTTTATCGTGGTAAAAACTGCTGATATTGTCGCCAAGGTGCAAGCGCACTTGCAGTTGAGGAAAATCGAGCAAAAACTCGTCGAGCCAAGGCACAAACAAATTACGACCAAAGTCTGAAGAAACCGACAGGCTTAAAGTGCCAGATATTTTACCTTTATCACTGGCGATAGCCTGTTCGCCAAGCGCTAAATCGCTTAGCGCACGTCGGCAATGAATAAGATAACGTTCACCTTGCACAGTCAAACGTAAGCTGCGTGTCGTGCGGATAAATAAACTAGTATCGAGCTGTTTCTCAAGCCGTTTTATTGCTGCACTGGCAGAAGCAGCCGAGATATCCATCTCGGCTGCTGCGGCAGATATATTGCCGCAATCAGCGACTCGCACGAACAAAGCTAAATCATTAATTAGCATGATTATCAAAAATCCTTTGAAAAAATTACAAACTTTATCCTGTTTATCTCTTGGCTAATATTCCACACAATGGCTACACGATACAAGTACACTCAAACAAGTAGACTCCAGCAAGTACACCCAGAGGAATAAACATGAAAGCCATTGGTTACCAGACAGCAGGTGCAATCACAGCGCCCAATGCATTAGAAAACATCACGCTAGCCGAGCCAACTGCGACAGGTTTTGACCTTTTAGTGGAAATCAAAGCCATTTCTGTCAATCCGGTTGATACAAAAATCCGTGCATCTAGCTCTGCACCTGCAGGCGAATACAAAATTATCGGCTGGGATGCGGTCGGTGTAGTCAAAGCCGTTGGTGAGAAAGTCAGTCTTTTCAACGTTGGCGATGAAGTGTGGTATGCGGGCGATATCAGTCGCAGCGGAAGTTATGCAGAATATCAATTGGTTGATGAGCGAATTGTCGGCCATAAACCTAAAAGTTTAACCTATACCCAAGCCGCGGCATTACCTTTAACGGGGATTACGGCATGGGAGATTTTATTCGACCGTTTAGCTTTACCCCAAGATGGTTCGGCAACTGACGCCCGTATTTTAATTATCGGTGCGGCCGGCGGTGTGGGTTCAATCATCACTCAACTTGCAGTAAAACTCACAGGTGCAGAAGTGATAGGCACTGCATCTCGTCCAGAATCCGCCGCTTGGGTGCATAAGCTTGGTGCCGATGCTGTTATCGACCACACCAAGCCACTTTCACAGGAACTTGCCAATATTGGCATTACTAATGTGACCCATGTGATTAGCTTAACCCAAACCGATCAGCATTTTGATGAAATAGTACAAGTGCTTAAGCCACAAGGAAAACTAGCATTAATCGATGATCCTAAGGGGCCATTAGATGTGATGAAACTTAAGCGTAAAAGCTTATCCTTACACTGGGAACTGATGTTTACCCGCAGCCTATATCAGACCGAGGATATGATTGCGCAACATCACTTACTCAACCGCTTAAGCGCCCTTATCGATACAGGCGAGTTACAGAGTACGTTCGGTGAACACTACGGCACCATTAATGCCCAAAACTTAATCAAAGCTCACGCTCAGATAGAGTCTGGCAAAGCGATCGGTAAAATTGTTTTAGAAGGTTTTAACCAATGAAAATAACAGTATTTGCCCAAATCATAGCGAATCAAGGCCAAAGCGATACGCTATTTAAGATACTCAAGCAACTCGTGACAGACACTCATACCGAGGCTGGCTGCATCGAATACAAACTGCATCACTCATTAGATGATGAAAATATCTTCTGGATGTACGAAATTTGGCAATCCCAAGCCGCACTGGATGAACATATGGCGAGTACGCACTTTCAAGCATTCGTCGCTCAAACCGCAGACATAATCAATCGAGCTGACATTCACAAAAGCTACGCCTGCTAATCAACAAAAAAGCGCCAAACACGTTGGCGCTTTTCATCATTTATCACTCATCAAATCAAAGTCATGGCCATCTTACGGCGTAAATACGCAATTTGCTGCATGTGTGGCAAATCCTTAGGACAGTTGTCTTGGCAGCCGAGTAAAGTCATACAACCAAATACGCCATCCTGATTGCCAATCACATGGTAAAAATCCTCGGCAGTACGAGCGTCACGGCTGTCCATCTCAAAACGAGCTATTTTCATCATGCCCACAGCGCCGACAAAAGTTTCACGCATTTGTTTAGTCGCACAGGCGGAAACACACACGCCACATTCAACGCAGCGCTCTAGCTCATACAAACGCGCAGCTTCATCTGGATCCATAGGATCTTCAAGCCGATGCACGCTTATATCATTGGCCTTAGGGTGTAACCACAGCTTTAAGCGTTCGGCCAGTTCCCGCATAAACTTACCAGTATTAACCGAGAGATCACCAATCAACTCAAAACCTGGCAGCGGCATTAAGGTGATTTCGCCCTTAGGGTATTTGGCCGTTAAGGTGCGGCAAGCTAGCGTCGGGAAACCGTTGATCACCATAGCGCAGCTACCACAGATGCCTGCACGACAAACAAAGTCGAACTGCAATGAAGTGTCTTGTTCTTCCCTGAGTTTATTAAGGGCGATAAATACCGTCATCCCCGGCGTTTCGGTAAGCTGATAACGCACCATTTTCGGCTTATCGTTTGGCTCCTGCGGATCATAACGAAAGATATTAAAGGTTAACTGGCGACCTTGGCTCATTATGATTTTTCTCCTAACGCATTGGCAGATGGACTTTTTAAAGTATCACTTAAACGTTCATTATTAGGTTGTAAGCTCTCGGGTAATTCAAAGCGCATAAGAGCCCGCTGCCTTTGATAACGGTCAGCATCATCACCTAGCTCAGCTAAAATCTCGGCAATTTGCTGTTCACGCTTTTCGGTATCGGGATGCACTATGGCGTTGTTGATGCCATAACCACGATAACCCGGCGGGAGTTCCATCTTCATCACATCGAGTGCTTCGTAGTTAAGCACAGGTTCGAGTGCCTCGGGATCCGGCCAGCTGGCCAGGGTGCGATTCAGCCAGTCTCGATCATTTCGTTGCGGATAATCCTCGCGAGCATGGGCACCACGACTCTCTGTTCGCGCTGCGGCCCCGCAGGCTACGGTTAGCGCCACTTTTAGCATACGCTTGACCCGCAGGGCTTCAACTAACTCAGGATTGGCGTGACGCTTTTTACACTTAAGTCCGAGTTTACGCGAACGCTCGAGCAACACTTTTAGCTCGGCAACCGCTTTTTCAAGCTCGGGGCCATTACGGAAAATCCCCACATAATCCATCATGATGCGCAGCATTTCGCGCTTGAGTTCAAAGGCGCTTTCGTGACCATCACCCTCGACCAGCACATCGATTTCACTCTGCACCTGCTGCATAAACCGTTCTGCAAGCTGAGTGTCGATCTCAAGGCTATTGTTCTCACAAAAATCGGCGACATATTTACCAATAATCATGCCGCCAACCACGGTTTCGGCCAACGAATTACCCCCTAAACGGTTAAAGCCGTGCATGTCCCAACAAGCCGCCTCACCTACGCTAAATAAGCCTTTAAGCTGCGGACTTTCACCTGTGGCATTAGTCCGAATACCGCCCATAGAATAATGCTGAGTTGGGCGTACAGGGATCCAATCTTTAGCGGGATCGATGCCAAGGAAATTCTCACAAATTTCCTGCACTTCCCTAAGATTCGTTTCAATATGCTTGCGACCTAAAAGGGTTATATCTAGCCACAAATGCGGGCCATAAGGGCTATCGACGCCCTTACCTTTACGTATATGTTCAGTCATGCGACGCGATACGACATCCCGCGATGCCAACTCCTTTTTATCGGGCTCATAGTCAGGCATAAAGCGATAACCGTCTTTATCGCGCAATAAGCCGCCATCACCACGGCACCCTTCCGTTGTTAAAATGCCCACGGGAACAATGGCAGTGGGATGGAATTGTACCGCCTCCATATTGCCAAGCCTTGCCACGCCCGTTTCCAATGCCAACGCTTGGCCAATACCTTCGCAGATGATCGCATTGGTCGACACTTCATAAATTCGGCCATAACCACCAGTGGCTATCGTAGTGGACTTAGCCACATAGGCTCTAAGTTCACCCGTAATCAAACAACGAGCAATTACGCCATGGCAACGCTTACCATCGTGAATAAGTGCCAAGGCTTCGATACGTTCATGGACGGGAATATCCATGGAAATCGCTTTGTTATCCATAGCGTATAACAGCGAATGCCCCGTACCATCGGCGGTATAACAAGTGCGCCATTTTTTAGTCCCGCCAAAATCACGGGCGTTGATAAGACCATGGGCTTCTTGGGCCTCATGTAGCGTGACTTTTTGCGCATTGACTATCACTTCTCTCGGGCCAGCAGTCACCCGAGACCAAGGCACGCCCCAATTGGCCAACTCACGTACTGCCTTAGGTGCACAATGGGCAAACATCCGTGCAACATCTTGATCGCAGCCCCAGTCGGAACCTTTTACCGTATCTTGAAAATGCACATCCTCATCATCGCCCATTCCCTTAACTGCATTGCCTAAACTCGCCTGCATACCCCCTTGAGCGGCAGCAGAGTGGGAACGTTTTGCAGGAATGAGTGACAAAACTAAAGTGTCAAGCCCACGCTCTTTCGAAGCGATAGCGACCCTTAAGCCCGCGAGCCCAGCTCCTACCACCAATGAATCGGTATAAATCAGTTTCACGCCTGCTCCTTAATGGGGTCTATTGTTTTGTGCTGTTTTTTTATGTTCGACATTCTATTCACTGATTAACTTAATCATTGATTAAAAGCGGAATTAACTCGCGTAGGGTAAAAATGCCAGAAGTGAGGCGACACCAACAGTGACAAATAGCACGCTCACTATGGTCTTGATCTTACGTAATCGACTGCGGTTGTTGAGATCCCGCGCCGCACCCCATTTCAAAGCCACACGGTAAATGCCAATTGCTGCATGTAACTCCACAGTGAGCAGCAAAGGCAGATAAACCATCCAGACACCTTGATTCCAAATACGATCGGCGCTTCCCTGAGGGCCAATGGTTTCGGGAGCCGAGCCAATAAGCCACAAATGCACAGGCAACAGCAGTAAAATCACTACACCAGTAATGGCTTGCCAGCGCCACAAGCGAGTATCGCTGTGGTCGATCACTTGCATTTGTTGGTGCAGAGCCCTTTGCTGACGCAGACTCATGGGTAATTTTTGCAATGCCACTAACACGTGCACTAACGTCAAAATGGCAATACCAATGGCAATACAAGTCACTACCCAAGGATAACCGTGTCCGTCAGCTGACAGAAAACTCAGTTCCATAGTGCGAGCCACCCAACTCATGGCATCCGCACCCAATAAAATCGATGACACTAACACTAAGTGGGTCCACAAAAAGACTGCGAGTATTACCCCAGACAAACTCTGGCTTAAATCCAGCCAAGCACTCCATTTTTTAATATTTAATTTGATCGCCATCCTATCGCCTCACGCCGTTGACCTTATCGAGCCAATCTCATTAAGTCTTATCGCAAACTAATATCGCTCACACATCCACACGAAAACGTGAGCCAGATCAATTGAGTGCTGAATAATTAACCTAATGCTTAATAATAGCAGTGAAACAAAATCCTGCTGCAGGCTTAAAGCCTACTCAGGTACGAAGGGCTGCACAGGAATACCGAGCTCGCTACCGATAAATAGATATGAAACAAGGCTTGCAGTACCAAGGCATAGCAAATAAATAATCAGCACCTTAGCGAGTTTTCGCAGACCTGAGCGCTGAGTGGTTAAGCCCCACTTTACCGCTACGCGATAGAGACCAATCATGGCGTGTACCACTACAGCGGGAAGTAACAGCGCATACAGCAACCAAGCATTATCGTGATAAACCCGCTCAGCCGATAAATGCGGGCCAATTTCGGGATTCAAAATCATAGTGAAGAGATGAACTGGAACGAGGAAAAATAAGATAAAGCCAGTGATCAGTTGCCAAAACCACGCATGGGTATCCTTATGCTTGATATTCCCCATGTGCGAACGCAGGGCTCGCCATTGCCCTAGCTGCGCCGGAAAACGCCGCAGCGCCACCGCAGCATGTACTATCACCACCAATAACATAAACACTGAAAACACTTTAGTGACTATAGGAAAACCATGTCCTGTGCTGCTAAATATTCCACCTTCAAGCAACTGAACGACCCGATAAAAAGCCTCTTTACCCAGCAAAATACTCGATTCAAAATGCATGTGTAATAGTAAAAAGCTGCCAAGCATAATCCCTGTCGCACTCTGCAGCCTATCAGCCTTAGCCGACCAAGGATGACCTAGCGGTGTACTCACCCTATTGTGAACTCGAGTTATGCTTGTCATCTTGAATTAACCTATGTCGTTTATCGTTGGCACCTCTTGGCAAACTACACCATAGCAGCAACTCAAATCAGGCTTGAGTGTCACAGATTTAAAGCGTGAGCCAACTCACCTGACGGAGTTAAACTCTTAGAAGATGATCACAAAAAACGTATCAAAACCAAACAAAGGTAAAACCAATTAACCAATACTTTTCATAGCGTTATATCAAATAATGAAACTGACAATTCGTTTTTTAACACCAATCCATACCCGCCAGCTAACCCCTTGTCTGTATAGACAAAAGCGTAATACCAGGATAGCCAGTCGTCGAACCTAAAGCCTAGTGATAACCAAACGACCTTACCTAAAGCGCTTTAAATTCCCCCTACATCCTGCATTTTGGGATAGTTTGGGTATACAATACCGCGATATTTTGAACCCTTAGTTTATGAACACTCAGTCACAGGATGCCCCCATGCCTTGGATCCAACTCCGTATAAACACCAATAGCGATGACGCTGAAACCATCAGCGACTTGCTCATGGAAGAAGGTTCAGTCTCTATCACCTTCGAAGACGGTAAAGATACCCCTATTTTTGAACCTAAATTAGGCGAAACCCCACTGTGGCGCGATACCGTGGTAGTAGCCTTATTCGATGCAGAAACCGATCTGACACCGACCATCGCCATGCTGAAAACCTTGCCTTTCCTCGGTGAGAACTTCAGCCATAAAGTCGAACAAATTGAAGATAAAGACTGGGTACGCGAATGGATGGATAACTTCCACCCCATCCAATTTGGCACACGTTTATGGATCTGCCCAAGCTGGCGCGAAATCCCTGATCCAACCGCGGTTAATGTGATCTTAGATCCGGGTCTTGCCTTCGGTACTGGCACTCATCCCACGACAGCACTGTGTTTAGAGTGGCTAGACAGCTTAGATTTAAGCGATGAAGAAGTGATCGATTTTGGCTGTGGTTCAGGCATCTTAGCCGTAGCCGCACTGAAACTGGGCGCGAAAAAAGTCACAGGTATCGATATCGACTATCAAGCCATCGACGCCTCGCGTGCCAACGCCGAGCGCAATGATGTCGCTGACAAGCTGGCGTTGTACTTACCAGAAGACCAACCCGCCGATCTCAAAGCCGACGTACTGGTCGCTAACATTCTTGCAGGCCCTCTGCGAGAATTAGCGCCTTTGATCGCAGAACGCGTAAAAACCGGTGGCAAACTTGCCCTTTCCGGTCTCCTCAAAGAACAAGCCCAAGAAATATCTGACTTTTATAGCCAATGGTTCGATATGGACGCAGCGGCTCACAAAGAAGATTGGAGTCGCTTGACAGGTAAGCGTAAATAGCGCTAAAGGGTGGCGCAACATGCGCCACCGCTGGCTTCCAACAATTTGACCTCTGACTTCTCGTCAATTAAAAGTCAAGAAAAAAAATTACCTCTAGGTCATTTATTGACCTTTTCACGGCCAACAAAAAGGGCTACTATAGCGCCCCTTTGAAGAGCTAAGGTGAAACATAAAATGCAGATTGGACCCTATCAACTGAACAATCAGCTGATCGTGGCACCAATGGCAGGTGTCACCGATCAAGCCTTCCGCAATCTTTGTCTTCGTTATGGCGCAGCCTTAGCGGTTTCCGAGATGCTTTCATCCAATCCCGAGGTTTGGGATACAGATAAAAGCCGCCAGCGCATGACGCATTCTGGCGAGGAAGGCATCCGCTCAGTGCAAATTGCAGGGGCTGATCCTGATTTAATGGCGCAAGCCGCGTTGTTCAATGTTGAACAAGGTGCTCACATCATTGATATCAACATGGGTTGCCCGGCGAAAAAAGTGAATAAAAAGCTGGCAGGCTCGGCGCTAATGCAAAATCCACCGCTGGTAAAAGAGATTTTACAAGCCGTGGTCGCCGCAGTGAACGTGCCTGTCACGTTAAAAATTCGCACCGGCTGGGAGCCAGAGCACAAGAATGGTGTTCAAATCGCCCAGATTGCAGAGGATTGTGGCATAGCCTCGCTCGCCGTTCACGGCCGCACGAGACAATGTATGTACAGAGGCAACGCCGAATACGACACGATCAAAGCAATCAAACAGAATGTCTCGATTCCTGTTGTCGCCAATGGGGACATCGACAGTCCGGAGAAAGCCCGCTTTGTGCTGGAATACACCGGTGCCGATGCCTTGATGATAGGACGGGGTGCTCAAGGACGGCCTTGGATTTTCAGAGAAATCCAGCACTACTTGGAAACGGGTAATAAGCTAGCGCCCATTGAGGTTGCCGAACAGCGTCAAGTGATGCTGGAACACCTCACCAAACTGTATGACTTATATGGTGAATACAAGGGTATCCGCTTCGCCAGAAAACATATGGGATGGTACCTAGACCAAGAAGCTCAGCGCCAATTTAGGGCTGACTTTAATCGGCTGGAAACCGCTGCAGAACAGTATTCCCTCGTGGAATGTTATTTTGATGAATTAGTACAGAATTAATAAAGAGCAGAATAGAATGTTTGATCAGACAACTAACACAGAAGTTCACCAGCTTACCGTTGGCAAAATCGAAACAGCAAACGGCACTATCAAGCCCCAGTTATTACGTGACGCCGTCAAGCGTGCCGTAACTAACTTCTTCGCACAGTTGGACGGTCAGGAAGCACAAGAAGTTTATGAAATGGTGCTAAGCGAAGTTGAAGCGCCTCTGCTTGACATCATCATGCAACACACTCGTGGCAACCAAACCCGCGCAGCAAACATGCTAGGTATCAACCGTGGTACTCTGCGTAAAAAATTGAAAAAATACGGCATGAATTAATCCGCAAGGATTAAGCTGCTGTATTAAAAAGGGTTAATCAGAAATGATTAACCCTTTTTACATTTTGAACCCCACAGTTAGTGATCTACTCGTATTAGAATTTATCTTACTTGCCCAGTACTCGTAATCTTTATAGAGTGCATTTATCAAAGACTGCTGTGTATGTTCATGGGGGAAGAACTATTATTCAACGCAATGAACAAACAACTTGAGCTATATCGAAATTCGTATCCCACCTTCACACTTGAATAGGGTGATTTTATGGACTTGTTAGATAAGTATCAGCTTAAGGAATGGTGGCTTCAAGCTCTAACTGCAAGTCAAAGAAACCAAGTTGCTAACGACTATCGTCCTATGGGCTTACCAATTGGCGAAACTCCCTACCTATACCAAGATTTAGATAAAACTGACTCTAACAATGGATTCGGTAAACTAAGTCTTTTACTTACTCTTTCTTACATTGCTGGTGATGAAGCAAAGCATATTCTCCAAACCAAAGTAGAAAACGAGTTACTCCAGTGTTATACGGCACCTGATAGTAACCTGATTGATGTGCACCTAGCCCTTGCATCACTTATCAAGCATCACTACTCATTGAGAACAGCCCCAGAACATTATGAAAAAGCCAAAGAATTCTGCTTAATGCAAATATCTATCTCTAGTAAGTTGGTCAAAAAATTTCGTCATCTCGAAAAACCTAAAGAACTAAAAAAACTACAGAACATAACGGGAATTAAAGATCCTTATTATGATGAACCTCAAATGCTGCCCTCACATACAGGCTACAAGCAGTTAGCAATTATTCTTGAGAAAGAAGGCAATATTGAAGGTGCATTAAAGCTCTCTAAACAAGCTCTAAAGCAAGGCTGGACGGATAATTATGAAAAACGAATAGATAAACTTAACCAAAAATTAGCGAAGCAAAAGAAGAACTAGACCACTGAAGTTAACAATGAATAAAACTGCTGAGCATGCTAACGCAACTGGCCTAACACTTAATATTTGCCGATGGAAGGTGGTTACGTATAAGAGCATCAGCGCTTTGATTAGGGATGTTGATAGCATCGTATCTCCCTTGTTAAAACAGTAAGCCTTATCCCTTTCTAATGAAAATTAATCTAAGGTTGCTCGTTCAGTTGTGTTTCGTTAATGATGAAAATTGAAGCAAATTCAAGGCTCATACTGGACTTTAGTTATGGCAGTAAGGCTAGTCTACCCAGTGTTTAAGCCGCCCAAGAATATCTCAGGAGAACACTCATCCCTCGAACCATTAGCAGTTGATTATAATGATGCGCTGTTCAGCCAACTACGGGGTCTGCAACACCTCACTGAGTCCAAAATATAATAATAAACCCCTCATATCGCTCTAACCATTCCAGCAGCAATATCAACTCATATTAATAATCCCGAGTGTAAATTTGCTACATCCAAACTAAGTCAGCTCTTCCTACTCCTTAAGCGATATTTCTCAGTATAGACTGTGACATCAACTGCAAATCCTGACTATTTTAGTCAGGATTAGTTGTCACAAAATAAAGCTGCAAATAATATGAATGTAAATTTATTGCTGCTCTGGAGCTACTCATGTCTGCTACTTCTGCCTCAAAAGATGCACAACTCCCACCCCATGGGTTTAATTCTCAACACAATCATTGGCTAGAACGAAAAATAGGTGAACTAGTGGCAGAAGACTTTCGCCGCGCCCATGTGTTCAGTCAATTTGGTATCGATTTTTGTTGTGGCGGGGGTAAATCACTGGCGGTCGCCTGTGAGCGTGCAGATGTAGATCCCGCAAAAGTGGTTGCTGCGCTGAATGCCGCAACACTTACCGGTAGCAAAGAAGATGAATTAAATCAATTACCCTTAGATCAACTTATCGAATATATAGAATCAACGCACCATCAATACGTGCGCGAAAAAGCCCCTTTATTAGTCGGATATTCCGAGAAAATGATTCGCGCTCACGGTGAGCACTATGCCGAAATAATTCCCTTTGCAGGTTGGGTACGAGCCTTAGTTGAAGACTTAATGCCACATTTAATGAAGGAAGAAAAAATACTGTTTCCGGCGATCCGCGCCATGAGTCATGGAGAGCAGGTTGAGGCTTGCTTTGGCCATATTGGCAACCCCATCAATGCGATGCAACATGAGCATGAAGAAGTCGGTTTGATTTTGCAAAAATTACACGACCTCACTAACGATTTCACACCACCTGAATATGCGTGCACTACATGGCGTGTTTGTTATGCCACGCTAGCGGAATTTGAGGCGGACTTACATCAGCATATTCACTTAGAAAACAATATCCTATTTCCTAAGGCATTGGGTCTCATCCAATAATTGATTAAATGTTTATCCCGTAGCGGCTCCAAATTACAGATCATCCGCTTAACCTTGAGGCCAGACCTAAGTCTGGCCTTTCAATTGTTGACGTGCTACAACAAGTCATGTGTCGCTGACGGATAAGCTGCCATGACATTTCAATCATTTGCACTCGATGATATTGCCAATTTGCACGAATCGGCCCAAGTAGAATTTAAACTCGCAGGTGGCCGCGATGGCCAAGGTCAATTACCCGAAGACATTTGGGCGACTTATAGCTCTTTTGCCAACACTTTGGGTGGCGAAATCATCCTAGGTGTGCGGGAAGAACGTGGCCATTTCAGTATTGAAGGCATTCCCAACCCGCTTCCTGTTTTACAAGAATTTTGGGAAATCCTCGATGACCCGAGTCGCACTAGTCACAATCTTTTAGCGATTTCAGATGTACAGATTATTGAAATTATGAACAAAAAACTCATTCGTATCCGCGTACCGCTGGCGCCTGAGCAGCTAAAACCTATCTACGTAGGCAGCGATCCTTACACTGGGAGTTATTTTAGGGTGGGAGATGCCGACATGCATGCGAGCCGTCGGCAAGTCAATCTACTGCTACGCCGCGCCCATCTTTGCATGAAGCAACTCAAGGCGCGTTAATCCAGTAAATCTAACGTCCTGTTATTATGTTAAAAACCTGCTAATAGATAGCCGCCCATGGCCGCAATCGCCACGCCAGTAACGCGCATTAAATTGCGTTGCCCTGTCATCCGCTGCATTCCAAGGCCTATCATTACGCCGCCTAAATGGATGACTGCTGTACCAAATAAAAATCCTAGAGCATACAGGACTGGGCTGGCCAATTCCGGCATTTCAGCGCCGTGGGCATGCCCGTGGAAAATCGCGAATACACTCACAAAGGCCATGGCGAATAACAGCGGGATTTGGCGATCAAAAGCGATGGCAAGACCGAGCAACAACACAGAGAGGGCAATACCTATTTCAACAAAGGGAACGGCAATCGCATATAAACCTAAAATCCCGCCCACTAACATAAAGGTGACAAATGCTAAGGGGACTGTCCAAATCGCGCGGCCACCGAGCTGGGTGCTCAACATGCCCACACTCAACATAGCCAGCAAGTGATCGAAGCCCAATACGGGATGATTAAAACCCGACATGAAACCGCCACCTGAATGGATCTCATGGGCCGATACCGGCGCGATCCAACATAAAGTGAGCAGTAATAACAACCCGATACGCGCCATAAAATAGCCTTAGTCAGTGACTTTAGTGATATAAAACTTAACTTTAGTGCAAATTTGGCTGGCAAACCTTGATCTCAATCACCCAAAGATACAGATAAAAAATGCACGCTAAGCTAGTTTGCGTCGATAGCCAATACTTTTGTCAAAGCCTCGAGGGAGGCAATTTCTAAATGGGGCAACAAGGCGGCTATCGGTAAGGAATCGACTCGACCAAAACTGGGATTTAGCCACACAGACTGGCACCCCGCCAATCGAGCACCACGAACGTCGGCATTCATGCTGTCGCCAACATGCAGTAAATGTTGCGGTGCAATCTTTAACCGCGAGCAAGCTAATTCGAACATGTCTTTAGCGGGTTTCATATGCACGCCATTACCTGGATGCAACACAAACTCGAAAGTTTCCCCTAAACCAATCCGCTCTGCGTCCACATTACCATTGGTGATCCCGACTAATCTAAAATGCTGCGATAAGCGTTTGAGTAATAAGAGCACTTCGTCAGACACTTGAAAATGGCTGCGATAAAAATAAAAGCATGCTAATCCTTGCTCGGCGCCGCGTTCAGCTTCAGCCACCGAATACCCTAATTGTATTAGGCCTTGGCGAAGCGTAGCTAAACGGGCTGCGCTGGTGTCGTGGGCGAGCTCACGATTTTGCTGCAAAAGTTGCAGTTTTAGCCTGCGCCAATCATGGGGTTGCCACGCCTGCGATAATGGATAAGTCTGCAACAGAAACGTCGCCAGCTCAGCTTCGGCATTTAAAATATGCGGCAGATTGTCGTACAGGGTATCGTCGAGATCGAAACTGATCGCTTGAATATGTTGAGGTCTAAGATAGCAACGCATTATTTATCCTGTGTTTTTTTCGCTCTAGGATGGGCGTTATCATACACCTTAGCTAAGTGTTGGAAATCCAAACTGGTATAAATTTGTGTGGTCGCTAGGTTCGCATGACCCAATAATTCTTGCACCGCCCGCAAGTCGGCGCTCGCTTCTAACATGTGAGTGGCAAAGGAATGACGCAACTTATGGGGATGTACTCGCACCGATAATGCCTGCTCTTGACCCCATTTAGCCATGCGCGCCTGAATACTGCGATGGGAGAGTCGCTTGCCTTTTTCAGTCACAAATAAGGCGTTATCTTCACAGGGGATCTGCTTTCGGCAATTGAGCCAATTCTGCAGCGCAGTAATCGCTAAACGACCGACAGGGACGATACGCTCCTTATTACCTTTACCTAAGACTCGCACTTCTTTCAAATCATATTGCACACTGGATAAATTAAGCGCGGCAAGTTCCGCTAAACGTAAGCCACTGGAATAAAACAATTCCATCATGGCTTTATCCCGCAGACTCAGCGGATCTGTACCTTCAATGTCCAGCAAGTGACTGATGGCATCGACATCGATATTCTTCGGCAGAGGCTTGGTTTGTTTGGGGGCACTTAAGCCTTTCGCGGGATTAAGCTCAATCACGCCTTCGCGCAGCAAAAATTCACCCCATTGTTTTACCGCCGATAAACACAGGGAAAGCGATCGCGGGCTTAAACCTTTGCGGTGCAATTTGGCTAACACTTGCTGCCAATGCTCGCGGCTCACATTGAGTAAATGCACGCCTTCGGGCAAGAGATCACTACCACGATTAAGCTCATAAAGGTAATTCCGTACTGTATGGGCAGACAACTGTCGCTCGGTACTCAGATAACGTTCAAAGGTGTGTAACCATTGAGTATTTAATGCCGACACTTCGCCTGTTTGCGTACTCATATCGGTTTCCTCATGGGTTTTGCCAAGCCTTGGGTGAGCACTATAGCTCAACAGCCGTTACAGCTTGGCAAGCATATGCGCCAGTAAACGCCGCAACTGTTCCAGCAGCATGTTATCCATATCAGGATGAAAATGGGTGACATCTTGACTAGCAATGGCAAAAATCACCGGGTTGTCTTCCGACAATTTAGTCAGTGCCACCGACCCAACTTCGCTACCAAATAGGCGTTTGGCTTCTTGTTGCGTTAGCCGACCAAAATAGTGACCTTTATGCAGCCTTTGATCCCATATTGCCTTCATATCGGCATCGAGAACGCTGATCAAACGCACATGACTGAAATTAAACTGTAATTTCAAACTATCGGCCAACACTTCTTTAAGTGACACAAGATCGGCACAATTCAGTAGCTGGAAGGATAACTCAGTGTTGAATTGGTAAATTTTCTCGTTGCGCGCCGCCATCGTTAACAGACTGGTGATCTCTTCTTCCAACTGGCTGACTCGCTGGCGTAGCATTTCTTGACGACGTTCCACCAAAGAGATGGCGCCGCGCTCCAGATGGGGCAGACGCATTGCCAGCAATAGCTCAGGATAGCGATTGAAAAAATCAGGATTATCCAGTAGATACTCGCGAATAATCAACTCATCAAAGGGCACATTCGTCTGCGGCATCAAGGGCTCTGTCATAACTGAATTTGTCCATCATAAACGTGCTGCGCTGGGCCCGTCATCCACAAAGGTTTCCCCTCGCCTTCCCAGTTGATGGTTAAAGTACCGCCGGGTAAATCCACCCGCACTTGCTGGCCGAGCTTCCCTTGCACTTGACCTACAACCACAGCTGCACACGCGCCAGTGCCACAGGCCAAAGTTTCGGCCGCACCACGTTCATACACCCGCAGCTTAATGTGGCCCGAATCTACTACTTGCATAAATCCCACATTCACACCACGGGGAAAGCGCTCATGCTTAGTGAGCATGGCACCAATTTCAGCAACAGCGGCGCTCGCCACATCTTCAACGTCGAGCACACAATGGGGATTGCCCATAGAAGCCGCGCCACATAAAAAGGTTTGCAGTGGTGTTTGCAGTAAATAGGTTTTTTCGGCTTTCTTGGCTTTAAAGGGGATCAGACTTGGTTCAAGAATAGGCACGCCCATATTCACGGTGACTGTGCCATCTCGCTCTAAACGCAGAGTCATCTTACCTGATGAAGTGCTAACACGGATTTTACTCTTATTGGTCAATCCTTTATTGCGCACAAAACGGGCAAAACAGCGGGCGCCATTACCGCATTGTTCGACTTCAGTGCCATCGGCATTGAAGATGCGATAATGAAAATCTAAATCGGGATCATAGGGCGGCTCAACCAACAGTAATTGATCGAAACCTATGCCAAAGTTACGGTCGGCTAAACGGCGGATCTGCTCAGGCGAAAAGAACACGTTCTGCGTGACCCCATCGACCACCATAAAATCGTTACCCAGTCCGTGCATCTTAGTGAATTGGATCAAGATACTTATCCTTTAAGCCGAGGCGCCGCTCATTAAGTATGAAACCAAGCGCCTGAATCAATATAATTTTTCTAGTTTACGGCAGGAGTTGCTCACCTTGCCAGAGCTGAGACAATTTTTCTCGCTCACGCACTAAGAAAGCGTGCTCACCATCGACCATGACTTCGGCCGCACGAGGACGCGTGTTGTAGTTAGAGGCCATCGCAAAACCATAGGCACCACTCGAACGCACAGCCAGTAAATCCCCAGCCACTAAAGCCAGCTTGCGATCTTTACCTAAAAAGTCACCTGTTTCGCACACTGGACCAACAATATCAAACTCATAGGTCTCAGAGTCCCTTGGCACGACTGGGATAATATTTTGCCATGCGCTGTAAAGTGCTGGGCGAATTAAGTCATTCATCGCGCCATCGACAATCGCAAAACGCTTGTCGCTGTTTTCTTTCAGATACAGCACCTGAGTAACAAAAATCCCCGCATTAGCGGCAATCGCACGGCCCGGTTCGAAGATCAGCTTCAGTTGACGGTCGCCCATACGCGCTAATATGGCGGCGGCATACACATCAGGATGCGGCGGAGTTTCAGCATCATAGGTCACACCTAAACCGCCACCCACATCAAAATGCTCAATGACAATACCTTGTTCAGCCAGACGATCGATCAACGCTAGCATACGATCCATTGCATCGAGGAAAGGTTGAATTTCGGTTAATTGCGAACCGATATGGCAATCGACACCTTTCACTTTTAAATGTGGCAAAGCATGGGCACGGGCAAAGACGGTTTCGGCCTCATCCATAGCGATACCGAATTTATTTTCTTTAAGGCCAGTCGAAATATAGGGATGAGTACCCGCATCCACATCGGGATTGACTCGCAAGGAAACTGGCGCCACTTTACCTAAACGACCTGCGACCAAATTTAACTGCTCAAGCTCGGCGCTCGACTCGACGTTAAAGCAATAAATGCCCAGATTAAGTGCCTGTTCCATTTCGGTCGCAGTTTTACCCACGCCAGAGAACACCACTTTAGCGGGATCGCCGCCCGCTTCAATCACTCTTGCTAACTCACCACCCGAAACGATATCAAAACCACTGCCTAAACGTGCCAGCACATTCAGTACGGCCAAGTTCGAATTAGCTTTAACCGCGTAACAAATCAAATGTGGATGATCTGCCACGGCGTTATTAAAGGCATGCCAATGGCGCTCTAGCGTGGCGCGGGAATAAATATACAGCGGCGTACCATAGGTTTGAGCTAAATCGGCGACCTGGCAGCCTTCGGCGTGCAGGGCATTTTGTTGGTAGAGAAAGTGATCCAATGTCTGATTCCTTACTGCGCTTTATCGCTGCGATAGTGATGATAGTTATAGCTGCTATTATTGTTGTGTTTTTTGTACTTCGATGGCTCGAATTTCGGTTTTAATCTCTTCTACTTCAGGCTCAGGTTTAGACGCCTCGACCTTTTTAGGCTGATTCACCTCTGTGGCCGGAGATCGATAGAGGGGGCCCTTCTGGCCGCATGCAGTAATGAATAGG
This sequence comes from Shewanella sp. M16, assembly GCF_018224605.1. NCBI lineage: Bacteria > Pseudomonadati > Pseudomonadota > Gammaproteobacteria > Alteromonadales > Shewanellaceae > Shewanella > Shewanella sp. M16. Next base: position 9,773 of record NZ_JAGTUL010000046.1, on the reverse strand, counting down.
CTACCAAGCAATAACAATAAAAACAGTCTCATTTTTCTCAACATCTGTGCATCTGGTGACTAATGGCCTTATAATCGCACCCATCTTGACGAAAGCAAAGGACAGAAATGCATGGCCATGACAGATACAGAATTTCACCAGCTCGCCGATGACATGTTCCAAGCCATAGAAAATGCGATTGAAACTGCGATTGATGAGCAAGATGCCGATCTTGATATCGATGCCAGTGGCAACGTATTGCAATTAGAATTTGTTGATGGCTCTAAGATAGTGATCAACAAGCAAGAACCTTTGCATGAGATTTGGGTCGCCACACGCTTTGGTGGATATCACTTTGGTTTTGTTGAAGGTAAATGGATGGACGGACGAAATGGCGGCGAGTTTATGCCATTCGTGCAAGAGTCTATCGAGCGCCAAGGCGGCATTAAGCTTAGCTTTTAATCTAAGCCTGTCGTAGTGCAAAACCGTAATAGTACAAAACAATAATGGGAGCCTTGGCTCCCATTATTTATGTTAAAAACCAGCTAAAACTCAGTGTCTTGATCGCTAACATCGATACCGAAAGGCGCCACCGTTAACTCTCCGGCTACCCGCACTAAATGGAAAAATTGCGGAATATTAAACCGGGCCCGTGAAGCATAATGCTCATCGAACACATAGTGATGGCTCACTTTATTGACCAACTCGGCCATGTTTGATCCCGCCTGCACGTAATGGCTTAGTTGATTTTCCTCATCGAGGATAAATACATCCAAGTTATCGACCCGTTGGCGTAGAAAATACTGAATCGCGCCTTTAGCCGCATAGTTTTGCACCACTTTAGGCATACTCGAGAAGGGATCGTCACCTAATTCAGGCCGAGGCAATAATACAAGATGACTGCGGGATAACTGTTGATAAAATGACTTGGCATCGCTTAAGTCCTGATAGGCCATACCTAAGGGATTAAAAAAGATCCCATAGCGAGTACGACTTATCTGCAGTGGCTGCACTAAGGTGCTGGATTGCTGCACTTGTTGGCACAAACGCATAGTTTGTTTTAGTAGATTTTTCACTGCTAATTTAAGCTGTGGGCGTAACTTCTGTGAACAGCTGATCACATCCATATCCACAGGTAAACTGGCTCGTCTTAGCCCCGGCGTCACAAAGGCTAAGGCTTGCAATACCGCGGTATCGCCTTCGAAGCGATGACACTGCCATTCACCCCAACTATTCAAGCAAATGGCATCTAACGCACCAAGCATATTGGCTTTTTTACGCCCGAGTGAGAACACGTTCGCATTCATCACATCGACCATCATTTCCTGTCCTTGCCATTCAATGGTGGGATCGCAATCCAGATTGAGTACGAAAATCAGCTTACGAAAATGCCATGGCTGGCATAAGTCACGTTTAGATACACGCCAATCGTGGTCGATAAAATTCAGTAACCGCTTAGAAGCTTCGGTAAGCCGTTTCGACTTTGCCTTACTCTGACCATATTCATGCCATTGAGTACTCGGCGTCGAGATCCCATTTAAACATGCCCAGATCATTAAGGCTGAAGGGGTTTTCCCCTTACATATTGCCGACTCGCCTAACAAATTTTGTGGCTGAGGCCCTTGTCGATACAGATAATATTGACGCTCGCGGGAGCTTGAGACCATAGTCACTTCGGACTCAGCGACTGAAGCACTCCACAGCAGATTCAGCTTAGCGATTTGGTCTTCATCTTGACTAAAATAGGTATGCAACTTGCGAGTCAGCATTCCCAAATCTTCGATCCGCAAACCTTCATTTAACTCATGTGTCGATGCGAAGCGTAATAAGGTTTGGTAGCTCGCTAATAACAGTTCATTCAGTTGCTCGTTAAACCAATTGAGCTGGCCACTATGCCAATGTTCACAATTGTCTAAAGTGCTAATCAGACTATCTGGCCATTGCCAATCCTGCACCAGCTTTTGCAATTTAGGATAACGCCAATCTTTGCCCTCTTGAGTTCGACTCAAGTGCACGCCACATTTTAAATAGAAGCAGCGCCGCACTATCTCTAGTCGGCGAGTATCATTCTGCTTAAGTAAATAGGTTTCGATAATCTCATAGATAGAGTAATAGGCATCATTCGACGTCGAAAAATCACCGGCGAGCGTTTTCTGCCATAAGTGATCACAAAGCAGAGTTGAATGGGGATAATCACTGGCATAAGCCTCGAGTAGCAATACTTTAATCAGCGCCTTATGGGGCTTTTCTAAGCCCTTGTAGAGCTGCCATAACGAAGCACCAAAGTACTCACTCGCAGGTAATTCATGTACATCGCCTAAGGACAAGAGCGCAGGATTGAGTTTAGCGTCTGGCCACCATGCAATTGTTTTACCCGCCAAACGAATTTGGCTGCGATAAAACTCTTCAAGTAATAGCCAATGCTGCATACTACCGCTATGCTCATGGGCCATTGCGGATTGACATCCACGAACGGCTTTACCGCCACAAAACTGCTGCGGATGAACTAAGTAAAAATTCACCTCAAACTGATACTCGGCAAACCAAGCAGTCAATCGAGTCGCTTTAATCTTGATTAGCGCCAAATCCTCAGAACACAGATCAGCCCTATGTACTAACCAAACATCGACATCGCTCTTGGCATTTTGGCCAAAACTGCCAGTACTCCCCATCGCATAAACGCCTTCAAAGGCATTGATATCGGCTTCTTGAGTAGTAAAAGGCAGCGAGAACACATCGCAGGCCTGGGACTCAGTCTCACCAACCTGATACTCGTTGATTCCACAGGGCGTATTGGCGGCATGATAGCCAGGATACTGAACACCGTTCTGGTGAATTAAAAAAGGGATCAAATGGAATAAGTGTTTTTGTAGCGGCGATAGCAAAGCTAGGGCGCGTGCAATACGTACCTTATTAAGTCTTTCTGCTATATCAGGAAACTGTATTTGCCGATCCATTCAAAAACACAACACTTAAGCACTTATGGGAAATGTGCTCATGTTAACACTTTTACAAACTCGAGCAACTAAACGTGAAGCCCGTCACACTTTCACGGTATCTAGAACATCGCCAACTTCAAAGAATCGATACGGCTTCCTTACATAAACGATTTGCCAATGTTAGCATTGGCGCAACTAAGATCTTTGATGGAAACTAGGCATGTCTGAGAACCGCATACGTATCGCAACCCGCAAGAGTCCGCTGGCCATGTGGCAAGCTGAATTTGTTAAAGCCGAATTAGAACGCATTCATCCCGGTATTGTGGTGGAATTGCTGCCAATGAGCACTAAGGGCGACGTTATCTTAGATACGCCGCTAGCCAAAGTGGGCGGTAAAGGGTTGTTCGTCAAAGAGCTTGAAGTCGCCATGTTAGACGATCTTGCCGATATCGCAGTGCACTCAATGAAAGACGTGCCCGTCGACTTCCCAGAAGGCTTAGGCCTTGAAGTTATTTGCGAGCGCGAAGATCCCCGCGATGCCTTTGTATCGAATTTATATAAAACGATCAGCGAATTACCATTAGGCGCAACTGTGGGCACCTCGAGCCTACGTCGTCAATGCCAACTGCGCGCATCACGCCCTGACCTTATTATCAAAGACTTACGCGGTAACGTAGGCACTCGTTTAGCTAAACTTGATAACGGCGAATACGATGCCATTATTCTTGCCGCTGCTGGCTTAATTCGCCTGAAATTATCTGAGCGGATTGCTAGCTTTATCTCTGCCGAAGAATCCTTGCCCGCCAACGGCCAAGGCGCTGTGGGTATCGAATGTCGCACCAACGACGCACGCGTTAAGGCCCTACTGGCACCATTAGAACATTTAGAAACGCGCTACCGTGTGATTGCCGAGCGCGCGATGAACACGCGCCTAGAAGGTGGATGCCAAGTGCCGATTGGCGCATTTGCCGAAATCAATGGTGATGAGATGACATTACGCGGCCTAGTCGGTAACCCTGATGGTAGTGAAATCATCGAAGGCGTGATCACAGGTCCAAAAACCGACGCCACGCAATTAGGGGTTGCCCTTGCCGAAGAGCTATTGAGCAAAGGCGCAAAAAGCATACTCGACGCTGTTTACGCTAAAGCATAAGTCGATGAAAGTCTTACTGACGCGCCCTGAAGGGCGCAATCAGTCCATGATCGATGCCTTGAATCAGCAAGGCATTAGCCATTGGGTTACACCTCTACTGTGTGTCGAAACAACGCCGCCCATCACAACTAATAACTCGCACCCACTGGCACACGCCGATATGATTATCTGTATCAGCGCTAATGCAGTCAGCTTTGCCGACTATGCCTTAACAACCGCTCATTCTCGAATAAAAGGCTGGCCTCAAGCTCAATATTTCGCCGTAGGTCATGCGACTTGGGAAGCATTAAATCAGCTCGGCATTGAAGCCCTCGAAGCCCCAGATGATTGTCAGCAGACCGAAGGTCTACTCACGCTCGCGCCTTTGCAAGATATTAAAGGTAAGCAGATTACGATCATACGTGGCGTTGGTGGCCGTGAAGCCTTAGCTGAACGACTGGCTGAGCGCGGGGCAACAGTGCGCTATTGGGAAGTATATCAACGGGCTTGTCCACCACTCAATGGACAACAGATCGCACAACAATGGCAAGAGTTTGGCATCGACACTATTGTAGTCACCAGCGGTGAAGTACTGGATAACCTGATTAATCTAGTGCCAAAAGAGTTATTTGCATGGCTGCGCTCATGTCATATCATAGTCCCAAGTAACCGAGTAGAAGCTCAAGCTCACGCCTTTGGTATAACCCAAGTCACCAATGCCAATGCCGCCAACAGCAAAGCCGTGCTAAACGCCCTTAAACTTTAAGCGCTATTTAGCCCGATTTAACTCGAATTTCGGCAGTAGCATGTTTTCAAGGACTGTTAAATGGATAACAACAAGCACGACGCAAAGAGCCCTGAATTACAGGCTACCTCTATTATTGAACCATCAATAACGACTGATGACACGCCCGTAACTTCAGCGCCATCAACTGAATCCCAAACAGCCAAAGCCATACCTTCAAGCATGCCGAGCCAAACGCCAGTACCCAATAGAAGTTCATGGGCGATTCGCTTTGGGGTGTTATTAGCGCTGGGTTTAACCGCTTGCACCCTTGGCGGCGGTTTTATGTTATACCAACAGATGCAACAGCAACTGCTGGCGCAGGATGCGAAAAATATCGCCCTGCAGGACCAATTACAGCAAGCCCTGCTACAACCCAATCAACGTATTGGCCAGCTTGAACAGCAACAACTGAATGATGCTAAGACCTATCAAGAATTAACAAAATTGGCAGAAGACCAAAATCAACTGCAGGACAGGATCAATAAACTTGCCCAGCGCAGTCCAACGCATTGGATGGCGTCAGAAGCCGAATATCTAGTAAACATGGCGGGCCGTAAACTTTGGTTAGAAAAAGATCCCCGCACCGCCACCGATCTATTAAAGTCGGCGGATGAAACCATCGCCGCCATGAACAATCCCGCTTTGCTACCTATTCGTAAGGCTCTGGCAAAAGATATCGCCGCGACTGCAAGTATTAAAACCACAGATATTGATGGTAGTGTATTAGCCCTCGATGCCTTAATTGAGCAACTCGATAAACTACCCCTTAATCGCACCGATGCAGAAACCGATGCCCCTGAAGATACAAACATTACTGGCGATTTAAATGACTGGCAGAGCAACTTAGGGAAGACGTGGAAAGCGTTAACCCAAGACTTTATCACCATACGCCATAGAACAGCCGATGCACCCGCTTTACTTGCTCCTGAGCAACAGTGGTATCTGGTTGAAAATATTCGTCATAAACTGCTGCAATCTCAACTTGCGTTATACCGCTACGACAGAGCCGCTTATCACCAATCATTAATGATGGTGCGTAAGTGGATTCAAACCTATTTTGATACTCAAGATCACAGCACTGCTGAAGCCATCGCCAAAATCGATAAATTGGCGACATTAGAACTTGATCCTATTACTCTGAAAGCCTTTGCCGCAAAACCTCTGCTATTACAGCTGACAAGCTATGGTGAGCTGACCTCATCAGAGGATGTGCCATTATGATCAAGATATTAATTTTCTTAGGGATAATACTAATAGGGCTCTGCATTAGCCCTTGGTTGGTGGGCAACACAGGTTATGTATACATTGCGGCAGGTGACTACCAGATTGAGACCAGTTTAGTCTTTGGGATCATTGCCTTAATTGTATTTTATGCCATGTTCCAAGTACTAGAATGGTTGGTGATTAGCGCTATTAATCTCATGCTGCGTAGCCGTTTTATTCCTCGCCACTGGCGCCGTCGCTCCGCGAAAAAGCATACCTTAATGGGTGCACTGGCTCTGGCAGAAGAAGATTGGCCAGCAGCGGAACGCGCTATGATAAAAGGCGCCGATAATGGCGAACTCCCTGCACTTAATTTACTTGCAGCAGCTCGTGCTGCCCAGTACCAACAGAAAATAGCAGAGCGTGATCAATATCTTGACCGTGCTGCAACACAACCGCTGGCCGCGAATGCCGTCGCAACCACGCGTACTCGATATCTGTTAAAACAAGGAGAGTTAGCTTTAGCCCGCGCCGAGCTCGATAAATTAGCCCCCACAAGTAAGAGCAAAGCACCGGTACTCAAACTCGCCCTCGAGTTATATCGAGCACAAGAGGATTGGGATGCGCTCAAGCTATTGTTACCTATTTTGAAGAAGCGCCAGATCCTAGATGACACCCAGCTAAATGAACTCAATGTAATCACTCACTGCGCTTTACTCAAAGCCGCAACCATTAAAGGCGAAGAAGCCTTAGAACAATGCTGGCAGTGGTTATCTCGCAGTGAGCGCAATCAGTCTGAGTTTTTGGCGATTTATGCTGTGGGTTTATGCCGCTTTAATCGCAAAGAGCAAGCGCTGAAGCTACTCTCGAAAAAATTACGCACTTCTCCTGAATCAGCGCTTTTAGAAGTCATTCCAGAAATAACGACAGCCCAAGATACAGAAATCCGTAAGCAGTTACTCAAGCATGAAATCACCCATGAGAATAATGCCGACTACCAGATGTGCTTAGCTAAACTTTATCAGCAAACACGGGATATGAAAGAAGCCAGAACCTGCTGGCAAAATGTTTGCCGACTCGAACCCACAAAAGCCTCTTGGTTGGCGCTTGCGCGGATTCAAGAACAGTTAGGTGAACAAGGTAACGCAAATCAAAGTTATCGTCAGGCGGTTAATCTGTAGTTCTACAATGCCTGCAACCTAGTCGCCGTGATTTGAGTAACGAAAGATCACGGCACTTGCCAATGCTGGCATATTAAAACCCACTTAACTTGCCAAAAATGTTAAAAACTAGATCGTGTCGCTTCTTTTCCGTAAAAACCACTCTCCCAATCCAGATTAATTTCTTATAACGATGCTTAATCTTAAAGTTAAAAAGTACTAAATACGGCCCTTTTTATAGATATAGCTACTACATCTAGTTACAGGTCTAAAAATTGTCACTTTTGCGTATTAAGATCCGTAAAACCGCATAAGAACAGGCGACACAAGCGCGTCAAAAAATTGACTTAAGTCGTTTCGTTAGCTAAAATTCCACCACTTGTATCACAGTGCGACATATTTGTTGGACTTGTGCGTCTATGGATTAACACACTTTGGCTGTTGGGAGCTTACTATGGGATCGGTAATTACATCAAAGAAAGGTTTGCTTAAGTTAGTCAAAGGGCAAATCAATGTCGAAGTTGATGGTTCAAATCAACCCGCTAAGGATGGCGAACAACTCCCTAAAGGTGCTGTGCTCCATATTGGCGAAAACGCAACCTATGAAATTACCTTCGATGATGGCACTAAGCTATCAAATGAAGTCGCGCCCAGCGAAACTACTGCAGCAGCCTCTGGCACGGCTAACGAAGCAGCCCTAGATGAAATTCAAGCATTACAAGATCTTATTGCATCCGGTGAAGACCCAACTCAGAACCTACCAGAAACCGCAGCAGGCAACACACCAGGCAGTGATGGTAACTCGGGCTATGTCACTCTAGCCCGTAGCGGCACAGAAACCATTGCAGCTTCAGGCTACTCAACAAGCGGCCAAGCACTGACTGGAACGACGGTTAATATTCCACAATTCACCATTGCAGCAGACTCACCTTCAGCACTTGCTAATGACAGCAACACTTCCAATGAAGATACTGTAGCGACTGGCAATGTGCTCGATAACGACACTGATGTGGATTCCACTCTAAGTGTTGTGAGCTTCGAAATCAGCGGTACCACCTACGCAGCAGGCACAGAAGTGACTCTCGAAGGTGGTGTTTTAATTTTAAATATCGATGGTTCTTACACCTTCACGCCGAATGAAAACTGGAATGGCCAAGTACCTGTCATTACCTACACAACCAACACGGGCTCAACTGCAACGCTAACCATTAATATCAGCCCTGTCGATGATCCTTCCATCCTTGCAAATGACAGCGCCACAGTTGCAGAAGACACTGCAGCAACTGGCAATGTGCTTGATAATGATTCCGATATCGACAGCCCCCTTTCCGTTGTCAGCTTCACCGTGAACGGCGATACTGTTACCGCTGACACCACCGTTTCCTTAGAAGGCGGCAGCTTAGTCATCAATGCCGATGGCTCTTACACCTTCACGCCGAATGCAAACTGGAATGGCCAAGTACCAGTCATCACCTACACCACTAACACTGGTTCAACGGCCACATTAACCATTAATGTTACCCCTGTTGATGATGCCTCTGCATTAGCCAACGATACTAATACCGTTGATGAAGATACCGTTGCCACCGGTAACGTGCTCACCAATGACAGCGATGTGGATAATGAACTATCTGTGGTCAGCTTCACCGTGAATGGCGATACTGTTACAGCGGGCACCACGGTTACTTTAGAGGGCGGCAGCTTAGTCATCAATGCCAATGGCTCTTACACCTTCACGCCCAATGCTAACTGGAATGGCCAAGTACCAGTCATTACCTACACCACTAACACCGGTTCAACGGCGACCTTAACCATTAATGTCAGCCCGGTTGCCGATGGTGCCCCAAGTGTCACTATAACGACTGATGCTAACAATGATGGCTTTATCAGTAATGAGGAACTTGGTGGAGCAACAGAAGTTAACGTAACGATTGGCTTGGATGGTACTGGCGCGAATGTAGGGGATACTCTCACAGTTAACGGTGTTGATTACATCCTAACGCAGGAAAATATTGATAATGGATTCGTTAATCTAACACTTCCAGCACCAGCTGAAGGTGAAACGATGACAGTAATTGCGACAATCACAGATCCGGCAGGTAACATCTCACCTGAAGGTAGTGACTCCGCGGTACTGGACACCACGGGTCCAGTGATCACTGTAAGTGCTCCCAATGATACTCAAGATACAACCCCCACTATCACGGGTACAACCGATTCTCCTCCAGGTAGCACTATTACTATAGTTGTTACCGACAGCACGGGAGCACAACAAACTCTTACAACAACGGTTAATCCAGATGGCACTTATACTGTTGATGTGGCCGACCCCATAGCTGAAGGTGGCTATACAGCAGAAGCATCAGTAACTGATCCAGCAGGTAACACTGGAAAAGCCAGTGATAATGGCAATGTAGATACCAAGATTGACCAAGATGGTGACGGCAACACCGTGGCGATCACCAGCATTACCGATGACACCGGCGCCTCCGGCAGCGACTTCATCACCAATGACAACACCCTGATTTTCAAAGGTACCGTCGATTTGGGTGACAACAGCACCTTGGCCGTCA
>NZ_JAGTUL010000045.1:0-29367 GCF_018224605.1 Shewanella sp. M16 | reverse complement strand
AAAAAAACCAAATAAGAAACACACAGTTACAATTAATATCTCGCGAAAAAACAAATAAAATCACAAAAAACAATAACCTTTATAATCAACAAATTAAATACCTCCCACCTAAAAACAGTCTATCAAAAAACAATTACATGTTACAAATAATGAATAACCATGTTTAATTAATGTAAAATAATTAACAAAATTGTTCATCTCACCTTAAATGATTGTCACCAAAACCAACCTAAAAACGCCTACTATTTGACAATCTCGCAACTTGGAAATAAATATGTAGTTGGAGTTGTTAAGTGCAGCTTCAATTTACAACCATAAATTTAACCAATAAAAAATATAAAGGAGAAATGTATGAACTCTTTGTCACTAACGGCAAAAGCGGTTCGCTACGGTATATTTGCCGCAGCAAGTCTAACAGCTTCCACTTTTGTTCATGCCCAAACTGAAGAACCAACTGAAACATTTGAACGTATTGAAGTTACAGGCTCAAAAATTAAGCGTATTGGTGAACTCACGCCTACACCTGTGACAGTTATATCAGGTGATGGGTTAATTGACGCAGGTGTCGTTAACGTTGCTGATTTGCTGCATAAGATGCCCAACACACTAGTAGGACTATCACCTGAAACAACCAATAATACTGTATTTGCTAGCGGATTAAATAATACAGACTTAAGAGGACTTGGCTCTGACCGTACACTCGTCCTTGTTAATGGTCGTCGATTTGTTGCAGGAGCACCTGGTTCAGGTTCTGTAGATCTTAACAATATACCAACAGCTATGGTTGAACGAATTGAAATCACAACTGGTGGTGCATCAGCAGTATATGGCTCAGATGCTATCGCGGGTGTTGTGAACATTATTACGAAAAAAAGCTTTGATGGCATTTCGGTTGACGTTTCGACTACACAGCCAACAGAAGATGGTGGTGAAGAAAAATATGCTTCAATAACATTTGGTTCAGAAGTAGGTAAAGCTAATTTTGTTACTAACCTTAGTTGGGCTCGTCAGGGGCAATTATCCTTTATGGATAGAGAGTTCCTACGTGAAGCTCCAATTGTTGTACGTAATCAAAATGCAACAGGTCCAGATGACCCACAGTCTGTTGTATGGGGTTATGGTCAACAAGTATTAGCTTCCTATAGTAAAACAGGGACATTTGTTTCAAATGGTACTCGATATTCATTTGATGAAAATGGCAATGTTAGACCAATGCAATTAGGACAAGCTTTACCTCCGCTGACTTCTGGTCGTGTCGATTATCTCGGCGGAGAAGGTTATAACTTCGCAGAAAACTCTTTCATCAAAACGCCATTAGATCGCATTAACTTTTTCTCAGTAATGAGTTATGACATCAATGAAAACCATAAAATGACAATGGAAGCAAGCTTAAGTAAATCAGATGCTTATGGAGAAAGCTCTCCTGCATTTTTAAACTTCAAGTTACATGAAGATAATGGCTTCCTATCACCAGAAGCAGCTGCTTTAGTTGCGGCAGGTGAGCCAAAGCCAGGAGCAGGAGTTACTCTTGGTTATCTTGCATCAGACTTTGGTAATCGTAAATACAGTCAAGAAAGAACGACAGCTCGTGTTGCTCTGGGGTTCGAAGGCGAGCTTTCTGAAAAATGGGGCTATGATGCCTATGCGACAGTAGGGCATGTTCAAGCCGACACTGAATGGTACGGTGAAATGTTTGAACAACGCTTCTACGATGCCGTTGATACGATCAAAGATGCCAATGGAGATGTCGTCTGCCGTAGTGAAAGCGCGCGCGATAATGGATGCCTTCCACTCAATATATTTGGGCGCGGAATCTACGATAAAAACGCCTATGATTGGGTAAGTACTGACGCAATTCGACGCTCATCTATCACTCAATCAGCTCTCGGAGCATCCGTAAGTGGTGATCTATTTGAATTGCCAGCAGGTTTTGTATCGAGTGCATTCTCTCTCGAGTATAGAAAAGAGCAGGCAGACACTTTACCAGATCCAGCTATGCGAGAGGGCTTACTGTTCAACAACCAATCTCAGCCACTTAAAGGTGAGTTTGATGTAACGGAAGCTTCTGCAGAATTGTCAATTCCATTACTAAGTGACATTACATTAGTACAAGATTTAACACTGGAAACAGCTTTCCGTTATATGGATTACTCGACATCTGGTTCTGATACTGCTTGGAAAGTAGGCTTAAACTGGGCTGTCTTCGACGATTTGAGAGTTAGATTAAACCGTTCGAAATCTGTTAGAGCTCCCAATATAGGTGACTTGTATAGCCCACCAGGACAAACATTCAGATCTATAAAGGATTATTGCGCTTCTAGCTACCGCAACCAAATAAATCCTGAATATCTAGACAATGTCTTGGCAAACTGTGCGGCACAAGGCATTCCTACCGATTTCGAACCATCTCAAGAGTGGTATGGTTCGACTCGTCCTGGATTTATAGTAGGGAACGAAGACTTACAAAACGAAGTTGCCGATGACATAACTATCGGTTTTGTCTATACCCCAAGTTATATTGAAAACCTAAGTTTCACTGTTGATTACTGGAAATTTGACATGGAAAATGTCATTAACAGTTTTGATGGCCCAGATGTTGTAAAGTATTGCTACCAATCAAGCACTCTAGACAACCCATTCTGTCCATTGCTTGAACGTGATCCTGATACGCATGAGATCACCAATTACTATGAAAAACCAGTTAACTCTGCGACCAGCATTACTTCTGGTGTAGATATTGAAGCTAACTATAAGTTTGAAAGTAGCTTTGGTGACTGGGGGATCCGCCTCTTCAGTACTTATCTAGAAGAACGTTCATTTAATTCAACAGGTTTTGCTGAAGATGAAATAAAAGAAACAGGTGAACAAGAGCGGCCACGTTGGCGTCATCGTTTTACGACGGATTACACCTACGGAGATTTCTCTGCAGTACTAACTGCGAACTATCGTAGTAATACAGTTTTAAGTAACGATTGGTCACCAAATCAAAACAACTATAATGATATTCCATCATATATTACATTTGATTTAACCAGTCGCTATAACATCACTGATGCATTACAAGTTCGTGCGGGCATACTCAACATGTTTGATGAAACCCCACCTCGTCAACCGAGTGTATATAACCAAGGTGCTTACTATGACATTCTGGGACAACGTATCACTGTAGGCGTTAACTATAAGTTCTAACCAACGTTACTTAAGCTAATTTAAAATCTCCCATTTGAAGTGACATATCATCAATCTCGATATGTCACTTTTTTTACTTTTACATAAAGGCGCCCCATTAAAAATGTTGTGTTAGCGCCCATCGAGCATGCGACCAAGACCTCCGAGTACAGAGCCTTCTCCGCGATCACTGCCTCCCGCAGATGGGGCATGGGCGATAATCCGGTCCGCCATACGTGAGAATGGCAAGCTTTGTAGCCAAACCGTCCCGTGGCCCTTGAGTGTGGCTAAAAACAAACCTTCACCGCCAAAGACCATAGACTTTAATGAGCCTGCACGCTCTATGTCGTAATCAATCCCTGAGGTAAATGCAACAAGACAACCTGTGTCAACTCTTAAGGTTTCACCTTTTAGTTCTTTTTTCACTAAGGTGCCGCCCGCATGGATAAACGCCATACCATCGCCCTGTAGGCTTTGCAGAATAAATCCTTCGCCACCAAAAAATCCCGTACCTAAGCGGCGATTAAATTTCATCGTCACGCGTGTACCTAAAGCCGCAGCCAAAAAACTGTCTTTCTGGCAGATAAGCTCACCACCATGTTCGGCCAAGTCGATCGCTAGGATAGTGCCAGGATAAGGGGCGGCAAAGGCGACTTTACGTTTTTGATTGCCTTGGTTGGTAAAGTGAGTCATAAAAATGCTCTCACCCGTCAATGCCCGTTTACCCGCGCCCACCAACTTGCCAAAAAAGCCTGACTCAGGCTCAGAGCCATCGCCCATTTTGGCCTCAAAGCTAATATCTTGCTCTAGGTAATTCATCGCGCCCGCTTCAGCGACCACAGTTTCGTTAGGATCGAGTTCCACTTCAACCAACTGCATACTGTGGCCGATAATTTCATAATCCACTTCATGACAACGTCTAGACATACTGTTCCCCTTAACTGTCAGTTCCTTGTTACTATCCTTTAGATTGACCCAGATGGACGACTCTTTACCTATCGCGGCTCAATTTCACTCTTCATCTCGACCCTAATCTAGATCTAAGCTCAGTCTGAATTTAGGCCTTATTTTAACTCTCAATCTAAACCTTCATCTGACCTAGGCATTAATCTATGACATAAAATGTCAAAATGCGATTATTTTATGCGGTAACTTGTATCAAAAGATGACAAGCGAAGACTTATCAACCCAAACCCACACCATTAAACTGCTCAGCCTTAGCAAACTCCTCTAATATCAACTCGGTAAAAAGTTGTCCTGCACGGCCTAACGGACGCTCTAAGGTCGAGACGAGCTGTGGAATAAACGTAAAACGACTGCCACCGACGAAGTCGATTTCAACTAATTCGCCCTTAGCCAACTCTTCTTGCACTAAAAAGTCCGGCAACCAGCCAAAACCTAAGCCTTTTAACAAAGCGTTCTTTTTCATGATAAAGCCAGAAAGATAAAACACTTTATCGCCGCCAAATTGCATTTCATCGCGGTAACTTTTATTGGGTGAAGAGTCTTCGATAGTTAATTCCACATGTTGCTGCAGCTCAGACAAACTAATTTCGCGAATAAAAGACAAAGGATGCGAAGCACTGGCCACCAGTACGCTAGTAATTGCAGGCAACGGCTGCGGATGGTAATAGGGGCCAGTGCGATAATCTTTCACTAACATCAAGTCAGCATTATCACGCTCGAATCTGTGTTGTACACCGCCTAAAAACTCCATATTCAGCTGAATTTTAGTGGGGATTTGATGTTCAGCCATACGCTTTAAGGCCGTCATGATAGGCTCCATCGGTAAGGCACCGTCTATCACTAGTTCTAGCTTTGGCTCCCAGCCTTCACTGAAACGACTGGCAAGATGTTCAATGTTTGCAAGGTGTTGCAGTAATCTTTGTCCCTCGGCCAAAATCACTCGGCCCTCTTGCGTCAGCTCAGCACGATATTGCTCACGGCTAAAAAGCGGCACGCCTAGGTGCTCTTCTAACTTTTTAACTTGATAACTCACCGCCGATTGCGCTTTGTGTAATCGCTCCGCCGCCTTGGCAAAACTGCCCTCTTCCACCAGCACTTGCAGCACATTAAAAGCATCAATATCGATGCGCATGGTCACTCCTTAGCTCTAATGAACATGTCACGGAAACACTACGATTCGTAAAGATTAGAATACCATCTAATTTTTAGATTGAGATAACGGATTTATTATTCTTTTTTTTGTTCATTCAAGCAACTAAATTGATAACAAGATCACATAACCATAACGACAAGCGAAGTAGAGCTAATCTCACGCCGCTGTAAAAACCAAGGATCCTCCATGCCATTTTATGTGAAACAAGGCCAGATTCCCCATAAGCGCCATATCGCATTTGAAAAGGAAAACGGCGAGCTTTACCGTGAAGAGTTGTTCTCAACCCATGGTTTTTCCAATATTTATTCCAATAAATATCACCACAACATGCCAACCAAAGCATTAGAAGTGGCGCCCTACAGCCTAGGCCATGGTGCCAATTGGGAAGATTCGCTGGTCCAAAACTATAAACTCGATTCCCGCGACGCCGACCGTGAAGGTAATTTTTTCAGCGCCCGTAACAAGATTTTTTATAACAATGACTTAGCACTGTATACCGCCAAAGTCACCGTCGATACCGACGAGTTTTACCGTAACGCCTATGCCGATGAAGTGGTTTTTGTCCACGAAGGCGAAGGCACACTCTACAGCGAGTACGGCACGATTAAGGTACAAAAGTGGGACTATCTCGTGATCCCACGCGGTACTACTTATCAACTAAAATTCAACGATTACAGTAATGTGCGACTTTTCGTCATCGAGTCATTCTCTATGGTGGAAGTGCCTAAGCATTTCCGTAACGAGTATGGTCAGCTATTAGAATCGGCACCTTACTGCGAGCGCGATTTGCGCGTACCTACACTGCAAGATGCTGTGGTTGAGCGCGGCGCCTTCCCCTTAGTGTGTAAGTTTGGCGATAAATACCAACTCACCACGCTCGAATGGCATCCCTTTGATTTAGTGGGTTGGGATGGCTGCGTTTATCCTTGGGCATTCAACATCACCGAATACGCACCAAAGGTAGGCAAAATCCATCTACCTCCTTCTGATCACTTAGTCTTTATCGCCCATAACTTTGTGATTTGTAACTTCGTACCGCGCCCCTACGATTTCCACCCTAAATCGATTCCGGCGCCTTATTACCACAACAACATAGATAGCGACGAAGTCTTGTATTACGTCGATGGCGACTTTATGAGCCGCACGGGCATTGAAGCGGGTTACATGACCTTACATCAAAAAGGTGTGGCCCACGGACCACAACCGGGCCGCACTGAAGCCTCAATTGGCAAAAAAGAAACCTATGAATATGCAGTGATGGTGGACACGTTCGCCCCACTGAAATTAACCGAACATGTACAAAATTGCATGAGCAAAGACTACAACCGCTCTTGGCTAGAAGACTAGCCCTAAGCCACCAGCGCACCGAAAAGGTTGCGTATCCCAACGTAATTAAAGGGATAAAGAGTGTCGGCGGTTGAACTAAAATAATGAGGAAAACATCATGGCAAGCGAACTAAATCCACTGGGCTTATTAGGTATCGAATTCACTGAATTCGCCAGCCCTGATACTGATTTTATGCACAAAGTCTTTATCGACTTTGGTTTTTCACTGCTGAAAAAAGCCAAGAACAAAGACATCCTGTACTACAAACAGAATGACATTAATTTTCTGCTCAACACTGAGCGCGAAGGTTTCTCTGCTAAGTTTGCTAAATCCCACGGCCCAGCCATTTGTTCTATGGGCTGGCGGGTAGAAGATGCTGGCTTTGCCTATCGCGTTGCCGTTGAACGTGGTGCAAAACCCGCCGATGATGCCAATAAAGATCTGCCTTATCCTGCGATTTACGGCATTGGCGACAGCTTAATTTATTTCATCGACACCTTCGGCGCAGATAACAATATCTATGCCGCTGATTTTGAAGATTTAGACGAGCAAATTATCACCCAAGAGAAAGGCTTTATCGAGGTCGATCACTTAACCAACAACGTCTACAAAGGCACAATGGAACATTGGGCTAACTTCTATAAAAACATTTTTGGTTTTACTGAAGTGCGCTACTTTGACATCAGCGGCGTACAAACCGCGCTAGTGTCCTACGCCCTGCGTTCGCCCGATGGCAGCTTCTGTATCCCGATTAACGAAGGTAAAGGCAGCGATAAAAACCAAATTGATGAATATCTGAAGGAATACAATGGCCCAGGTGTGCAACATTTAGCCTTTAGAAGCCGCGATATCGTAAAATCTCTGGATGCGATGGAAGGCAGCTCAATCCAATGCTTAGACATTATCCCTGAATACTACGACACTATTTTCGATAAGTTACCGCAGGTTACAGAGAATCGTGAGCGCATTAAACATCACCAAATTCTGGTGGATGGTGATGATACAGGCTATTTATTGCAGATATTTACTAAAAACCTGTTTGGACCGATTTTCATCGAAATCATCCAACGTAAGAATAACTTAGGTTTTGGTGAAGGCAACTTTACGGCCCTGTTTGAATCAATTGAACGGGACCAAATGCGCCGCGGCGTACTGTAAGTATTCATCCTGCTAATAAAAAACGGTACGCACTGCGTACCGTTTTTGTTTCTACGACGATCTAAATCGTCATTTAAATCAGCATCAGCATTGACGCCAATCACTCGGCATCGACCTTCCTGCATTATTCCACATTGATGGGTTTGATAACCTTACAAGGGTTACCTGCCGCCACACAGTTCGCGGGAATGCTCTTATTCACGACACTACCAGCACCAATGACACAATTATCACCAATGGTCACACCGGGTAACACAGAGACGTTTCCGCCTAGCCAGACATTATTGCCGATTTGAATTGGCGCGCCGTATTCCGTCGTTTGCCGCGCGATAGGATTAATAGGATGCGTTGCGGTAGAAATCATCACATGGGGACCAAACATCACATTATCACCAATCGAGACTGAGCAAACATCTAATATGGTTAGATTATGATTGGCGTAAAATTGTTTGCCAATATGGATGTTATAGCCGTAATCGCAAAAGAAATTAGGCTCAATATGGGCGCAGTGTTGAATATCAAGCAGGCCACGAAGATGCTCCATTCGGGCATCAAGCAAAGTCGGTTCGGCCAGATTAAACTGATGACAAATGGATTTCGCCCGCATCCGCTCAGCCAATAACTCATCATCCCAAGCCTTATAGGGCTGGCCCGCCAACATTTTTTGTTTCTCAGTCATCGTATTGTCAACATTCAGTCCATGATGACCTAACCCTAACAATCGATTGATGAAAGTTCAAGAACTGCCTCATATGCTCTTGAATGAACTACCCGTCTTGCTGACAGAACATTTAGCTAACAGCCAATGTGAGTCACATTCAAGCATTCAATCTCAATCGAGACAAAGGTCATTGCCTTTGTTCGTCATCACAATAGAGTTCTGCAAATAAATACACTAGACACAAACTGTTCAGCGGCATGACAGGATTTGTCCAAATCATCCGGCTGTGACGCCCTGCTTCACCGAAGATTTCAAGCAATAAATCCGAAGCCCCATCGAGTGCTTTAGGATGTTCAAAGCAAGATTGATGCACATTTAGCACCCCTTCCAAGCGGTAAATTTGTTTTATCCGCGAAAGCTCACCGCAAGCCTGTTTCAATTGGGCAATGGCATTTAGGGTAGCAAGACGACAGGCAGCGTAGCCTTCGCTCACAGTATGATCGGCGCCCAATTGTCCTTGATACTGAAGCTCGCCCTCTAAATAGGGAAACTGACCCGAGGTCATTAACTGACTGCCAACAATTGAATAGGGTTCATAATTTCCAAGAGCCGCAGCAACCTCAGGTAGTTCAAGCCCAGCGGCCACTAGCCGCGATTCAGGAGTGATCATCATAATGTCACCCCCTGAGATGAGACATTCGCAGGATTAAGCAGCGGGGCTAGCCAGGTCGTCAAATGCTGAGAATTGACTGTCAGCCAGTTCGCAGCGGCCTCATCTTCCGTCATTCCTTGTCGATTAACCGCATAATCGAGTTCTGCAACCATTTGATTCGATAATACTATGTTATCAAGTACCTGAATTTGTGCGGGCGAGAAATTAACCGCTAACTCGCGTTCACGGGCGAGCAATACCGCTTTATCTTTTCCCCCGAGTAAACCTTTGGGGTCCTGAAGATCGCGAATACCGTATTGATGGTGTAAAAATTGTGGATGCCACAAAGGAACGATCACCCAATCGTTTACCGCTACGGCAGACTTAAAAGCGGCGACACAGTCGGCTTGAGTGCCTGTTCTAAATTGATAACCTGCCGCCGTTAATCCATATTGCGTCATGATATTTTTAGAAAATCGCGTGATCCCCGCCCCCTCACCAATCCCTTGAATGATGGGCCGCATACGTTGCTGCACGTCAGGTTTGAGTAAATCCTCAATGCTCGACACTTGCTCAGCAGGCACATAATCGGGTACGCCCCAGAGCGCATAGGGCTCATAATGTAGCCCGAGTTGCCGCGTAGCAACTCGCTCTTCGACACCTTGTCGATAAATCCCATGGCTATGGGGCAGCCATGCTGAACACAGCATATCCACTTTGCCTTCACCTAGCTGCTCAAAATTAGCCTCGTGCAATGCATAGCTTCGTTGCACCTCTTTGCCCATAATCCCTATCACATGGGCCACCACAGCGGCGGTGACTCGATGAAAACTTAAGTCCGTCACTCCCATGCGAATCATCGGCTTACCCTGTGAGCTCTCCATATTTGTACTCTTATTCAATGAATTCATACCTATCGCACCTCGAGGAAATAATGCCAATGATGCCAAACTGCCCAATCCCAGCGTTTGCAATAATTGCCGCCTGCGGTGATTAATCTCCGCCATGTTCAGGCTCCTTGGTGTCTAAAATAGTGAGCCTATCCATCACAATTCCAACGATGGCGTTGTCCTTAGCATAGGGAAATATCATCTCTACTTTGATGCCATTCGGATCTTCAAGAAACAACTGATGCTCACCAATCTCAGGCACAATTCGTTCCTGAAAAATCATCCTCTGCTGGCATAAATGCTGCTGCATCTGGTGTAAATCCGTACCACGAAACGACAAATGATCAACACGTCCCGAGCCATAAATATTTCTGCTTTCCCCTAAGTAGGCATCTAACGCCTGATCGCCCGCTTCCACCAAATGCAAAATGGGCTTATTTGAGGCATAAAGCCAATGTCCAGGAAAACCAAACTGTGGCCGCCAACCTAATTTCAATCCAAGGATGACTTGATAAAACAACAGCGTTTCAACCAGTTTGGGCGTTCTGATGGTAAAGTGATCCAATCCGATTATGTTCATATTGTCATCCTCTGGATGTCGTGACTCAGTGGCTCGGTATAACCAAGTGCGAATCCAAACCGTTTTAATCCGCAAAAATCGTGTGAATAAATTCAGTTAAGATAAGCACTTGGCGTAAGGTTATAAAATTAATTGATGAGATTAATTGTTCGAATTAATTACCACGAACGCCCGCAGCCAACGGCTTAAAACGGAAAATATAATAAGGTGGACTGTTTTCAGCTTTGCCATTGTTTAATGGCGCCGATAACGGTAATTGCGCAGCCCCAGAGTACAAATAACCTTGCTTGCCATAACTCACACCGTCGGGCCAAACCATACGTTCATCATGGACATAAGTGCGATACTGGCGAGAATCAGCAGGGATCACACCAATGGCCCGCTCTCCCACTTCCGTTAGATACAAATTATTCGCTTCATCAATACTTAAGCCACCGTTGTCGGGCTTATCGGCATAAGCCTCCACTTTGGCAGAGAGTGCCGCAGGCGTTAACGAAGGATTGAGGAGATCTGTCATCCGCACACGGTAAACTTTGTCTTTATTCATCGGGGCAAAGTAGAGCCATGTTTGGGTTTTATCTAAAGCAATGCCATCGGCACCCACATAGACTTCAATCTGCTTTCTACCTTTTGAGTCCTTATCGATAATCAGTGGCCGCTGTAAGTCTGGCATCACACTGTTATCACCCTGTAATAGGCGCCGACTTTTCCCTGTATTTAAGTCCACAACCACCAGCGCAGCCTTTTCACCAATGGGACCCGTGCCAATCCCCTCATCGGCAATCACAATCGCTTGATGTCGAGATGAGATAACAAAGTCATTATGTTGTGACTCAGGAAGAGAGACTGGCGCGGGCAAATGAATAATGCGATCTAATTGGTTTTTCTTGGTATCCCACGCCACTAATTTAGGCTCAATACGTGGCGCCTGCTGGCCAGAGTCTAATAGCCAAACTCTGTCTTGATCGTCGGTTCGCAGCCCCAACACCCAATTAAGGCAAGTGTCAGGTTCTTTCACTTTGCCCTGCGGATCATGGCATTGCTGCCAATCCGAATTAGGAAATGGCTTAGTACTACCATTCGCTAAAAGCTCTGCCACCTTAATGTTAGGTTGATAGAAAGGGTGATAACTGAAAATCAATCGTTCATCTGATGTGAAAGTAATACCGCCCACAGCCCCATCAAGTTCGGCAAAGACTTCCATTTTTGCCAGCGGCTCACTCTGTGTCGCCCATGAGTGAGAACACAACAAACTGGTTGCCAATAGAGTAAAAGCCTTTGATAACATTGGGTATGTAATGCGCGTAGATAATATGGTCATCTTCATTCCTCCTAACGTGGGCCAGCTAAAAGCGTTAAACTTGCTTCGCCTAATCTATGCTGCCAAAGATAGAATCCCACCAAAGCGGGTGTTGATCCCTTGTCTATCGGCAACTGCGCCACATCCAAAGCATGCACTGTCCATACATAACTGTGTTCACGTCCCTCTGGTGGACAAGGTCCAAAGAATCCAGGTTTACCTAAATCGGTATTAGCTTCAATGGCACCACTGGGTAGCGCTCCGCCATTCACACCACCTGCGAGAGTCGACACCTGTGCCGGAATGTCATACACAACACGGTGCCAAAAACCACTGCCAGTAGGCGCATCTTTGTCATATAAAGTGACAGCAAAGCTCTTGGTACCGGCAGGTACATTTTGCCAAGTTAAACGCGGCGCAATATTTTCGCCCGAACAACCAAATTGATTCCAATAATACTCAGGAGGGAACCTTGAATTATCAGCTAAATTACTTTCGAGACTAAACGCAGAGGCACTGTCGTCAGCCATAACGTAATTAATACTGGCGGCCAAAGCGACAGTCACCAAGAGAGTCTTTTTAAAAGAGGAGAAATAAGGCGATTTCATAATATGCTGAACCCATTTTTGAACTGTCCTAGAACAGTCATTAACCATTGATTTGAGAATGTGGGTTAGCATATCAATCAAATTATGATTGATAAGGCGCATTTGGTTGATATGAGTTTCAAAAAATATTGGATAATCTCAACATGCTTCTCAGTTATTTTTAGGTTATGGTACTTTCAGCAAAAATAATGCAAAAAAGTAACAACCAAACGACTAAGATATGTTCTTAACACAATAATATAACGAGGATTCGCTATGATTAAAGCGGCTTATCAACCTTGGTTTCCCGTGAACAGAAACCTAAAGCCACACCCGAACCTGAGTTGCAGATTAGACCATTTATCTTTAACCATACTGTGGCAGGAACTTGATAACAATGCATTCACGATGGAATTATATTTCCCAACGATATCTGGAATACAAGTAATTGATGAGTCAAGTTATCAAACCTTCTTAGATAACATAAGTGATAACTTTAGTGATATTCAACATGATGATAAAAGCAATACGCCATTCCCTATTGATTCAGATTTAAATATCACGAATCAATCCAATGTCGATTATTTTTCTTTACCTTGGCCAATATGGAAGTCGGTAAAAAATGCACGCCGTCCTTATTATGGTGAATTAGGCGAACATATTTACCAAGACCTATACAGTTATTATATGGTGGGCGCCGATAGTGTCTACTTGATCGATACTGATGTAGAACCTACAGTCAATGTCTTATCTTGTAAACTATGAGGTTAATCGCTGTTAACCGAACAACTGCAGAATTAATCACAATGGGTTAGTGAGCATATTGTTAATAATAACTACAGTATGCTTTTTGCGTGAAATATCGCCAGCCAACACAACCGATTACATTTAAAGAGAGCAAGTTCAAAATAAGCAGATTGGCTAAATCCACCGTTTTCATTACACTATCGCCCTTCTCATCTTCACCCAAGAATGCCCAAACCATGCCTGATTTTGCCTTACTCGCTGTGTTTATCCCGACTTTTTTCTTTGTTTCTATCACGCCGGGCATGTGCATGACACTCGCCATGACACTGGGTATGAGCATAGGTGTGCGCCGCACCCTGTGGATGATGCTGGGTGAACTGGTAGGCGTGGCGTTGGTGGCGACAGCCGCCGTGATGGGCGTTGCCAGTATCATGCTCAACTATCCCGAAGTCTTTCAAATTTTTAAATGGATCGGCGGGATTTATTTAGGCTTTATCGGCGTACAGATGTGGCGCGCGCGCGGCAAGATGGCCATATTAAGTGATGACGACACTAACCCCAGAGCCAGCAATTTTACCTTGATCTCTCAAGGCTTTATTACCGCCATTGCCAATCCTAAAGGTTGGGCATTTATGGTGTCGCTATTGCCCCCTTTTATCAATGCCGAGCGCGACGTCGCGCCGCAGCTCCTAGCCTTACTGAGCATTATCATGGTGACCGAATTTACCTCTATGCTCGCCTACGCCAGTGGTGGCAAAAGCCTGCGCATCTTCTTGAGCCGTGGTGATAATATTCGCTGGTTAAACCGCATTGCGGGCAGCCTAATGATAGGCGTAGGAGTTTGGTTAGCCATGAGCTAACGGTTTGAACTAACCGCTTAAATGTAACCCGTTCTACCTAAAATGAGCCCAATAAAGTCCTGTTAACGCGGTCTTTATGAAGGCGCTTTTTTGTAGGGCAACACATCCTGCATCTGCGCCATATATTGCTGCATTTGCAGTGTTTCTTGCTCAACAAAGTCGGCAATCGCCGCCTTAAATCCCAAATGGGCGATGTTATGGTAGGAATACATTGCTACGGGTTCAAAGCCTCGCAGCACCTTATGTTCCCCCTGCGCGCCCGCATCAAACACTTGAAACTCATGTTCAATACAATATTGAATACCTTGGTAATAACAGGCCTCAAAATGTAAACCGTCGAGCTCAACCGTCGTCCCCCAATAACGACCATATAAGCATTTCTGCCCTCGGGTATTCTCACCTTTTAAATACAAGGCGCCAGCGACCATCTCGCCCTTTGCATCTTCGACCACCAAGAGTAGGACTTGCGCAGCGAGTTGCGCCCCCAACTGCTGAAAAAAGGTTGGCGTTAAATAGCCGCGATGACCGGAGCGTTTAAGGTAAGTTAATTGATAACATTGGATAAACGTTTGCCATTGCGAAGCGGTAATCTGCTCCCCTTCGACAAACTGAAACTTAAGATTAAAAGGCTGTAACTGCGCCCGCTCCTTCAAGATATTTTTACGCTTACGGGAACTAAAGCCCGCCAGAAAATCATTAAAATCCCGATAACCGCGATTATGCCAATGGAACTGAGTGCCTAAGCGTTTTAACAGCGAATTTGGCAAACTTTCAAATAACGGCGTTTGTGTTGGGGTAACAAACAGGCTGTGCCATGAGGTAATCGGGGTATTGCCCTGCTCTGGCCCATTAAGAATAGCTTCCTCAAGTACGAGATTATCCTGCGCTGATATTAGTCGGCGATTCAATGTCAGCAGCAGTAATGCCGCCACGCGCAGTTGCTCGGCGCGCTCCAATGCGGGATGAATGCCCATCCGTTGACCTTGCACAGGGGTAAAAGGGATCGCATTCACCCATTTGGGATAGTAATCGAGCCCATGGCGCTCATAGGCTTCGGCCCACGCCCAATCGAACACATACTCACCGTAGGAGTGGGATTTTTGGTACAAAGGCATGACGGCAATAAGTGGGAACTGATTGAAGTGCTTAGCCGTTTGCACACTGATAAACCCTCCTTCAGCCAAAGGCGACAAGCTTTTATCCTTACTGTCGACATCATTTAATGTGTCACCCGCATCGAACACGCATAAATGTCGAGGCGTCCAACCGGTTGCAGTGCAAGCGGAGCGGCTTTGCTCGAGTGCCAACAGAAACTCATGGCGGCAAAAGGGATTCGCCTCACCCATGGCGGCATTCCACGCACTGGCCGAAATATCCGACATTGAGCTCGAAAAAGCCAAAATAAGCTGTCTCATTGGGTAAATTATCGTCCTTTACTGGTGTGAACAAGTATACGAGGTTGCAATTAAGCCTAATTCTCGGCACATTGCATAGCCATAATTAAAATAAATTCAGGATTGAGTATGCGTCCAACAAGACCTTTTAGACCTCTTATTCTCGCCATTGCGATGGCGCTTCCCTTACTATCATCTCCCTGTCTGCTTGCCGATGAATCGCCAATTTTCAGCCAGATGGCCACCGCACAACCTGTGTGGGCTAAGCATGGCATGGTCGCAAGCCAAGAAACTCTCGCCAGTCGCACCGGCGTTGAGATCCTAAAGCAAGGCGGTAATGCGGTTGACGCCGCCGTGGCTGTCGCCTTCAGTTTGGCAGTCACCTTACCCCGTGCAGGCAATATCGGCGGCGGTGGTTTTATGCTGGTGCATATTGCCAAAGAAAACAAAACCATCGCTATCGATTACCGTGAAATGGCCCCTTCTAAAGCCAAGAAAAACATTTTCCTCGACGAAAATGGCGACGCAGTTGAAAAACTGAGCCGTGAACACGGTCTTGCAGTAGGTGTGCCAGGTACAGTGATGGGCATGAGCTTAGCCCTTGAAAAATATGGTACTATGACACTCGCCCAAGTTACGGCACCCGCGATTAAAATGGCGCAGGAAGGCATTAGCATCACCCCAGATCTTGCCCAATCCCTTGCAGGCCTAAAACGCCGCATGGCCCAATGGCCAACCACGGCCGCTATCTTCTACAAAGCCGACGGCAGTGACTATCAAGTGGATGATATTCTTAAACAACCTGAACTTGCCCATTCGTTAAGTCTTATCGCTGAAAAAGGCACCAAAGGATTCTACGAAGGTGAAACCGCCACTAAGCTCATCAATGCGGTGAAAGAAGCTGGCGGCATTATGACCTTAGACGACCTTAAAAATTATAAGGTTGTGGAACGTGAACCCGTGCGCGGCGAATACCGCGGTTACGAGGTTGTGTCTATGCCACCACCATCATCGGGCGGCGTGCACATCATCGAAATGCTCAACGTATTGCAGCAATTCCCAATAGACAAACTCGGTCACAATACCGCCCAGACGATTCATCTGATGGCAGAAACCATGAAGTACGCCTATAGCGATCGCAGCGAATACTTAGGCGATCCCGACTTTTATAAGGTACCCATCAAAGCATTAACCAGTAAGGACTACGCCCAAAAAATCGCCAGCCAAATTGCGATCAATAAGGCAACACCGAGCGCTGAAATCAAGCCCGGCAAGCTCGCCCCCTATGAGAGCGACCAAACCACTCACTTCTCGGTAGTCGATAAATGGGGTAACGCTGTCTCTAATACTTACACCTTAAACTTCAGCTACGGCTCAGGTTTAGTGGCGAAGGGAACAGGGATTCTGCTCAATAACGAGATGGATGATTTCTCTGCCAAACCCGGCGTACCAAACGGCTACGGTTTAGTAGGCGGTGATGCCAATGCGGTCGAGGGCAATAAACGCCCACTCAGCTCAATGAGCCCAACAATAGTAATGAAGGATGGCAAACCCTTCCTCGTCACTGGCAGTCCAGGTGGTTCGCGTATTATCACCACCACACTGCAGATCATCATGAATGTTATTGATCATGGATTGAATATCGCCGAAGCCAGTAATGCGGCGCGGGTTCACCATCAATGGCAACCCGATGAATTGCGAGTCGAGTCCAGCTTTAATCGCGATACCATTTCCCTGCTCGAAGCCAAAGGCCACAAAGTGAAAGTACAGTCCGCTATGGGCAGCACACAATCAATCATGGTGACCGAACAAGGAATTTTTGGCGCTTCTGATCCACGCCACTCAGGTAGCGAAGCCATCGGCTACTAGCATCTCCATGATGCTAATGTTAGTGAAAGAGATGAGTGTAAAGAGATGAGTGAGAGAAATAGGTGGATGAGATAAAAGGATTTATGATCTATTCGATCTAGGTCATAAATCCTGAGTAAAGCTTGTCCTTCCACTCAACGAATGCAAACTCTCGCTTAAAAAAGCCCTGCTATACATCACTGTATAAGCAGGGCTTTTTATTATTTTTAATTACACCGTATCATGCTGATTTACACTTGCTTTTTTCAATGAAGCGACAGGTGAGTCATGAAGTATCTACTGAGACCTAACGCACTTCTGTACAAAATTCATTGGTAAACTGTAATGTCAGTTATTGGGATCTTAGCGTTGGCTGGTATCCACTAATATAGGCTTGCCATGGCATTCACTCTCCGACTCGCAGCCAGTCCGTCCGTGGATGCTCGACCGCCCCATTCATGGGGCGGACGGTCGTCTCGCTAATCACCATGGCTCACCTTTTTGGCACTAGTGTAACCTGTCTGTATGAAGGAGATACCCAGCACGCTTTTGGACAAAACCTTGCTAGATTTTTTACTCTAACTCATTGGTTTCGGATTAATATTTGTAAGGCAATTATTGAACGTTAGTATTAAACCCGATGAACAAGCCATCCTAAAGCGAATGCTCTTCTAAAACTCGCAGCAGACTGAGCAGCTTAAAGCAGTGGAAGTGAACACTCATAGACAGCAGAAGCGAGCAATTGTGCGCACGGCCGTTAAAGACTGGTCACTTCTACAGGTCACTACTGCCCATGTCGCTGGTAAAATTGCCCAGTTCCAGATAAGAAAAAGCCCTAAGAAAATGAGGTCGATTTAAAAAAGTGTTGTCATTTTCTCTATTTTCACACTAGTTTAAGTTCGTAGAATATAGTAGTTTCTCTAACCTTATTAATTACTCTCATTTTGCTGTTATCTATATCAATCTTGTTAACATCAAAGTGCACGATAAAAGGGTCAGGGTCACAACTAAATATGACTTGCTCATCAAGCACCTCTTTTTCTTTGTTTACCGTTTGCACGACCAAATCGTATCTATCGTACTTATAGCGATGCAACGCAATTACTGTCTTACTGCCAATTTTCTTCGATTTTACTTTGATATCATACTTAAAGCTGTTACAGAAACCATGTTCTAATAAGGGCTGTAAATCAGTAGTCAAATTTAGATTAAATTCTTTATCAAATCTTGCAAAACCCTCTAAATATTTCTTAGTAAAGTATCGGTGGACATATTCTTTGGTTGTGAACTGTTCAAGAGAAGTAAACTCTTGCTCAACGCAAACTCGAAAAGCTTTATCACCGACGATAGACATGTCTCTATCATTTCCTTCTTGAAAAACAATCCTATTGAATAACCCTAAATCAAGCTTGCGTTTTTTCAACCAGTCAGAGATGAATAGTGTAAGATAGTTTGCTGTAAATTGATATTTTGCCCGCGATAAAGGTTCATATTTAGTGTCTTCTAAAGTCATATATACTTGTTCTAACTTCATCGTTATGGCCTTACATGATAGTCTGGATTGATCAAGTTCTCAGGGCGTAGACCCCGAGCATTGGAAGCCTCGATATCGAGAGCTTTCTGTCTAGCCCCAGGGCCAGCAGGTATTTCTGCAATAATAGTGGTATCAAAGTTATCCTTGCCCCACTTACGTCTCTGACGTTCAGCACGGTAAGATTTTCCTTCTTTACTTATCTTTCCTTGGCTAACCCCAGTTTTTACTACTTCGCCTGTTTTATTGTTACGAATTTCGTACACATGCTGGGCTTTTTCGCTTAGTTTGGAGTTACCGTGTACATCCTTTGCTACCCCGAGTATTTTAACTTTCTTCAATCCAACATCTAAAGCGGCTTCGCCAACGGCTTTACCTGCAACTAATAGTGTTGAACTTGATAGACCAGTTTTTTCATACTCATCTGCAATTTCATTCGCTATTTCAATACCTGCTTTTACGGCATCAACAGCAAGCGCCGGACCAGTCATAGAAAGAATTCCAGACAAAAGCGAGTTATAGGTAAGGCTCTTGAAGCGATGAGTGTCATTAGAAAAAGTATCACAATCTTGTTGAATTGGGTGTCTAGTCTAATTGGTGCAGATAAAGATTCGCTGTATACAAAGTTAATTAATGAAGCGCAAACTAAGGAGCATTGAGGCTCCTTAGTGAGTGTCAAAATCCGGCTCTCAACTTAGGATATTTCTCCATGAGGAAAGTATCATTCAAGTAGTAGTATCGCCAGAATATCGAGAACGGATGCTTCAAATCCAGCATTGCCGCAATAACTTGTTCTGCTCGTTGTTTGTCCATAGCCGCGGCCTTCTTTTTACGAAGTGTTTGCCTTGCAAGTAGAAGGTCTGTGTAGTGATCCCACATCTGTTCCATCAATGATTCACGGCTAATACCTCTCAGAGCGGTATTTTCGAGGTTATAACACTTATCCAAAAGAGTAACTGTATTTTTTGATTGTACTGTAGGCTTTGTACTTATGGCTTTTACTGTGACCTTTTCAGATGGTGCCGAAGGCATCATGCAACAGATTAATTTACCAACATCAATAGCATTGTTAGCACAATCTAGAAGGTTTACGTGCGTGTTGCTCTTGATGCTGTTACAACGTGAACATGAGTAGTACAAGTTTTCCCAGTCGTATTTCAAAGCCGGATCACTTTGGTGAGGAACAAAATGCTCAACCTCAGCATCTTGGATCTCATCTCTTTCACAGAGGTAGCATTTCTCTAAGAACATTGGCTTCAATGCTGATAGAACATCTTTCTCATTGTACTTGCCTTTATCAATGCTATCTGGAGCTGGGTAGGTACGAGTAACATTAAACATCTGGTTACTCCTCACCATCATTCGAATCTAAAATAGCATTCTTCCCAAGCAATAAGAAAGCACGTGACCTAGCATCCAACTTTGCTTCATGGGGTTCAATATTCATTATTAATTCATTGAGGCGCATTTTGTTCAACGATGTTTCGTTCACTAACTGAGCCATTTCATCCAGTTGGTCTTTCAAGAGATCAGACGTACTTTCAACGCCTAGTAATCCTTTTAGAATCGACTCGTATGAGTACATCGAAAGATCTTCCAACTGTTCTCGTTTTGATAGGTCATAAATCACAGCGTCATTGACCGATTGAACAACGAAAGGTGAGTGTGTAGTAACTATGAACTGAATATTTGGAAAAGCGAGAGTGAAGAACGATAAAATTCTACGCTGTAACGATACATGCAAATGAGCGTCGATCTCATCGATTAGAACAATACCTTTCAATTGGTTGGCAGGAATGTCTTTCAACTCCACTTTCATTAACAAGTCAGAGTAGATATACATTATTGCAGAGAAACCAGATGAAAGTTCGTTGAACTGAAATGGACTTTTATCTGCTTGATGGATCTCGAAAGATTGTTTTTCTCTGTTGAATTTTAATTCTAATTCATCATCCTCAAACAAATAGCGTAGATCATCTTCAACTTTGTCTAGCCAACTCTGGATACGATCTGCTTGTGATTGTGCTTTTGTATCGTCGGTTGCCACGATATCGTTAAAGATTACTTTTTGCGCAACTAAATACTTTTCAAAAACGACACCAAAATGCTCAGACATTGACTTGCTTGACTCCCTTGTTTTGATGGACTGTAAACTAGGTCGGGTGTCGTCTACTGATATCTCTGATTGGCGTTCTGCTTTATAGTAACTGAGAGCAAAATGTTTATCGGAATACTCTTGTATGAACTCAGCATTATCTCGCATTGAAATCTGAGTAGATTTTGCTTTATCAATTTCCTTTAAAAGTTCACTGGTCCTATTCTGATAATGATTGTAATTTCGATTAGAGGCTCCTTGTTTGACTTGATTTTCAGCGTATTGTAGATCTTGGGTTAGATTCTGCAATGACTTTTGAGTATCGGATTGGCGAATAATGTCATCATGCAATTGTTTGATAAAACTCGTTTTACCACAGCCGTTACCTCCTGTGATAATAAGGTTATGTCCTCTGAGACTAATATCAATAGGCACACCCGTATGTGGGAGTGTGAGCGATACATGCTCTATCTGTTTCATTTTTAATCACTATTTTATGTGGTTACGCGATTTTAATACTCTACCATACGCATAAAAACAACGAGATTATTATTAAGAAATACCCTAATTCAAATCCGAAGCACGATACTTCCTATTTAAGTTGCCATGCTCGTTTCTTGGTACATGAAGGTAGGTAACTTAACCTAAACTCTCCTTCGGCCTGTAATGTTCAGCTCCGGTAAATCGGAACGCACCACTAAACGATACCACAAGCATCATAAACCTTCTTACACTTCAACGAATAAAGAATTTAATGTGATCGACTGATAATCAAATATCTCGCCTATGGATTAGATTTTATATGGTAAAAGCTCAACCACATTGAAAGTTAGAACATGAGCACTAAATGGCTTTGGGGCAATAGCTTTTTAGCAGAACGGGCAGCGAGAGGGTTGGTTAGGATTGGCATTGTTGCAACAGTGACCGTTGGCGGCATGGATGCCGCCGTCGAGCCTATAGGGATATATTTACGGCGAGTCACTGGGGAAACAATGACAATTCATGCTGCACTATTGACGACAAAGTTATCTTGCTTTGTGCATTAGCTTTTTAGCTAAACGAACAGCGAAAGGGTAAGTGAGGATTGGCATTGGTGTACCAGTGACCGTTGGCGATATGGATGTCGCCGTCGAGCCTATATGGATACTTCTTATGAAATAAAAAGACGGCGAGTCACTGGGAAAACAATGACAATTCATGCAGCACAACTGACGATATAACTCACAAGCTTTTGAGCTTTTCAAGTTGAAATGGCAGAAATCTAAGATTTAACCGCCATTTCCGAATGAACCTTTTATATTCAGAACGGCTTTATTGCTCCCTACACTTTTGTGTCATCCCAAAATAACTTTAACAAAGAACACTATTTCACCGCCGATAGCTCGATAAACGCTGCGGTATACATTTTTAGGTTCAGCATGAATTGCTTGTGGGTGATGAACTCTTTTTCGGTATGGCCTGTGTATTCCACGCCCAGCATCGCTGGGTCAAAACTTAAAGCAATGGAGAGTAATTTACTGTTCGTTGAGCCGCCAATTGCAATGGGTTTAGGGTCGACTAAGCCAAGAAAACGTGCCTGAGACGCGATAATATCCTCGCCCAGTTTGCCATCATTTTTTGCTTAAAAGCCTGAAACAAAACATTTGTTACAAACTAAACACAAAATCGATGGAACCCCTAGTCCGATACATGTTAAACAGTCACATTAAGCTTAATTTAATGGTTTTAGCCGCACGTAGACTTCAATTTTTTCTTGAAATCCAAGGCCATCATCATGCAAACATCCATAACAATATCGACCTAACGGGGAACAAATAATGAAGGGACTAACCCTTAAACCGCAAGCCCTCACGCCACGCACTGCTAAGCTCACGCTAAGTGCCATCGCTTTAGCCTTAACTTTGGGCGCCTGTAGCACACAACAACCCGATGCCAGTGTTCAAGCAAATGCGGCGCCAAATGCCGTGTCAGCACAAATTATCAGCCAGAATGCGACTAATCCATTTTTTAAACCCTATGATACTTTTATGGAAATTCCGGCCTTCGATAAAATCAAGCCGGAGCATTTCCTCCCCGCATTTAAAGCGGGAATCGCCCAACAACACGAACAAATTCAAGCAATTGTTGATAATAAAGCAAAACCCACCTTCGCCAATACGATTGAAGCCATGGAGTTTTCTGGCGATCTAGTGACGCGCGTTTCTAACGTCTTCTTTAACCTGACGGGCGCGGATACGAATGAAGCATTGCAAGCACTCTCGAAAGAAGTGTCGCCTATGTTATCGTCCGCCGAAGACGATATTTTGCTTAATGACAAACTGTTTCAAAAAGTTAAAGCCGTCCACGACGCAAAGGACAACCTGAAGCTCAGCACAGCCCAAGCCAAATTACTGGAAGATACCTATAAATCTTTCACCCGTGGCGGCGCGAACTTAAGCGAGCCAGATAAAACCAAACTGCGCGCGCTGAACGAAGAGATCGGCAAACTCAATTTAGCCTTTGGTGACAATCTATTAGCCGAAACCAATGCCTTCGAATTAGTGGTTGATAGCAAAGCCGATCTCGCAGGTTTACCCGCAGATGTGATTGCAACTGCCTTTGAAACTGCCAAAAAACGTGGCCATGAAGGCAAGTGGGTATTTACCACGTCTCGCCCTTCTATTACGCCTTTTTTGACCTATGCCGATAATCGCAAGTTACGTGAAAAACTCTACAAAGGCTATATCGAGCGCGGTAACAACAATAACGCCAACGATAACAAGATTATCCTCGCTAAGATTGCTGCCCTGCGTGCTGAACGTGCTCAACTGATGGGCTATAAAACCCATGCGGATTTCGTGTTAGAAGAACGCACAGCTAAAACACCAGAAAACGTCTACGGTTTACTCAATAAAGTATGGCCAGCGGCATTGGCCCAAGCCAAAACCGAAGTGGCTGATATGCAAGCCATGATTGACGCTCAAGGTGGCAATTTTAAGCTGCAAGCGTGGGACTGGGATTACTACGCCGACAAGATCCGTGTCGCTAAGTACAGCTTTAACGAGCAACAAACCCGTCCGTATTTCTCCCTCGACAGTACATTAAAAGGCGTGTTCTACACGGCTAACCGTTTGTACGGTTTGACCTTTAAAGAACGTACCGACTTACCCAAATATAATGCCGAAGTCCGTACTTGGGAAGTTTACAATAAAGACGGCAAACTGATGGCCATCTTTATGGGTGACTATTTCACCCGTGACAGCAAACGTGGCGGCGCTTGGATGAACTCCTTCCGCAAGCAATACAATATGAATGGCGTTGATTCTAAACCTATTATTGTCAACGTATTAAACTACCCTCGACCAGCGGGTAATGAGCCAGCGTTGCTGACTTTCGATGAAGCCAGCACACTATTCCACGAATTTGGCCACGCACTACACGGCATGTTATCGAACGTCGAATATCGCTCACAGGGCGGCACCGCTGTACCTCGCGATTACGTTGAGTTCCCATCGCAAGTGAATGAAAACTGGATGACTCAACCAGAAGTGTTAGCCCAATTTGCCAAGCACTACAAAACCGGCGAAGTGATCCCGCAAGAACTGGTGAAGAAAATCCAAGCGGCCAGTAAGTTCAACCAAGGTTTTTCTACCGTTGAATACATGGCGGCCACTAAACTCGATTTAGATTGGCACACACTGACCGACACAACGCCAAAGGATGCGGCCAAGTTTGAGGCGGACTCGTTAGCGGCAATGGGACTGATTGAAGAAATCAGCCCACGCTATCGCAGCACTTACTTCTCGCATATTTTCGCGGGCGGTTATTCAGCAGGCTACTACAGCTACCTCTGGTCAGATATTTTAGGTGCGGATGCTTTCGAAGCCTTTAAAGAAAACGGCATTTTCGACAAAGCCACTGCGGATTCCTTCCGTAACAATATCCTTTCGAAAGGCGGCAGCGATGATCCTATGCTGATGTATAAAAAATTCCGCGGTAAAGAAGCCGGTATCGAGCCGCTACTGCGTAGCCGCGGATTACTGGCTGAATAGCATCAAAAATAACGGTTTGCTAAAGGTAAGATCAACAACGGGAGCCTAAGCTCCCGTTGTTTTTGATGCTATTACCCGTAGTCACTCAATCAGAACTCTGGTAACGCCTTATTTTTACTGTACAAAATAACTAGTGATCTTAGCTTTTCCATAAATACATCTATATGTACTACGTTTTGCGCTAAGCCTTGGGACTCAATATGCCGTTTCAGAATATCAATACTTGCAACTAAAGATTTTTCGTCCAATGCCAGCAATGCACCTTTTAGCCGATGCAAATAACCAAGAAAGCGCTTACCGTCATTCGCATCCAATGCATCAAGCAAGCCTTGTTCGTCACTGTTCCAGCCAGCAACAAACAGCGCTTGCATATCAATAAGTGTCACTGTCGATAATGATTTCATACTTATTTCTTGACTATCCGACATCACCTTTCCAAGAACGTGTTCAAGAGCTCTATTCAATCTCTCGATGGTAATGGGCTTATGTAACACCTCTGCAATACCTGCAGCTTTAATTTGAGTAATACCATTAATATCTGCCGTGCTGACAATCACGGGTGTATTAATTCCTTTAGCTCGTATTGCTTTAAGAAATTCAAATCCATCCATCTGCGGCATGCCAAGATCAGTCACTATAATGTCATAAGGCTTGGTCGAGCAGTATTCTAAAGCCTGTTGCCCATCCCCTACGCTATCAACGTAATGATAACCAAGTGCGGCAAGTTGATGCTCAAGTAAAGTTCGGTTAAGCGGATCATCTTCAGCAATTAATACCTTGGCATAATGATGAATTTCTGATCTTTGTTGGCGAACAGTTAAGGGTTCAAGAACTTCATCATGCTTACCACATGCAGCCAAAATAAGTTTGAACATTGATGTCGAGAATGAGGTTACACATAGATCTTGGTTTCGACGTTCAGGGTATAGAGGGCCGTCGCTGGATAGGATCACAGTATCAAGATACGTATATAAGATATCTCGCCATGGCTCTGATAGTGCCGTCCCTGAAGTTGCAAAGACAATTACAGCGTTTGTCCTTGATGCGGGCAAAGGCTTTAACAAGCTTGCTTCAATTATTTCAACATCGGGGATCCAGCATTTAAATTGCTCTATCAGATTAAATTGCCAAAGTGGTGAATCGCATACAATTACGACAGTGCTAAAACGATATTTATCTACAACTTGGGAACGATTTTCGTATGAAAGATTATGACGTAAAGGCACATTGATCGTAAATATAGACCCCTCTCCCTCCTCACTATCAACTGTAATATTGCCCCCCATTAACGTCATGATCCGTCGACATAAAGTCAACCCTAACCCTGTGCCACCAAAACGACTGTTAATAGATCTGTCTGCTTGTACGAAGGGTTCAAATACTTTGTTGATATGTGCGTGCGAGATACCAATTCCGGTATCGCTAACAGAAATGCGCACCCAGCGGATATCATCCCTAACTTCACCAGGAATAGCCCTGATAGTAATAGACCCCTCCTCAGTAAATTTTCGAGCATTACTCACTAGGTTCATCAGTACCTGAGATAATCTGTGCCCATCTCCACTCCAAGTGCCTGTAAGTTCAGGATCAATTAGGCAGAAAAAGCGCAAATTCTTGTCCAGAATCACAGGTGCAAAAGTCTGTGCACAGCGTTCAACCAGCTCAATAAGTTGAAATGGCTCGGGATGTAACTGTAATTCCTGAGCTTCTATCTTCGACAAGTCCAAAATATCGTTGATCAAAGCCAATAACGCATCAAATGCACGGTTAATTGTCGAAACTCGCGCCTTTTGTTCTAGCGTTAAGGGCTCTAACGCTAACAACTCCAAATTACCCAATGCACCGTGCAAAGGTGTACGAATTTCATGGCTCATCATCGCGATGAACATCGACTTGGCCTGATTAGCTTGGTCAGCCATCTCACGCGCTTGCTCTAACAAACGGACCGTGGTCTTCTGAGCACTAATATCGGTCAAGCTAAACAAGATGACTTCGCGTTGTTGGTAACGAATATGAGAATAAGCCACAGATATTTCCCGTTGCTCGCCACATGCACTTAGCACTGATGCTTCTGTTATCTGCACCTCATGGACGTTTGACTGCACTTCGGATTGATTTTTATGGCGATTCAACTGTGCTTTAACTAATATTTCTCTATAGAAATTCACACATTCTGAGGGTAAAAGTAAGCATTCGGCAGCTTCGTTTTGCATAACCACTTTATTGCTAAAAGGATCATAAATGCTCAAACCTACTGGTGCAGTATTCAGCACGGCATGATTGAATGCATCACTTTCATATACAAGACGCGACTGTATTCGTAGTGGCGCAAGTATTAAACGATCGAGCAAAAGAATAAAGCCCCACAGGATCCCCAGCACTAAAAATGTCAGTATACTTAATGTGATTAGTTTGCTTTTTAGTGCATGAAAAATTGTAAACCAGTCAAATACATAGACTGCAATCCAGTTTGGTCCTTGGATAAATTGTGACACGAAAAACATGCCATCACGATAAGTTATATCTCGGCGCAAAGCCGTATTTTGTAATAATCCAGGATATTCCAAGATATATTTCGCCCATCGACTCTCACTTGAGCTGTAATTGTCTACACCGAATATATGCTTACGATCACTGGAGACAACAAAAAAACCTGTCTCATGAGTCGAACTCTGAAAGAGCATAGAGAATTTACTGATAGGAACGTTTACGACAATAACCGCGATAAGCTTACCATCACAATAAACTGGGGCGGCATAATTTGTAGTTAATTCATCAGTAATAGGCGATTTATAAAAGGGTACCCAAAACATTCTCTCATCATATAATTTATTCACATTGCTGGTTGTTATCACAGCATCGACCCTAGTTACAGCATCATTGATAAATTTATTAATGCCAACTTCCTTCACATTATTCAATTTAGTTAATGCCAATGGTGGCCACAATGCTAGCAATCGATGATCAGATGAATATATATAACCGCCAAGGTAATGCCCATTTTCTCGCTGACGTAACAAGGGTGTTGGCGACACCTCACGCATTAAGCCTAAAAAATCAGCCAGTTCATGCTCAGTTACGCTATGACTAGATGAAGATAAGATCATCGCAGGGGTAGCGGTTACATCAGTATCGGTAACTATGACACCATTTTTTTTTAGTAACTCTTGACGATAACGCAACACGGGTAAATTTTCCCCATCACGTAAGCGCCACAACATCTCATAAAATTCAACCCTTTGTTTCAAACGAGCCTGGGTTCTATCAAGATTTTCCTTGATGATACCTCGCTGAATTTGAAACAAATGTACACGTTCGTCTAAAAAACGTTCAGATAATATTGTAATTTCTACAACTGATATAGTAAGCACAATAAAACTGATAGCTAATCCACCACTAAATAATAACCAACGGGAATAACGTCCGGGTAAGTCAGGATCAGAGAGCGGAGTGCATTTCAAATATTTGCATAATAAATTTCGTAGATTGAATTGAGAAGATTTCATTTAGGCGGACCACTGAGAAGATGTTCAGAATAGTTTGTTAAATATATTCACCAATTCTATATCATTACTTGCGCCTAATTTTTGCATCGCTTTTTTCTTCTGAGTGCTTATCGTTTTAATACTACGATCCGTATGTTGTGCAATATCAGTAACTGACATACCACGCACAAACATTCGAACAACTTCAAGTTCCCTCGCCGTCAGTTGCGAAATCGATAACGTTGGGCTTGAGAGATGATTTGACATCATGTGTTTCACTAACGCTTTTGATGTTAGGGGGTCAATATATTTTTCGCCTTGTAGAACACGAGTAATCACTGTCGGTAAAATAGAAATATCATCACTCGATTTACTTAAGAAACCACAAACACCAATCTGCATCGCTTGCTGCATAATAACTAAATCATCATGTGCAGTTAGCAAAATAATTTTTATACTTGGATATAATCTATGAATACGTCTAAGTAATAGCAAACCATCTGGCTCATCATCATTTTCAAAGGAATAATCACAAATCAAAATATCGCAAGGATCATTAGCGATTGATTCAAAAAGTGCTCGAATGGAAGTCACAGTCCTAACTAGACTAAAATTTTTAAATTCATTTATTATTTTACCAATCCCCATCACAACAACAGGGTGATCGTCAGCCACTATAATATTAACTTTAGACAAGTATCCGTGACTAAAGGGCATGTATAAACTCCAAATACGTTAATTGATAATAATTAGTAAAAAAAACCAACAGTTACACATAAAACATGTTAAATTATTGTTCAAAAACCAGAGGCTATAATATTTTACTATAAACTTAGAGATGTGGAATGAAAAAGGAATTAACAGAAGGAAGCTTAATTATGAAAAACTTAAATTCATAAGGTATTATATTTCATAATTTATCTTGATAGCAATA